>NZ_CP117435.1:301428-602857 GCF_030687495.1 Pseudomonas sp. FP453 | reverse complement strand
TCGGGTACAGCACCTTGCGACCGAACTCCACCGCCAGCGATGGCGGCATGCCGGAAGCGGACGCGACCAGGCTGGCCTTGATCGATTCGTACAGGTTGATTTCTTCCTTGGCATCGTGGGCCAGGGAGGTCGCCAGTGGGCCGAAGAAGCCGTAGGCCGCGAGAATACCGAAGAAGGTACCTACGAGTGCCGCACCTACGTGCATGCCGATGGCCGCCTGGTCGCCTTCGCCCAGGGAGGCCATGGTCACCACGATACCGAGTACTGCCGCGACGATACCGAAGCCGGGCATGCCGTCGGCGATGCCGGTCACCGCGTGGGATGGGTGCTCCAGCTCTTCCTTGAGGCTGAACAATTCCATGTCGAACAGGCCTTCCAGCTCATGGGGGGCCATGTTGCCGGAGGACATGATGCGCAGGTAATCACAGATGTAGGCGGTCATGCGCTCATCTTTGAGCACGGCCGGGTACTTGGCGAAAATCGGGCTCGCCGCGGCATCTTCGATGTCGGCCTCGATGGCCATCATGCCTTCGCGGCGGCTCTTGTTGAGGATTTCGTACACCAGCCCCAGCACTTCCAGGTAGAAGGTGTGGGTGAAACGCGAACCGAACATGCCCAGCGACTTCTTGATCACGTGCATGGTCATGTAGCCGGGGTTCGCTTGCAGGAACGCGCCCAACGCCGCACCACCGATAATCATCACCTCGAAAGGCTGGATCAGCGCGGCAATTTTACCGTGGGACAGGACGTACCCGCCGAGCACGCTTGCGAAGACGACGATGATGCCGATAATTTTAGCCATAGGGGATCTGTACTTGCGCCGTCGGGTTCATGGACATATTTGGAGGAACTGCAAAACTCTTGTTCTACTTATCGGCAAAACTGCGCCAGACTATAGGCCGTTAAGGCGAAAAGCCAGTTCGGCCCGATCCGGGCGTGTTGACCGCAAGTGATGATCGCGCCCCAATCATGGCTAATGAAACGACAGTCCCAATTGCAAAACCCACTTCCCTCGCCGCTTGGATCAAGCGCCTGGACGATGTGCTGCTGCCCGTCCCCCAGGCCAGCCACGAGCGCGTGTGCAAAGGCATCCGCGATAGCCGCAGTTCGTTGCGAGATATTGCCGAGCTGATGCAGAACAGCCCGGCGCTGGTGCTCAGCGTGATGCGCGAAGCCAATAGCCATACCCACGGCAGTTTCACGGAGCCTGCGGAAAACCTCGAAGTGGCGCTCAACCGCCTCGGCCTGAAACGCGCTGAAGAGCTGCTGGCGCGGCTGCCGTCGGTGCCGGCCCATGAGATTCCCGTGGCCTTGCGCCAATTGCTGCTGGTCAGCCAGCACGCCTCGCAACAGGCCAGCGGCTTGTTCGCCAGCCGCCTGGCGCGCTTGTGGCAGGACATTCACTGGGGCAGCCTGCTGTTTTTGGCGCCGCTGTGGCCGATGGCGGTCGCCTACCCCAAGCTCCTTGAGGAATGGGAACTGCGGGTGATCCACAAAGGCCAGTCGGCGCGCCAGGTCGAGCAGGAATTGTTCGGCGTACGCCTGCTGGACCTGTGCCTGGGCTTGACCGAAGCCTGGCACCTGCCGATCTGGGTCTCCCAGGGCTACAACCTGTTGCTTAAAGAGCAGCGTTTGCTGGTCAAGGCGCTGCACATCGCCCGCGAAGACGACGCCTTGCGCCAGCAGCAATTGCTCGACGCCGAACCCAACCTGCGGCGCTGGCTGAACCAGCCGGCCAACACCGTGCTGCTGGCCAACGGCCTGGCGATGTCGGCCCAGGAGTCCTGGACCTGCCCGCACACCGAGCGCTGGCAATACCTCACCGCGCTGTACCTGCAACAGCCCCTGGGCGATGTGCAGCAGCAAGTCCACCAGCAAGCCGTGACCAGCGCGCGCACCACGCTGATGCCGGATTTGTGGCACCCGGCGTTGTCGCTGATCTGGCCGTGGCACGTGCAAAAAATCCATCGCGGCCTGCTGCCCGCGCCGCCACCCACCGCCGAATCCCTGGCCGTCTGGCGCAAGCGCTGCACCGAATTGCTGGTAGAGCCAAGCCGTTTCGCCAACGCCATGCACCTGACCACCTGCGCCAAGGAAGCCTTGGTAGCGAGCGGCATGCAGCGGGTCATGCTGCTGATGACCGACCGCGCCCAAAGCACCTTGCGTGTGCATCAGGCCGACGGCCTGCCGAAGGACGCCGCCAACCTCAGCCTGGACGTGACCAATAGCACCCTGCTGCAACGCCTGCTGGAAAAGTCCGCGCAAGTGCGCCTCACCCCGGACAACCACGCGCAGTTCTCGGCCTTGCTGCCGCCGATCCTGCGCCGCCTGTTCACCGGCGAACACCTGCTGCTGCGCTCCCTGAGCTGCAACGGCAAGGTGGTGATGCTGATGGTGGCCGACCAGGGCGGCGGGCCGTTCTCGGAAACCACCGTGCAGGCGTTCGGCAAAACCGCGCAATGCATCGAGAAGGCCCTGCACTGCTTTACCAACCGCAGCGCCTGATGCTTGCGCTACAATCGCGGTCCTTTATCGCCAACATTTGTGCCCAGGAGACCTCACATGCCTGACTTCTCTGGCTTGCCGCTGGTGATCGAATCCAGCGACCTGCAAGGTCGCCTTGATGCCGAACACCTGATTCTGGTGGACCTCACCAGCGCTGCCCGCTACGCCCAGGGGCATATCCCCGGCGCGCATTTCGTTGACCCCAAGCGCACCCAACTGGGCCAGCCGCCTGCACCGGGCCTGCTGCCCCATAAGGCCGACCTGGAAAAACTCTTCGGCGAACTGGGCCACACCCCGGACGCGACCTACGTGGTCTACGACGACGAAGGCGGCGGCTGGGCCGGGCGCTTCATCTGGATGCTCGACGTGATCGGCCATCAGAAATACCACTACCTCGACGGCGGCCTGCTGGCCTGGCTCGAAGGCCAGCACCCGGTCAGCACCGAGGTGCCCGCGCCCGCCGGCGGCCCGGTCAGCCTGACGCTGCACGACGGCCCCACTGCCACCCGCGAGTACCTGCAAAGCCGCCTCGGCGCGCCCGACCTGGGCATCTGGGACGCACGCGGCCCGCTGGAGTATTCCGGCGAGAAAGTCCTCGCCGCCAAAGGTGGGCACATCCCCGGCGCCGTGAACTTCGAATGGACGGCAGGCATGGACCCGGCGCGCAACCTGCGCATCCGCCGCGACATGCCGCAGATCCTCGAAGACCTCGGGCTGACCCGCGACAAAGAAATCATCACCCACTGCCAGACTCACCACCGCTCTGGCTTCACCTACCTGGTGGCCAAGGCGCTCGGTTATCCGCGAGTCAAAGGTTATGCCGGTTCCTGGGGCGAATGGGGCAACCACCCCGACACCCCCGTTGAGATTTAAGGTTTAAGGACAGTAAATGAAAAAGCAGTTGTTTATCCTCAGCCAGTACTTGCTGCCGCACCACCTGCTGTCGCGCTTGGCCGGCTGCATTGCCGAGTGCCGCGTGCGCTGGTTCAAGAACGCCTTCACCAGCTGGTTCGCCAAGCGCTATCAGGTGGACATGTCCCAGGCCCTGGTGGAAGACGTGACCGCCTACGAACACTTCAACGCGTTCTTCACCCGCGCCTTGAAAGACGGCGCCCGCCCGCTGGACCCAACCCCGGGCGCGATCTTGAGCCCCGCCGACGGCGCGGTCAGCCAGCTTGGCCCGATCGAGCATGGTCGCGTGTTCCAGGCCAAAGGCCACAGCTTCAGCGTGCTGGAACTGCTGGGTGGCGACTCGGCCGTCGCGGCGCCGTTCATGGGCGGTGATTTTGCGACCGTGTACCTGTCGCCGAAGGACTACCACCGCGTGCACATGCCGCTGGCCGGCACCCTGCGCGAAATGATCTACATCCCGGGGCGCATCTTCTCGGTCAACCAGACCACCGCCGAAAATGTACCGGAGCTGTTTGCCCGTAACGAACGTGTTGCCTGCATTTTCGACACCGAACGCGGCCCGATGGCCGTGGTGTTGGTGGGTGCGATGATTGTGGCGTCGATTGAAACCGTGTGGGCTGGCTTGGTGACACCGCCGAAGCGCGAGCTGAAAACCTTCCGCTATGACGAAGCGGCGCGTGCGCCGATTCACCTGGAAAAAGGTGCGGAGCTGGGTCGGTTCAAGCTGGGTTCGACCGCGATCGTGCTGTTCGGGCCGGATCAGGTGAAGTGGGCTGAAGAGCTGGCGGCCGGCACTCCGGTGCAGATGGGCCAGGGCATGGCACTGCCAAAAGCCTGATTCACAATAGATTTAAAGCTGGAACCCGATCAATGTGGGAGCTGGCTTGCCTGCGATAGCGGTGGTGAATCCAACACCGCTATCGCAGGCAAGCCAGCTCCCACATTTTTTTATCGCATTTGTTCAGTTACAGCTGACCGTCGCGATCGCGAAAGCCCAGCAGATACAACACCCCATCCAACCCCAACGTCGAAATCGCCTGCTTCGCCGACTGTTTCACCAACGGCTTGGCGCGGAACGCCACACCCAACCCGGCAATCGCCAGCATCGGCAGGTCATTCGCACCGTCGCCGACCGCAATGGTCTGCTCCAGACGCAAACCTTCCTTGTGCGCCAACTCCTTCAGCAAGTCCGCCTTGCGCTGCGCATCGACAATCGGCTCGACCGCCACGCCTGTCACCTTGCCGTCCACCACTTCCAGCTCGTTGGCGAACACGTAGTCGATGCCCAACTTGGCCTGCAATTGCTTGGCGAAGTAGGTAAAGCCGCCCGACAGGATCGCGGTCTTGTAGCCCAGGCGCTTGAGTTCGGCGAACAGGGTTTCGGCGCCTTCGGTCAGACGCAGCGAGGCGCCGATGGAGTCCAGCACGCTGACGTCCAGGCCTTTGAGCAGCGCCAGGCGTTCCTTGAAGCTCGCGCGAAAATCCAGTTCACCGGCCATGGCGCGCTCGGTGATCTCGGAGACTTGCTCGCCCACGCCGGCCGCCTTGGCCAATTCGTCGATGACTTCCGCTTCGATCAGCGTGGAGTCCATGTCGAACACCGCCAGGCGGCGGTTGCGGCGGAACAGCGAGTCTTCCTGGAAGGCGATATCGACATTCAACTCCTGGGCCACGCTGAGGAACTCAGCACGCAGGGCTTGCGGATCAGCCGGCTCGCCGCGCACGGAGAACTCGATGCAACCCTTGCCCTTGTCGGCCGGGGTGTCCAGCGGCATGCGACCCGACAGACGGTCAATGTGGTCGATATTCAAACCGTATTGCGCGGTAATCGAGCTGACACGCTGGAGCTGCTCGGCCGTGACCTTGCGAGTCAACAGCGTCACGATGTGGCGTTTCTTGCCCTGGCCGGCGACCCAATGCTGGTAATCGGCTTCGGACACCGGGGTGAAACGCACCTGTTGATCGAGCTTGTACGCCGTAAACAGGATGTCCTTGAGCACCGAGGACGCCTGTTCAGTGCTCGGGATCTCGACCAGGATGCCGAACGACAGCGTGTCGTGGATCACCGCCTGGCCGATGTCGAGAATGTTCACACCACCCTGGGCCAGAACGCCGGTAATCGCCGCCGTCAGACCCGGGCGATCTTCACCGGTGATGTTTATCAGGACAATTTCGCGCAAGGCGCACCCCCAGGCTGGAAAAAAACCGCATTCTACCCACTTTCAGTGACCATCGGGCACAGCCAGCGCTTTGACGCTCTGGGGCCTGTCGCTATACTGCGCGTCAACTTCACGGACCAAGAGCCGAGCGCAAGTGAACCGGCCCACGCCAGTAAAAACCGATAACTTCTTCCTGCTGATCTTCCGGGCACTGCGCCACCGCCGTGTACCGATCGCATTACGCATCGCCAGCCATAACGTGATCCTGGTCGCCCTGGCCCTGGTGATCTACGCCTGCGTGATGGGTTTGCAGTTCAAACAGGCCATGCACGAACAGGCCGACGCCCTGGGCGAGAGCCTGACCACGCAGACCGCCACGTCGGCGACCGAGCTGTTGGTGTCCAATGACATCCTCAGCCTCAACGTGCTGCTCAACAACCTGACCAAGAACCCGCTGGTGGCCCACGCTGCCATCTACAGCGTGGACAACCGGATCATGGCCGAAGCCGGGCAACGCCCGAAGAACGGCCTGCTGGGCGAAGCCGAAGGCTTGTACCAGAGCAACATCACGTTCCAGGACGTGAAGGCCGGCCAGCTGCGCATCAGCCTGGACATGCAGCAATTCCAGCAGCCGATGACCATCAGCCTGCAAAGCATGGGCATCCTCAGCGCGATCCTGCTGGCCCTGGCGTTGGCCCTGAGCCTGCGCCTGGGTCGGCATATCTCCACGCCGCTGATGCAACTGCGCATCTGGCTGCGGGACATCGACGAACACACCCCGGCCACCGACCGCCAGGATGAAATCGGCGACCTCGCCCGCCAGCTGCACGCCAGCTTCGCCCCGGAGCCGACCGTGCGCGCGCCGGAGCCCGAGCCGGAATACGACGACGAGCCCGAGTTCGACGTGGGTGAGCCGGGTTTTGCCGAAAACGCACCGGTTGCTGGCCTCAAGCCTGCCACCCGCAAAGCGATCCAGGCCGACGAGGACGAATTGGACGACGAAGACCCGTTCGCCGACCTGCGCGATACCGCGGCAAACAGCCCGGCCGTCGCGCCGACGCCTGCCCCGGTGAAGAACGCCGAGCCCCAGCACAGTGCGGTCCTGGCCGTGCAACTGGGCTCCCAGGATCAACTGCGCCGCCTGCCCCGTACCCGCCTGACGGAACTGCTGGAACGCTACCGCGACTGCCTCGACCAGGCCGCCTCGCTGTACCAGAGCGAACTGCACACCCTGAACGACGGCAGCACGCTGATGCTGTTCCACAGCGAAGACAGCGGCGAAGACTACCTGACCAACGCCATCTGCTGCGGCGAGCTGCTGCGCGCCCTGGGCCATGCCTTGCAGATCGAAGTGGCGGACAGTGGCATCACGTTGCAACTGCAACTGGGCCTGACGGTGAGCGACGACCTGTTTGGCATGAGCCAGATCGACCTGCTGCTCACCGAGAGCGCACAGGATGCCCTGGCCTTGTCGCAACACAGCCGCAACCTGCTGCTGGTGGAGCGCAAGATCAGTGAAGACACGCTGATCCGCCAGCGCGCCCGTATCCGCCCGATTGCCAGCCCTGAGGGGGCGAGCTGTGTGGAGCGGTTGATGGAGCCGTATCCGTCGATGCTGGAGCGGCAACTGGCGCGGATGCACGAGACCCGCACCAAGATTTAAGACACTGCACAAACACCTGTGGGAAACACCTGTGGGAGCGGGCTTGCCCGCGATGGCGGTGGTTCAGCCAAAGATGTGTAGGCTGGCACTCCGCAATCGCGGGCAAGCCCGCTCCCACAAGGGATCTTCGATGACCTCCAAATCGTGCACAAAAAAAGGCCCGCTGAGTCAGCGGGCCTTTTTTTGTGCCGGTGATTCAGGTCAGAACCGGAACACTTCCATATCCGTACGAATCGGCGTAGCCATCGGCATCTTCGGCTTCTGCGGTTCTGCCGGCTTGGCCGCCTGCACCGGCGCCTGCTTGCGCGGCGCTTCGGCAATCGGCGGCTGGTTGGCCAATGGCTTGAGGGCCACCGACAACTGCTCGGCCAAATGCTGCAACAGCACGCCCTGGGCCTGGACCTGGGACGCGGTGGTGCCCGCGTGTTCTTCCTGCAAGTGCACGATGCGGCTGTCACGTACCTGGCCACGGCGGTCGATCAAGCGCCACTGGGCATCCAGGATCGCCGGCTGCGAGGTGCCGGAGTCCAGGCGCGTGATGGTCAGCAAGACCTGCACATCCGGGCTGAACGCCGCTGGCGCAGGCGCGAGCACCACACGCTGGCTGTCCAGATGACCGGCCACCTGGCGCAGCATCAACTGGTTGATGTCAGACGACAGACTGCCCGCCCAACGACCATCGGTGGAACCTTGCAGGCTGCCGTCGTTCTGACGTTGCAGCAGGGTTTCGCGTTGCAGGTAGTCCGCCACGACGACCGGGCCAAGCAATACCGCCATGCCGGCAGCCTGGGCGGGCTGCGCCGGGCTGCCGCTGTCCAGCTGGTACAGCGACACCGGCTGGTGCGTGCTGCAACCCGCCAACCCCAACAGGCCAGCGAGCATCAAAAATAAAGGAACGCGTGGAGCGGTCATCATCCCATCCAGGTGGCTGCCACAAGGCGAACCACAACTAATACTGAAAAAACCCTAAACACGCGCGGCCACGCCGGCGCTGGAAAGGCCATATCATCCGTGAATATGCGCCATGACTCCAGCGCCAAAGCGTCGATCTACGCGTTAAACCGTAGATCGAGGCCTCTAATACGCGTTAAACCGGCGTTTCTACCAACAAAGCATCCACGCGCTGGAAGCCCCGAGGCAGTTTGTTACCACGCCGACCACGCTCGCCCTTGTAATGCTCAAGGTCGTCAGGACGCAGCGACAACGTGCGCTTGCCGGCCTGCAGCACCAGGGTCGCGCCTTCCGGGATCACTGCGATGTCGGTCACGTACTCTTCGCGACTGGCCACGCGCTCGCCAGGAATGCCGATGATCTTGTTGCCCTTGCCCTTGCCCAGCTGCGGCAGGTCGCTGATCTTGAACACCAGCAAACGCCCTTCGGTGGTCACCGAGGCCAGCCAGTTGCTCTCGCGATCGTCCACCGGTCGCGGCAGGATCACCTTGGCGTTGTTCGGCAGGCTCAACAGCGCCTTGCCCGCCTTGTTCTTGGCCTGCAGGTCTTCACCCTTGACCACGAAACCGTAACCCGCGTCCGACGCAATCACGTACAGCGAATCGTCATCCGGCAGCAGCACACACTCGAAATTCGCCCCCGGTGGCGGCGTCAGGCGCCCGGTCAACGGCTCGCCCTGGCCCCGTGCAGACGGCAAGGTGTGGGCCGGCACCGAATAACTGCGCCCGGTTGAGTCGATAAACACCGCGAACTGGTTGGAACGCCCGGCCGCAGCGGTCTTGAAGCCGTCGCCAGCCTTGTACGACAGGCCAGTGGCGTCAATATCATGCCCCTTGGCCGAACGAACCCAACCCTTTTCCGACAGAACGACGGTAATTTTCTCGTTTGGCAGCAGCTCGGTTTCGGTCAGCGCCTTGGCTTCAGCACGCTGCACGATTGGCGAGCGGCGGTCGTCGCCGTAGGTTTCGGCGTCCTTGATCAGCTCGGTGCGCACCAGCTTCTTCAGCTTGGCTTCGCTGCCCAGCAGGGCTTGCAGCTTGGCTTGTTCCTTGAGCAGCGCGTCTTGCTCGTCGCGCAGCTTCATTTCTTCCAGTCGCGCCAATTGCCGCAAGCGGGTGTCGAGGATGTAGTCGGCCTGGATTTCGCTGAGCTGGAAGCGCGCGATCAACTCGGCTTTCGGGTGCTCGGCGGTACGGATGATGTGGATCACTTCATCCAGGTTGAGGTAGGCAATCAGCAAGCCGTCCAACAGGTGCAAGCGGCGCTCGACCTTGTCCAGGCGGAATTGCAGGCGGCGACGCACGGTCTGCACGCGGAATTCCAGCCACTCCACCAGCAGGTTGCGCAGGTTTTTCAGCTGCGGCTTGCCGTCCAGGCCGATGATGTTGACGTTGACCCGGTAGCTCGACTCGAGGTCGGTGCTGGCGAACAGATGCTGCATCAGCACTTCGTGGTCGACCCGGCTGTTGGTCGGGATGATCACGATGCGGCACGGGTTTTCGTGGTCGGATTCGTCACGCAGGTCGGCCACTTGCGGCAGCTTCGACGGCTTGGCCTGCATCAGGGCGGCGATCTGTTCCAGCACCTTGGCGCCAGACACCTGGTGCGGCAACGCGGTGACGATAATGTCGCCGTCTTCGATGTGGTACACGGCACGCATGCGCACCGAGCCCTTGCCGGTTTCGTACATCTTCAGCAGGTCGGCGCGCGGCGTGATGATTTCCGCTTCGGTCGGGTAGTCCGGGCCCTGGATATGCTCGCAGAGCTGTTCGACCGTGGCCTTGGGCTCATCGAGCAAGCGCACGCACGCTGTGGCCACTTCACGCAGGTTATGCGGCGGTACATCGGTGGCCATGCCCACGGCGATGCCAGTGGTGCCGTTAAGGAGGATATTCGGCAAACGTGCCGGCAACACCAGCGGTTCGTCGAGCGTGCCGTCGAAGTTCGGGCCCCAATCGGCGGTGCCCTGCCCCAGCTCGCTCAGTAGCACTTCCGAGTAACGCGACAGGCGCGCCTCGGTGTAACGCATGGCAGCGAAGGACTTCGGATCATCCGGCGCACCCCAGTTGCCCTGGCCGTCCACCAGCGTGTAGCGGTAGCTGAACGGCTGGGCCATCAGCACCATGGCTTCGTAGCAGGCGGAGTCGCCGTGGGGGTGGAACTTGCCGAGCACGTCGCCGACGGTACGCGCCGACTTCTTGTGCTTGGAATCAGCGTCCAGGCCCAACTCACTCATGGCGTAGATGATGCGCCGTTGCACGGGCTTCAGGCCGTCGCCGATATGCGGCAAGGCACGGTCCATGATCACGTACATGGAGTAGTTGAGGTAGGCACTTTCGGTGAAGTCAGCCAGCGACCGGCGTTCTACGCCATCTAAGCTGTCTGCGAGGATGTCACTCATGCGGGCCTCATCATTGGGTAAGGCGCGGCGGAAATGCCGCGGCGCCGGGTCAATTCAAAAAATTCAGGGTTCATGGCTGGGCACTCCAGCCACCGGCCGGGGCGGCGAAACGATAGACCACCGGGCGTTTTTCACCATCGGCGCGGGGGCCGAAATTGTTGTCGATGCCCAACCAGGCGCCGTCCGCGTCCACCACCAGGGCTTCAGCCAGGCCGTAGGCCTGAGGATAGCGCCGCTCAGGCGTCAGGGTCTCGTCGGCAAACGACCAGCACAGCTCGACCTTGGCCGTGACCGCATCGCGCCGGCAGATCTGGAACGCATTGCGCTCCAGGGTAAACAGCTTGCCGTTGAACAGGGCCAGGTCGGCAAAGTCCTTGGACACGGCCTTGGCATTGGTGAACTTGACCGGCTGCACTTCCTGGCCGGCTTCGCTCAGCAATACACAGGGGCCATCGCAATCCCAAACGCTTTGCCCGCGCTTGATCGAGATTAGGCCGCGCCTTTCGCGCTCGGCTGCCAGCCAAATCTGATTGCCCTCGGGATTGATCGCCAGCCCCTCAAACAACGCATTGAAGTGCAGCAACATGCCACTGGCCCGCGCTTCACGCACCATGCCCGGGGCGATCTTCAACCACTCGGGCACGCCGTTCACCGGCACTTGCAGCACCGCCGCATGGGCTTCACTGACGATGTAGCGGTTACCCGCGGCATCGCAGCTGATGCCTTCAAAATCCAGGTCGCCACCGCGAATGAACGACGCGGCCTTGGTGCGCGAGCGCAACCCCCAGGGCAAGCCGGACTCCGGCACTGGCGGCACGTCGATCTTCACCGTTTCGGCCTGCCAGGTCGGCGCGCTGATATCCAGGCGATAGATCTGGTCGTCGTCGCGGTCGGAAACCGTCCACAGCTCCTTGCCACACAAGGCCAGGCCCGACAGATTGCCGCCGCGCATGCCGTCCACCGCGTGTTCGGAGACGAGTTTCAGTTCAGCCACGGGCGCGGCAACGACCGAGGTCGCCACCAACCCGCTCCACATCAGGATCGCCAGGGCGAAACCTGTGCGCATCAGCCCAGCACCTCGGCAAGGTTGCCTTTGGATTCCAGCCAGGACTTGCGGTCCGGTGCGCGTTTTTTCGCCAGCAGCATGTCCATCATTTCCGACGTGGCGGCGTAGTCTTCCAGGGTCAACTGCACCAGGCGACGGGTGTTCGGGTCCATGGTGGTTTCGCGCAGTTGCGGCGGGTTCATTTCACCCAGGCCTTTGAATCGCGTGACCTGTGGCTTGCCGCGTTTCTTCTCGGCCACCAGGCGGTCGAGGATGCCATCGCGCTCGGCTTCGTCGAGGGCGTAGAAAATCTCCTTGCCCAGGTCGATGCGGTACAGCGGCGGCATGGCGACGTAGACGTGACCGGCATCCACCAACGGGCGGAAGTGCTGGACGAACAGCGCGCACAGCAAGGTAGCGATGTGCAGGCCGTCGGAGTCGGCGTCGGCGAGGATGCAGATCTTGCCGTAGCGCAGCTGGCTCATGTCCGCCGCGCCCGGATCGACGCCGATGGCCACGGCGATGTTATGCACTTCCTGGCTGGCCAGGACTTCGCTGCCATCGACTTCCCAGGTGTTGAGGATCTTGCCGCGCAACGGCAGGATCGCCTGAAACTCCTTATCCCGCGCTTGCTTGGCGGAACCGCCGGCGGAATCACCTTCCACCAGGAACAGTTCGGAGCGCATCGGGTCTTGCCCGGCGCAATCGGCCAGCTTGCCCGGCAGTGCCGGGCCTGCGGTGATGCGCTTGCGCTCGACTTTCTTGCTGGCCTTCAAGCGACGGCCGGCGTTGTTGATCGCCAGCTCCGCCAGGGCCAGGCCCAGCTCAGGGTGTTCATTGAGCCACAGGCTGAACGCGTCCTTGACCACGCCGGAGACAAACGCCGCCGCCTCGCGGGACGACAGGCGCTCTTTGGTCTGGCCGGAGAATTGCGGCTCCTGCATTTTCATCGACAGCACGAACGCAATGCGCTCCCACACGTCTTCCGGCGCCAGCTTCACGCCGCGCGGCAGCAGGCTGCGGTATTCGCAGAATTCGCGCATGGCATCCAGCAAGCCCTGGCGCAAGCCGTTGACGTGGGTGCCGCCCTGGGCCGTGGGGATCAGGTTGACGTAGCTTTCCTGCACACTGTCGCCACCTTCGGGCAGCCACAACAGCGCCCAGTCGACGGCTTCCTTGTTACCCGCCAGGCTGCCGCAGAACGGCTCGTTGGGCAGGCGTTCGAAGTCGCTGACGGAGTCTTCCAGGTAAGAACGCAGGCCGTCTTCGTAGTGCCACTCGACCTTCTCGCCGGTGCCTTTGTCTTCAAAGGTGACGAGCAGCCCCGGGCACAGCACAGCCTTGGCCTTGAGCACGTGCTTGAGGCGGCTGATGGAGAATTTCGGCGAATCGAAGTATTTCGGGTCCGGCGCGAAGTACACGCTGGTACCGGTGTTGCGCTTGCCTACGGTGCCGATCACGGCCAGGTCGGTGGCTTTGTAGCCATCGGCGAAGGTCATCTCGTATTCGTTGCCGTCGCGCTTGACCCTGACCCGCACCAGCGTGGACAGGGCGTTGACCACGGAAATCCCCACGCCGTGCAAGCCACCGGAGAACTGGTAGTTCTTGTTGGAGAACTTGCCGCCGGCGTGCAGCTTGGTGAGGATCAGCTCGACGCCCGGTACGCCCTCTTCCGGGTGGATGTCCACCGGCATGCCGCGGCCGTCGTCGGACACTTCCAGGGAGTGGTCAGCGTGAAGAATGACATGCACCGACTTGGCGTGGCCGGCCAGGGCTTCGTCGACGCTGTTGTCGATGACTTCCTGGGCAAGGTGGTTCGGCCGGCTGGTGTCGGTGTACATGCCGGGGCGTTTGCGCACCGGGTCGAGGCCCGAGAGGACTTCGATGGCGTCGGCGTTATAAGAGCTAGCGCTGGGAGTGGCCATGGGGTCTCGTCGTGAGTCGTTCGATTAAAAAGTGACCTGCGATTTTTACAGTGACGAAAAATCGAAGGATTGATACTGATCTGCGCCAATGCCGGCAAAACTGAGCAGTGCCGGCAATTGCCCGGCGAAGCCTTGGTAACCATGGTCGCCACCGGCCTGGATGCGCAAGGCACAGGCCCGGTAGTACTGCTGGGCGAGGCGATAATCCAGGGTTTCATCGCCGGTTTGCAACCACACCTGATACCGCCCGGCGTCCTCGGGCGCCGCCACTTCCAGTTCGGCCAGGGCCGTGACGTGGTCGTGGGTCAATTCCCAGGTTTCATCGGTGTAGAGGTTCTTCTGGGTGCCCAGGTAACCGTCGAACATCCGATGGGGGCTGACCGCCGGGTTGACCAGCAGCGCCTTGAGGCCATGGCGTTCGGCAAGATGGGTTGCATAGTAGCCGCCGAGTGAGCTGCCGACCAGCAGCGGGCGCCCCAGTTCAGCGATAGCCGCTTCCAGTTGAGGAATCGCCTGACGCGGGTGGTGATATGCAGGGCCGGCACGCGCAACTGGTCGGCCAGGCCGAGGGCGTCCATCACGGTGATCAACTGGCTGGCCTTGTTGGATGCCGGCGCACTGTTGAAACCGTGGATATACAGGATCGAAGCGGACATGCCGGGCTCTCCATGACGTGGGCCAAAGAGGCGCAGTTTACAGGGATCGGGGTGGTATCTACAGGATATAGGCGAACCAATGTGGGAGCTGGCTTGCCTGCGATGCAGGCGACTCGGTACATCAGGCATACCGAGGTGATGCTATCGCAGGCAAGCCAGCTCCCACAGGTTGATCAGTGTTTGCAGCTTTTAGTAGCCGTTGCTGCCGTAATCCACGGTAAAGGCAAAGTCTGTAACCCGCTCCACACCCGTCTCCAACCGCCCGTCGGCATGCAAGCGCAACCAGCGATACCCCGGCGCCTGCTCGCTGACCTTGAAATCCTCGCTGCCCGGCGCGAACTGGATGCAGGTGGACGGCGAGGCCAGCAGCCGCACGCCGTTGCGCTCGCGGTCGATTTCCTGGTGCACATGGCCCCAGAGCACCGCCTTGACCTGCGGAAAGCGATCCAGCACGGCAAACAGCGCGTCGGGATTGCGCAGGCCGATGGGCTCCATCCACGCACAGCCGATGGACACCGGATGATGGTGGAAGCACACCAGGTGATGGCGGCCCGGCGCTTCGCTCAGGGCCTGGGCGAGCAATTGCAGTTGCTGGTCTTGCAGGTAACCCGGCACCGAGCCCGGCACGGCGGAATCCAGCAGGGTGACGCGCCAGTTGCCGATATCGACCACCGGCTCCAGCAAATCACTGCGCATGGCGGCGAGGGCCATGACCTGGGGTTCGTCGTGATTGCCGGGAATCCAGCGCGCCGGGGCGTCGATCTGCCGGGTCAGGTCGCGAAATAGCTGGTAGGACTCAAGCGTGCCGTCCTGGGACAAGTCCCCCGTGGCCAGCATCAAGTCGATCCGCGGCTGCTGCACGCGCACCAGCTCGATCACCCGTTGCAGGCTTTCACGGGTGTTCATGCCCAGCAGCGTGCCGTCGGCCTCGGCAAACAGGTGGCTGTCGGACAGTTGCACCAGCAACGCAGGTGCATCGGGGTTCACGGTGGTTACGCTCGGCAAGGCGCTCTCCCAGGGCAATCACAGGAATGGACGAATAGCGCGATTATGCTGGGGCAGGACACAAAGAGGAAACCCAGGGAAGCAGACGCAGTTCACATCTACCGCACCGCTTCGAACTCATGGCCCAGGGCCAGGCAGTGACTCAACCATTCACCGAGGAACACATTGAGCTGTGCTTTCTCATCGGGCTGGTGCATGAACACATTCGGGTAAGGATAGATGCTGCGAAAGCGCCGCGCATGTTCGGCGCTGATCACTTCGGCCATGCGCGCGTCGTGGTACACCTGCACTTCCAGTTGCGGCACCGGCAGCCACGGCAGGCTGTGTTCCTGGCGCACGCGCAGGGTGGTGGTGTACGGGCAGTTGACGATGACTTCCAGGGTCAGCACGCCGAGCATCTGATCGCCATGGGTCACACCGATGCGCCGCGCCGCCGGGGCGTGGCGCATATCGGGGAGCAGGCGCATCAGCCGCGCATAGTTGGCCTCGCAGGCTGCTTGCAGCCCGATCAGGTCAACCCGGTAACGTTCCCGTGCCTTTACTGCCATAACCCCCTCACTTCCGCGCGATTAAGCGCAAGCCATTGCAGGGCGATAATGCTGGCTGCGTTGGAAATCCTGCCGTCGCGCACCGCTTGCAGGGCATCTTCGAAGGCCCAGGTGGTGACGCGGATATCTTCGGCCTCTTCTTCCAATCCATGGACGCCACCTACCCCGGTGCTGTCGCAACGACCCAGGTACAAGTGGACAAATTCGGTGCTGCCGCCGGGCGACGGGAAATACTTGGTGATCGGCCACAAGGCGGAGAAGGTCAGCCCAGCTTCCTCCTCGGCCTCACGGTGTGCAACCTCCTCCGGTTGCTCGTCCTTGTCGATCAGGCCGGCGACCATTTCGATCAGCCAGGGGTTGTCGGTACGGCCCATGGCGCCGACGCGGAACTGCTCGTTCAAGACCACTTCGTCGCGCTGTGGGTCGTAGGGCAAGACACACACGGCATCATGACGAACGAAGACTTCGCGATTGATCACCCGGCTCATGCCGCCGTCGAATTTCTCGTGGCGCAGTTGCAGGCGATCAAGCTGATAGAAGCCCTTGAAAGCTGTGTCGTGCTGAACAATTTCGATTTTGCTCGGCGCCGATTTCGCAATGTCCGTCATACCCTTCCTCGTTAAGCCTGTGCAATTCGCGCCATCCTAACGCGCCCGCAACGGTTGGTGCAGCCCCTTTCCGGTTGCCGGGATAGACGGCGAACGTCAAACTCAGGGGGGCGTTCTCAATTAGTTTCCCCGTCGCGCCGGGCCTGATGCTGTGCAGGGCAAGGCGCGAGAAGCGTGGTTTGGTCGTTCCAAATAAGCTTCGAGCAACGCAGCCCTGCACAGCATCAGGCCCGGCCCTTCGGGTTGTGCCTTAAAGCGGGCCAGGCTGCGTTGCAGGCCTTGAAAAGGGAACACCATTCCCTGCGGCCTGCGCCTTGCCTGGCCCGCTTTAAGGCGACAACGCGACGGGGAAACTAATTGAGAACGCCCCCCTAATCAGCTTAGTGGCGAACTGACTGCCCTGCCGGTAGTCGAAGCTGCACCATTTCGCTCTTATCGTTAGACGAAGGACCTCCATGTCGCTTTTAAAAATCGCCTCCGTGGCCTGCATCGCCCTGACCCTGGGTGCCTGCCAAAGCCTGTTTCAACCAAGCTGGCGCACGCCGCTGGAAGCCACCCGCGAGGCCACCGAGCAAAGCAAGCAGGGTTGCGCCAGCGCCGACTGCCCGCTGGTGAACATCGACACCGTGCACTTCGCCATGGAGCCCAAGCTGGATGCCTTGATCGAACAGCGCCTGCTGGAAATGACCCAGGCCGACCCGCTGCCCACCAGCCTGGCGACCTACAGCGAACAATTCCTGCGCAGCGCCGCGCCACGCAACAGCATGTATTTGCAGGCCAAGGTACGTGAGCAGCATGACGGCTTGGTGATCATCGAGCTGTCCAGCTACCTCGACCAGGGCGCCACCCACGGCGAGCCGGGCCGTGCGTTCATCAACTATTCGCGCCAGCAGCAAAAAGCCCTGTCGTTGACCGACATGCTGCTGCCCGGCAAGGAAGGCGCCTTCTGGAAAGCCGCCCAGGTCGCCCACAACAGCTGGCTGATCAGCACCCGCCTGAGCCTGGAGCCGGAGTTCGTGAAGACCTACCCCTTCCAGAAAACCCCGAACGTGGCGCTGACCTACGGTGGCGTGATCCTCAAGTACCCCACCACCACCATCGCGCCGTATGCCCTGGGCCACGTCGAGTTGCAGATTCCCTACTCGCGCCTGGAAGGCATCCTCAAGCCTGAACTGGTGCCCGCGCGCCGCTGAAGGCGCGACCGAGGATGAGCTGCAACAGCCCTGCCAGCACCAGCGCCGGCAGGGTCGCGCCGACATCCGGATACAGATTGGCCAGCAAGTGGTAGGTACCGATGCCGCCCAGCCAGGCCACCAACGCCGGCCAACGCAGCGCGGCGACCACACCCTGGCCACGGTGGCGCAGGATGAAGTGATCCACCAGCACCACGCCAAACAGTGGCGCAAACACCGAACCGATCAGCAGCAGGAAATTCTGGTACTGGGCCAACGGCGCAAAACAGGCGATCAGTGTACAGACCACGCCAATCGCCAGGGCCAGGTGCTCGACCTTCAAGCGCAATAGCATGCCGCTGGACACCGCCGCCGAGTGGATATCGGCAAAGGCGTTTTCCGACTCATCCAGCAGGATCAGCAACAGCGGAATCCCCAGGCCGGCACCGGCCAAGGCCAACAGCAGCGCATTCACTTCACCGCTGGGCGCAAACGCCAGGGTGTAGGCCACGCCCAGGCTCATCAGCCAGAAATTACCGATAAAGAACCCCAACGCCGTGCCGCCGAACACGCTCTTGGCGCGCTTGCCGAACCGTGAGTAATCGGCGATCAGCGGCAGCCACGACAGCGGCATGGCGATGGCAATGTCGAAACCCACCGCAAACGGCAGCGAACCGTCACCGGCCTGGGCCCAGAGCGCGGCGAGGTCGGCCTTGGCGAACAGGTTCCAGGTCAGCCACAGGCAGGCGGCGAGCAGCAGCCAGATGCCCCATTTGCGCAGGATCTGGCGCACAAACGTCAGCGGGCCGCTAACAGCCAGCAAGGTCGCCAAACCACCAAAAAACAGCGTCCACAGCAACGGGCTGGCCAACAGGCTGCCGTCACTGAATGCCCGCGTGCCCAACAGGCTGGCGGCGTCGCGCATCACGATGATTTCGAACGAGCCCCAGCCGATCAGCTGCAACAGGTTGAGCAGCGCCGGCAGGCTCGCGCCTTTGGCACCGAGGCTGAGTTTCAGCGCGGCCATGGCGGACAGGCCGGTGTCACTGCCGATCACGCCAACGGCGGCCAGCAGCAACACGCCCACCAGGGTGCCGAGGAAGATCGCCAGCAACGAACCGGACAAGCCCAGGCCGGGCGCGAGCAAGGCGCCGGTTTGCAGGACCATCAGGCCGATGCCGAGGGAAAACCACAGGGAGAACAGGTCGCGGGCGCCGAAGACGCGTTTGTCGCTCGGCACTGCGGTATCAGGGGAGTAGGTACTCGGTTGAATGCTCAAGGGTGTTATCTCTGAGGGGCATTTTTTGTTTGGGAGATTGCTATCGCGGGCAAGCCCGCTCCCACACTTGAATGTATTCACAATTCAAAATGTGGGAGCGGGCTTGCCCGCGATGGCGGCGGCACAGTCACCGCCGCCCTTGGGTCAGACCTTCTTGTACAGCTGGCTACCTTCCTGCTTGAACCGCTCCGCCTGCTCCGCCAAGCCCTTGGCCACATCCACATCCACCGCGTCGATGCGCTGGTTGGCCGCGTACTCGCGCACTTCCTGGGTGATCTTCATCGAGCAGAACTTCGGCCCGCACATCGAGCAGAAATGCGCGACCTTGGCCGAATCCTTCGGCAGCGTTTCATCGTGGTACGAACGCGCGGTGTCCGGATCCAGGCCCAGGTTGAACTGGTCTTCCCAACGGAATTCGAAGCGCGCCTTGCTCAAGGCGTTGTCGCGGATCTGCGCGCCCGGATGCCCTTTGGCCAAGTCCGCCGCATGGGCCGCGATCTTGTAGGTGATGATCCCGGTTTTGACGTCATCCTTGTTCGGCAAACCCAAGTGTTCCTTGGGCGTCACGTAGCAGAGCATCGCGCAGCCGAACCAGCCGATCATTGCCGCACCGATCCCGGAGGTGATGTGGTCGTAGCCCGGCGCAATGTCGGTGGTCAGCGGGCCGAGGGTGTAGAACGGCGCTTCGTCGCAGCACTCCAACTGCTTGTCCATGTTCTCCTTGATCAGCTGCATCGGCACGTGGCCCGGGCCTTCGATCATGGTTTGCACGTCGTGTTTCCAGGCGGTCTTGGTCAGCTCGCCGAGGGTTTCCAGCTCGCCGAATTGCGCGGCGTCGTTGGCGTCGGCAATCGAGCCCGGGCGCAGGCCGTCGCCGAGGGAGAAGCTGACGTCATAGGCCTTCATGATTTCGCAGATTTCGTCGAAATGCGTGTAGGTGAAGTTCTCTTTGTGGTGTGCCAGGCACCACTTGGCCATGATCGAGCCGCCACGGGAGACGATGCCGGTGACGCGCTTGGCGGTCAGCGGCACATAGCGCAGCAACACACCGGCGTGGATGGTGAAGTAGTCGACGCCCTGCTCGGCCTGCTCCACCAGGGTGTCGCGGAACAGTTCCCAGGTCAGGTCTTCGGCGGCGCCGCCGACTTTTTCCAGGGCCTGGTAGATCGGCACCGTACCGATCGGCACCGGCGAGTTGCGGATGATCCACTCGCGGGTTTCGTGGATGTGCTTGCCGGTGGACAGGTCCATCACGGTGTCCGAACCCCAGCGAATGCCCCAGGTCAGTTTCGCCACTTCTTCTTCGATGGACGAACCCAGCGCGCTGTTGCCGATGTTGCCGTTGATCTTCACCAGGAAGTTACGGCCAATGATCATCGGTTCCAGTTCGGTGTGGTTGATGTTGGCCGGGATGATCGCGCGGCCACGGGCGATTTCTTCGCGCACGAATTCCGGGGTGATGATCTTCGGCACGCTGGCGCCAAAGCTGTGGCCGGCGTGTTGCTGGTCCAGCAGGCCGCTGGCGCGGGCTTCTTCGAGCTTCATGTTTTCGCGGATGGCGACGTATTCCATCTCGGCGGTGATGATGCCTTTGCGCGCGTAGTGCATCTGCGTGACGTTGGCGCCGGCCTTGGCGCGGCGTGGGTTCTTCACGTGGGCGAAGCGCAGCGCAGTCAGCTCGGCGTCGCTGAGGCGCTGCTGGCCGAAGTGCGAGCTGAGGCCCGAGAGGCGTTCGGTGTCGTCGCGCACTTCGATCCACGGCGAGCGCACATCGGCCAGGCCTTTGCGCACGTCGATGATGACGTTGGGGTCGGTGTAGGGGCCGGAGGTGTCATAGACCACCACGGGCGCGTTGATTTCACCGCCGAAATCGGTGGGGGTCACGTCCAGGCTGATCTCGCGCATCGGCACGCGGATGTCCGGGCGAGTGCCCTGCACGTAGACTTTTTGCGAGCGGGTAAAGGGCTGCACGGAGCCGGAGTCGACCTTGGCCGATTCACTCAAATGCACGGTATTTTTTAGTTTTGTCGTCATCACGGGCTCTCCAACTTGCTATCCAGGCGGTGGATTTTTGTCGGAGCGAACCTGTGACGGATGGACGCACTGAAACCAGTGCTGTGCTTGGCGCACGAGGGCTGTTCGATGGTCGAACAGCATCCCGGACGAAGCACAAGAGGACTCGCCGGGTGACGAGAAATCTTGTTCCCTACGCAGGCGCTAACCTGATCAGGTTCAACGGGATCCGGTATTTACCGATCTCAGCCTTCCAACAAGGCACCCCGACAAGAACGCGGCCAGTCTAGACCATGGCGTGGGCAAATTGCCAATAGCGGTGCATTCAGCGTGATGAATGGCGCAATTGCAGGATTGTTGTGCAGTGATCGCGCCACTACACTCGGGGACTGCCTCAAGGCTTGACGCCAGGATTGGCCAGCCTTAGCCTTGGGCGCTAAATTATCGCCGTAATATTCAATCTAGGGAACGCCTCATGCTGCGCAAACTCTCACTGGCTCTTGCCGTGTCTTGTGCGACCAATGGAATGGTTTGGGCAGCAGAAGCGCCCTTGTCCGCCAACACTGACTTGGTCAGCGTCTACCAGGAAGCGGTGAACAACAACGCCGACCTGGCCGCCGCCCGCGCCCAATACGGCGCACAAAAGGAAGTGGTGCCCCAGGCCCGCGCCGGCTTGCTGCCGAACCTGTCGGCCGGTGCCGACAGCAACAACGTGCGCACCCAGCTCGCACAGCCCGCCGGCACCGCCAATCGCGACGCGCATTCCTGGCGCGCGACCCTGAGTCAGCCGCTGTTCCGCGCCGACCGCTGGTTCCAGCTGCAAGCCGCCGAAGCCGTCAACGAGCAGGCCGCCCTGCAACTGTCGGCCACCGAACAGAACCTGATCCTGCAAAGCGCCGAAAACTACTTCGCCGTGCTGCGTGCCCAGGACAACCTGGCCTCCACCAAGGCCGAAGAAAATGCCTTCAAGCGCCAGTTGGACCAATCCAACGAACGCTTCGACGTCGGCCTGTCGGACAAGACCGACGTGCTGCAATCCCAGGCCAGCTACGACACCGCCCGCGCCAACCGCATCCTCGCCCAGCGCCAGGTGGAAGACGCGTTCGAAGCGCTGATCACCCTGACCAATCGCCAATACAACTCGATCCAGGGCATCGTCCACAGCCTGCCAGTGCTGCCGCCGCTGCCGAACGACGCCAAGTCCTGGGTCGACACCGCCGGCCGCCAGAACCTCAACCTGCTGGCCAGCAACTTCGCGGTGACGGCCGCCGAAGAAACCCTCAAGCAACGCAAGGCCGGCCACGCGCCGACCCTCGACGCCGTGGCGCAGTACGAACGAGGCGACAACGACGCCCTCGGTTTCAGCAACCCGAATGCCTTTGGCACGCCGTACCGTGGCGATGTGGAACAACGCACCGTCGGCCTGCGCCTGAACATCCCGCTGTACAGCGGCGGCCTGACCAGCTCGCAAGTGCGCGAATCCTACTCACGCCTGGACCAGACCGAGCAGCAACGCGAAGGCCTGCGCCGCCAGGTGGTGGAAAACACGCGCAACCTGCACCGCGCGGTGAACACCGACGTGGAACAGGTACAGGCGCGCCGCCAGTCGATCATCTCCAACCAGAGCGCGGTGGAAGCCACGGAAATCGGTTATCAGGTGGGGACGCGCAACATCGTCGATGTGCTGGATTCACAACGCCAGCTGTATTCGTCGGTGCGCAATTACAACAACAGCCGATATGACTACATCCTCGACAACCTGCGCTTGAAGCAGGCGGCGGGGACGTTGAACCCGGGGGATTTGCAGGAGTTGGCGCGGTATCTGAAGGCGGACTACAACCCAGACCGGGATTTCCTGCCGCCGGATCTGGCCAAGGCTGCGGCTGAGCAGCTAAAGGCCCGTCCAAGTTACTAAGCACACCGCATAACCCATGTGGGAGCTGGCTTGCCTGCGATGCAGGCGCCTCGGTACATCAGACCTACCGAGGTGATGCTATCGCAGGCAAGCCCGCTCCCACATTTGACCTCTGTTGTCAGTGGGTGATGAGTTTGCCCAAGCCATCCAGCAAACGCTTCAATGCGCCTTGATTAGCCTGCATCACCGTCAATCCCGCCTGCCCCATCCTGCGCGCATCCTGCGGCAGCTCGAACAACTGGCGCACAGCCTCGGCCAACCCTTGCGCATCATCCACCTGCCGCAACGCCCCGGCATCCCGCATCATCGCGGTGATTTCGAGGAAGTTGAACACGTGCGGCCCCATGATCACCGGTTTTGCCAACGCCGCCGGCTCCAGCGGATTGTGCCCACCGGTCGCTACCAGGCTGCCGCCGACAAAGGCACTGTCGGCCAAGGCATACAGAAACAGCAATTCGCCCATGGTGTCGCCGAGCAACACCGAGGTTTGCGCGGTAACCGGCTCGCCCGTGGAGCGACGTACCGCAGCGAAGCCTTGCTGCCCACACAGCTCGAACATCGGCCCGAAACGCTCCTGATGGCGCGGCACCAGGATCAGCAGTGCATTGGGATAGCTATCGAGCAATTGCCGATGAGCCGCCAGCACCACTTCATCTTCACCTTCATGGGTGCTGGCAGCGATCCACACCGGGCGCTCCGTGGCGCCCCATTGCTCGCGCAACGCAGCGGCGCGCCTTGGCAGTTCGGGGTCGATGGTCAGGTCGAACTTGATCGAGCCGGTGACGTCGACGGTTTCAGCACGCGCTCCCAGGCTGCGGAAACGCTCGGCTTCAGTCTCGGTCTGCACCGCGAGCAGGCTCATCTCAGCCAGCATCGGCGCCGTCAGCTTGGCGAAGCGCCCGTAGCCCTTGGCCGAGCGTGCCGACAACCGCCCATTGGCCAGCGCCACGGGAATCCCGCGCTGGGCGCAGGCGTGGATATGGTTGGGCCACAGTTCGGTCTCCATGATCACCGCCAGTTTCGGCTGCACGCGATCAAGAAAACGCCTGGCCGCGCACGGCAAGTCATAGGGCAGGTAGCAGTGCTGGACGCGCGGCTCATTGGCGAACAACGCCTGGATCCGCTCGGAACCGGTGGGCGTCATGCAGGTGACGGTGATCGGCAGCGTCGGATAACGCTCCAGCAACCCACGTACCATCGGCGCGGCGGCGATGCTCTCGCCCACCGACACCGCGTGCACCCAGATCCCGCCCGGCTGCAACACCGGCAAGCCATACGAAAAGCGCTCGCTGACCCGCTTGGCATAGGCCGGCGCCTTGCGCGCGCGCAGCCACAGACGTAAAGCCACCAACGGCAGCGCCAGGTAAAACAGACAGCTATAGAGAGTTCTATTCATGGCGGCGGAGTTTATCGGCTTTTTCAGTCAATCGCGCGTAGGCACTCGGCAAAACGTTCCGCCAGAAAACGCGCGGCCGGGCCGAGGGGTTCGTCGCGCCGCCACACCAGTTCCACCACCAGCGCTGGCGGGGTCCATTCGCTGTCCAATTCGACCATCTGGTTCTGATAGGTCGGGTACTGCACCACATGCCGGGGCAACCAGGCCCAGCCGAGGCCACGGGTCAGCCATTCGGCCAGCACGTAGAAGCTGTCGGCGCGCCACACCTGCGGGCTGGCGGCTTCGCTGCCGGGGTAGACGCTGGTCTGGGTCGACATCAGCAACTGGCGATACTGCGCCAGGCCCTGGCAATCCACGGTTTTTTGCCGGGCCAACGGATGATTGCGCCCGCACACGGTGACCATCTCCACACTGCCCACCACCCGCCGCTCCAACGCTTCGGGGATTTGATCGTGATAGAACAACATGCCCAGGTCGGCCTTGCGCTCCACCAGCTTGCGTGCGACATCGCCTTGAGCGGCGCTGGAAATCTGTACTTCCAGATTGGGAAATTGCCCGGCCAGGGCGTCCAGGCTGTCGAGCACCGGCTGATACAACATCGCTTCATCCTGAGCCAGGCGCAGGCAGGCTTCTTCGCCGCGCAGCAACGACAGCGCCCGGCCGTTGAGGCGCTCGCACTGGCGCAGCACTTCCCGCGCTTCTTCCAGCAACACCGTGCCGGCTTCGGTCAGGCGTGGCTGGCGGCCGCTGCTACGCTCGAACAGGCTCACGCCCAGGTCGGCTTCCAGCAGCGCAATGCCATTGCTCACCGCCGACTGCGCCTTGCGCTGCCCCCGCGCCACCGCCGAAAACGAACGCTGCTCGGCAACGCTGACAAACAGGCGCATCTGGTCCAGGTTCCATTGCACGCTCATGGCTTAACCCATCTCTGATTCGGATAGGTAATGACTTTACCCCATCTGATAAAGCCCTAAAATGCCGACCTTATCAAAAGCGCTTCACACCGAGGATTACCCCATGAACCCTGCCTACTACTACTTGGCCATCGCCATCTGCTCGGAAGTGATCGCCACCGTTTCCATGAAAGCCATCAAGGGCTGGAGCACGCCGATTCCCCTGGCGCTGGTGATCGTCGGCTACGGCGTCGCCTTCTGGATGCTGACCCTGGTGGTGCGCACCGTGCCGGTGGGCGTGGCCTACGCGGTGTGGGCGGGGATGGGCATCGTTATGGTGAGCATCGCGGCGCTGTTTATCTACGGGCAGAAACTCGACCTGCCAGCGATGCTTGGCATGGGCCTGATTGTGCTGGGCGTGGTGGTGATCCAGCTGTTCTCGAAAACCGCCGGGCACTGACCGCCACGCAACAGCCTGTATACTGCGCCTCTTGTCTTGAACACTGAGGTCGCCCATGCCATCCGTTATTTCCACCGACGTTCTGATTGTCGGCGCCGGGGTTGCCGGCCTCTGGCTGAATGCGCGCCTGCGCCGCCAGGGGTTTTCCACGGTGTTGGTGGAAAGCGCCACCCTGGGTGGCGGGCAAAGCGTGAAGTCCCAGGGGATCATTCACGGCGGTGCGAAGTACGCCCTGCACGGCGCCCTCACCGGCGCCTCCGAAGCCATCGCCGACATGCCGCGTCGCTGGCGCGAAGCCTTGGCGGGCAACGGCGAGCTGGACCTGACGGGCGTGCGCCTGTTGTCCGAAGCCCATTACCTGTGGTCCCCCGGCACCCTCGCCGGCAACCTCACCAGCTTCTTCGCCAGCAAGGCCGTGCGCGGGCGTGTCGATCAGGTCAAGGGCGACGACCTGCCACCGGCCCTGCAAGACCGCCGCTTCAAGGGCAAGGTCTATCGCCTGGCCGAGCTGGTGGTGGATGTGCCAAGCCTGATCGAACGCCTCGCGCAATTGGCCGGCGACGGCCTGCTCGCCGGGCAGCACATCGCCCCGCTGCTGGAAGGCAACAAGCTGGTGGGCTTGACGGTCGATGGCCGCGCGATCCACGCCCAACGCATCGTATTGAGCGCTGGTGGCGGCACGGCAGACTTGCTGACCGCCCTGGGCCTGAGCAAGCCGGCGATGCAAAAACGCCCGTTGCACATGATCATCGCCAAAGGCCCCGGCCTGAAGCCGCTATACGCCCACTGCCTGGGTGGCGGCACCAAGCCGCGCATCACCGTCACCACGCACCCGGCTGCCGATGGCAACTGGGTGTGGTACATGGGCGGCGATATTGCCGAGGCCGATGGCGTGGCGCGTACGCCTGAAGAACAGATCGCCACGGCGCAAAAAGAGCTGGCGCAGTTACTGCCGTGGATCGACATGAGCCAGACCCAATGGGCCACGCTGCGAGTGGACCGTGCCGAACCCCTGCAAACCGGCCTGAGCCGCCCCGACAACGCCTTTGTCTTTGAGGACGGTCGCCTGCTGGTCGGCTGGCCAACCAAGCTGGCCTTGGCGCCGGATTTCGCCGATCGCGTGATCAACGCCCTCGAACGCGACGGCATTCGCCCAAGCGCAAGCGAACCCTTGCCCGAATTGCCCAAACCCGCCATCGGCGTACCCGCCTGGGAGCAACTGCTGCCATGAGCCTGCCAACCCTGCACGATTTGCATCGCCCATTGGGCAGCACCGGCCTGCTGGTCTCGCCGCTGGGCCTGGGCACCGTCAAGCTGGGCCGTGACCAAGGGGTGAAGTACCCCAATGGCTTCCAGATCCCCGATGACGATGCCGCGCGCATGCTGCTGCGCCAGGCCCGCGAGCTGGGGATCAACCTGATCGACACCGCGCCGGCCTATGGCATGAGCGAGGAGCGCCTCGGCCCGCTGCTGCGCGGCCAGCGCCAGGACTGGGTGATTGTCAGCAAGGTCGGCGAAGAATTCGACAATGGTGTGTCCCGCCACGACTTCAGCGCCGCCCACACGCGCCTGTCGATTGAACGCAGCTTGAAACGACTGGAAACGGATTTTATCGACCTGGTGCTGGTGCATTCCGACGGCAACGACCTGCACATCCTCAACGAGTGCGAGGTCTACCAGACCCTGGCCGAGTTGAAACAAGAGGGCAAGATTCGCGGTTTCGGCTTTTCCGGCAAAACCGTCGAAGGCGGCGTGAAGGCTCTGGAACGGGGTGATTGCGCGATGGTCACCTACAATTTGAACGAACAGGCCGAGAAAGCCGTCATTGATTATGCGGCGGCCCATGGCAAGGGTATCCTCGTGAAGAAAGCCCTGGCCAGTGGCCACGTTTGCCTCGAACCTGGAATGGATCCAATACACGCCAGTTTCATCTTGTTGTTTGCGCAAACCGGCGTTGCCAGTGCTATTGTCGGGACCATCAATCCGCTGCACCTGGCCCATAACGTGGCGACCGCTGCCCGGGTCATCCGTCAACTCTGATGCCGCCGACGCGGCCGACCCCGTCGCAAGAAGGAGCCGACATGCCGCGCACGCTCATTAGAAAAAACCCCAGCAACTTCAAGACACTGCCGCTGCACGTCGAAGCCACCCCCGAAGGCCTGAACTACCAGAGCGTCGGCATGCCGCTCAACTTCGCCCAGACCCTGCAACGGCGCAAGCCGGTGGAGGTGGCCGACCCCGAGCGTTTCGTGCTGGAACTGGCGAACCTCGGCGTGTCGGTGCGCCTGACCCTGCATTGGCAGAACAAGGATTACTGGGTGCTGGTGCGCCAGCGCCGCCAGGACCGTGGCGACGTGGTGCTCAAGCTGATCTCCGGCTACGTGCCGGCCCACGAGCTGAACCTGCCGCTGCACACCGCAATCCAGGAAATCGCCGAAGAGTGCCTGCTGGAGACGCCCGAAGGCTGGCTGGGCGGGCGCTTCAACGACACCTGGCTGCCGGCGCCCTACTCCGCCGCGCTGCATTATCGCGAAGCCCTGCCGTTTCGCCTCAGCCCGCTATCCGGCGCCGCGCGCCCGGTGCGCTGCGCCACCACCCAGTTGATCGAACGCCCACGGGCCTATGTGCACCTGCCCACCGCATCGCTGCAACTGATCTATGACTTGCGCCTGGAAGTGCCGAAGGAAGCCAAGTCCCTGAGCCTGTTCCATGTGGACGAACGCCTGGAAGGCGACCAGTTGGTGGCACGCCTCGACCGCCAGCGCCCGGACCTGTACCTGATGCCGTTGAAAGATGGGCAGCCATTGGCCGAGCTGTATACGGTGAAGAAAGATCAGCTGTACCCGGCCAGTACGCGCGGGTTGTACCTGGCGGAAAGCTTCGCCCAGCAGGAAGGCTGGCTGGTGCGTGAAGAGCGGATTCGCTGGAAGGACTGGCTGCGCCAGCAGGGCTTGGCGGAGCCGGAGAAAGAGTCGAAGTTGAAGCGCC
This sequence comes from Pseudomonas sp. FP453, assembly GCF_030687495.1. Taxonomy (NCBI): domain Bacteria; kingdom Pseudomonadati; phylum Pseudomonadota; class Gammaproteobacteria; order Pseudomonadales; family Pseudomonadaceae; genus Pseudomonas; species Pseudomonas sp. FP453. Next base: position 574,363 of record NZ_CP117435.1, on the reverse strand, counting down.
TGGCACAGCGGGTGCTGCGCAAGATAACGCCGAAGAAGAAAGCCAAGGCCTGATGAAAGTCGACTGTGGAGCGGGCTTATGTGGGAGCTGGCTTGCCTGCGATGCAGACACCTCGGTGTGTCAGATAGACCGAAGCGATGCCATCGCAGGCAAGCCAGCTCCCACACAAGCCCGCTCCCACATTGGTGATTGCGTCAGCCTTTAAGCAAGCGTTCCAGGCCGACCTTCAGCGGGGTTGGCTCAGGCAACTTGAAGCTCGCCAACAACCGCTGATTATTCGCCCGCGAGTGGCGAATATCCCCAGAACGCGCCGGGCCGTAAGTCACTGCCGGCAACTTGCCGACAATCTCTTCCAGCGCCTGCAACACCTGCTTGAGCGTCGTGGTGCGATTCCAGCCCACATTGATCGCGCCCAACGGTGCGTCCGGCGCTTCAATGGCTTGCACCAGCACGTCGACCAGGTCTTCCACGTACATGAAGTCACGGGTCTGCTCGCCATCGCCAAACACGGCAATCGGCACGCCCTGCTGCACGCGCTCGCTGAAGATGCTGATTACCCCGGAGTACGGCGAGGACGGGTCCTGGCGCGGGCCGAAGATATTGAAGAAGCGGAAAATCACCGGCTCCAGGCCATGCTGGCGGCGGTAGAAATCAAAGTAGTGTTCGCCGGCCAGCTTGTCGGACGCATACGGTGTCAACGGCGCCTTGGTGGTCTCTTCGTCAATCGAAGCGCCCTCGCCGTTGTTGCCGTACACCGCCGCGCTGGAGGCGAAGACCACGCGTTTCACGCCCGCCTTGCGCATCGCTTCGCACACATTCAGGGTGCCGACAAAATTGCTCTGGTGCGTGCTGACCGGATCATCCACCGACGCCTGCACCGAAGCCACCGCAGCCAGATGAACCACCGCCACCGTGCCGACCGCGGCACGCGCCACCAGCTCGGCGTCGGCCACGTCGCCTTCCAGCAGTTCGACGCGCGGGTTGTCCAGCGCCAGGTTGCTGCGCTTGCCGGTGGACAGGTTGTCCAGCACGCGCACGCCGTAACCCTTGGCCAGCAATGCATCGACCAGGTGCGAGCCGATAAAGCCCGCACCGCCGGTAATCAGGACACACTTACTCATTGTTGCGGATCTTCTCGACAATGGCCGTGGTCGAGCTGTTTTCAACCAATCCCAACACTTTGACGGTGCCGCCGTAGGCGCTGACGATGTCGGCACCGACCACCTGGTCGACGGAGTAGTCGCCGCCCTTGACCAGCACGTCGGGCTTGACCTGGGCCAGCAGGTTTTCCGGGGTGCCTTCGGCAAAGCTGATCACCCAGTCCACTGCGCCCAGGCCAGCCAGCACGGCCATGCGCCGGTCAACGCTGTTGATCGGGCGGCCAGGGCCTTTCAGGCGGCTGACCGAGGCGTCGTCGTTGACCGCCACGATCAGGCGATCGCCTTGGGCGCGCGCCTGTTCCAGATAGGTCACGTGGCCGGCATGCAGGATGTCGAAGCAGCCGTTGGTGAACACAATGCTTTCGTTGTGGGCACGGGCATCGTCAATGGCCAGCAGCAATTGCTCGATCCCCAGCACGCCGCGCTCCGAACCTTCGGAACGCTGGATCGCGCGGCGCAGTTCCGGCGCGCTGATGGCCGCGGTACCCAACTTGCCCACCACGATGCCCGCGGCCAGGTTGGCCAGGGCCACGGCGTGGGGCAGTTCTTCGCCAGCCGCAATCGAGGCGGCCAGGGTGGAAATCACCGTGTCACCGGCGCCGGTGACGTCGAACACTTCACGGGCACGGGCCGGCAGGTGCATCGCCGGATGATCCGGGCGCAACAGGGTCATGCCATGCTCGCCACGGGTCACCAGCAAGGCGCCGAGGTCGAGGTCGGCCATCAGCGCCGCGCCTTTGCTCACCAATTCGTGCTCGTCGGCACAACCGCCGACGATGGCTTCGAACTCGCTGAGGTTCGGCGTGATCAGGCTGGCGCCGCGATAAATCGAGAAGTCCTTGCCCTTGGGGTCGGCCAGCACCGGAATGCCCTTGGCCTTGGCGGCCTGGATCAGCGCCTGGTGGTTCTTCAACGCGCCTTTGCCGTAGTCGGACAACACCAGCACCTTGATACCTTCGAGCAACTCATCGACCTGACCGCTGAGGGCCAGGGCATCGGTGGCGAAGGGTTCTTCAAAATCGATCCGCAGCAATTGCTGGTGACGACTCATGACCCGCAGCTTGACGATGGTCGGCTGATGGGCGATGCGCTGGAACAGCGCGCGCACGCCGGCACCGCGCAGGCTGTTGGCCAGGCTGTCGGCGGCTTCGTCGTCACCGGTCACGCCGACCAGGGAGGCCGGGGCGCCGAGGGCGGCAATATTGAGGGCAACGTTGGCAGCGCCGCCTGGGCGGTCTTCGATTTGCTCGACCTTGACTACCGGTACCGGCGCCTCAGGGGAAATCCGTGAGGTACCACCATGCCAGTAACGGTCGAGCATGACATCGCCGACCACCAAGACAGGGGCTTGATCGAATCGCGGCATGGACAACTTCATGGAGCAACCCACATACAAAATGAACAGGGGCGCGATATTAGCACAGGGTGAGCGCCGCCTTGTCCGAGAGCTTTATCTGTAAGACATCCGGCCGCGCAACTGCTCACTTTTTAAACAAAACCGCCAGGATGTGCGCCACGGCTTCCGCCAATTCGACCTCATCGGTGTTGATTTCGCAGTCGGCCTGCCGAGGGGCTTCATAGGGGCTGTCGAGCCCGGTGAAGTCCTTGATGCGCCCATCCAGCGCCGCCCGGTACAGGCCCTTGGGATCGCGGCGCACACAGATCGCCAGCGGCGTACTGACATACACCTCGAAAAACTGCCCCGGCCCGAACAGCGCCCGCGCCGTCTCGCGGTCGGCGCTGAACGGCGAGATCGCCGACACGATCACGATCAGCCCCGCGTCCACCATCAGCCGCGCCACTTCGCCGATGCGCCGGATGTTTTCCTTGCGCGCCACCACGCCCATGCCCAGGTCGCTGCACAACCCGGCGCGCACGTTGTCGCCATCCAGCACGAAGGTGTGCCGGCCCTGCTCGTTGAGCTGTACTTCCAGCGCATTGGCCAGGGTCGACTTGCCCGAACCGGACAACCCCGTCAGCCACAGGCAACAAGGTTGCTGGTGCTTGAGCGCGGCGCGGGCGGCCACGGTCAGCGACAGGGCAAAGGGGCGCACGTCGGCGATGGCGCTGGACAGCGACGAATTATTCATAACCCAGGACCTCGTAATCGCGCTGATAGGCGCGCCTCACCAAACGGCGCGTGCGCGAGGAACAAAAGTCCCTGACCGGCTCGCTGCGGCGCTCAAGGGAAACATTGAGATGGGGCAGCGCGGCATTCAGCCCGAGGTGTTCGCACACGCTGCGAAAATCCCGCTGCAAGTGCTCCTGGCGCCCCAGAAAATCCATGGACATGCGCCCCAGATGATCCACCAGAAAGTCGGTCTGCGGGGCAAAGTGCAGTTGCCGGCGCAGGTTGTCCGGGTGCAGCCAGCCGGCAACGAAGTGGTCAAAGTCGCGATAGCCACAGACCAGCGCCTGGGCTTCCCGATCCCGGCTACCCATACTGTTGCCGCGCAAATAGGTGTACGCCGAGTAGGCACGCTCCAGCGGGTCGCGCACGAAAGCGAACTTGAAGCTGTCGGCGCAATGCCCGGGGAATTGCTGCTCATACCAGTGGTACGGCAAATGCCCCGGCCAGCGCCCATCCAGCAGGACCGAACAGACACTGCTGCCCGCGCACTTGGGAACATGAATGAACACACAGGCATGTTTGACAAAAGCGGGCGGAAGGACGGTCAGTGCCGACATGGACTTGTTGACCGCCTGCCGATCCACCACCGACAAACGCCCCAGCAAAAAAGCCCGCTGCTGTTTGGGCAGCAGTTTCCAGAACAGACGTTGCAACATTCCATTACCCACGCAAGAAGGTTAGCCCTCTCGTTCGTCATTCGAATCGAGAAGGCCAACATAACAAACGACAGGCGGTGAATTATTTGGCTTTGGTCAAGCGTGTATGGGGCCTGATACAAAAAACGGGGCGCATTGCGCGCCCCGTCTTGTCAGGTGATGTTGGCCGTCGCCGGCTCATCCAATCCCATGGCGTGCAGGCGGGAGTAGTAGCCCCCCATCGCCAGCAGCTCAAGGTGTGTACCGCGCTCGACAATTTCGCCGTGGTCCATGACCAGAATCAGGTCGGCTTTCTCGATCGTGGACAGGCGGTGCGCGATCACCAGGGTGGTGCGGCCCTTCATGACCTTGTCCAGCGCGGCCTGGATATGCCGTTCGGACTCGGTGTCCAGCGCCGACGTGGCTTCATCGAGGATCAGCAGCGGGGCGTTCTTCAGCAGCGCACGGGCAATCGCCAGGCGCTGGCGCTGGCCGCCGGAGAGCAGCACGCCGTTTTCACCGACTTCGGTGTCGAGGCCCTTGGGCAGCTCGGCGATGAAGTCCATGGCGTAGGCATCCCGCGCCGCTTTCTCGACGTCTTCACGCGGCGCGCTGGCCAGGTCGCCGTAGGCAATGTTGTTGGCCACGGTGTCGTTGAACAGGGTCACGTGCTGGGTCACCTGGGCCACGTGGCGGCGCAGGTTGCGCAGGCGGTAGTCCTCGATTTCCACGTCGTCGAGGAGGATCTCGCCGGTCTCGTGGTGATAGAAGCGCGGGATCAGCGCGGCGAGCGTGGACTTGCCACTGCCCGAACGCCCGACCAACGCGACCATCTGGCCTGGCGCGGCGGTGAAGCTGATGTTCTTCAGTACTTCGCGTTCGGTGCCGGGGTAGGTAAAGCTCAGGTTGCGCACGTCCAGACGGCCGCTGACCCGCTCTTTCTCGACGGTGCCGGTGTCCACTTCAGGCTCGACATCCAATTGCTCGAAGATGCTTTCGGCACCGGCGACACCCTTCTGGATCGTCGAACTGACTTCCGACAGCTGGCGGATCGGCTTGGGCAGCAGGCCCGCCGCGGTGATGTAGGCCACCAGGTCGCCGGCTGTCGCATCGCCCCGCAGGAACAGCACCAGGAACATCAGCGCCGCCATCGCGGTGTAGATCACCAGTTGCAGCATGGGCGTGTAGACCGCGCCGGTCTTGGTCATGCGCATCTGTTTTTCGGTGTTGCTCATGCTCGCCTTGGCAAAGCGCTGCTCTTCGTAGGTTTCCCCGCCGAAGCTGCGTACCACGCGATAACCCTGGATCGTCTCCGAGGCCACGTGGGTCACATCGCCCATCGCCACCTGGATTTTCTTGCTCTGCTTGCGGAATTTCTTGCTGGTGCTACCGACCATCATGGCAATGATCGGCAGGATCGCCAGCATCACCAGGGTCAGTTTCCAGTTCATCCACAGGAGGTAGCCGAACAGGAACACCACGGTCAGGCCTTCGCGGATCACGACTTTGATCGCATCCGTGGCGGCGCCGGTGACCATGGTCACGTTGAAGGTGATGCGCGAGATCAGGTGCCCGGAACTGTGGGTATCGAAATAGCGGTTGGGCAATACCAGCAGTTTATTGAACAACTGCACCCGCAGGTCGTGGACCAGGCCCAGGGACACCTTGGCCAGGTAGTAGTTGCCCAGGAACGAGCCGAGGCCCTGCCACGCGGCGATCAGGACGATCAGCAGCGGCACGGCCATCAGCAGTTTCAGGTCCTTGAGGTACGGCACGCTGGGGAAAAACACCACGTCCGGGTTGCTCAGGCCGTCAACAAAGTATTTGAGGATCCCGGCCAGCATGGGCTGGGTGGACGCGAAAATCACGAAACCGACGATGCTCACCAGGAACATGCCGATGTAGGGTTTCACATAGCCCAGCAGCCTGAAATAGATTTTCAGGCTGGATTCCTGTTCCGCTTTGGGCGGTGCGTCACTCATTGTCGAGCTCACTGATTAGGTAGGGCGGCAACTTTATCACAAGCATCGGGTTTGGCCCGAGCCCAGACCAAAACACTGGCCAGCGCCACCGGCAGCCAGGTGATGAACCATTCGGCCCGAGGAGTACCCGTGAGGCTTGCCGCATCGAATTGCATCGCCAGGGTGGAAAACACCCACATGCCGATGATGCCTTTGCCGTAATGGGTGTCACGCACCTTCCAGGCTTGCCACAGCACGCCGAACCACACCGCGCACCACAGCAACAAGCCCGGCAGGCCCAGTTCGATGGTCACGTGGGTGAACAGGTTGTGGGAATGGTCAAAACGGTGGTTATCCCACATCAGGAAGTAATCACCGCCCAGGCCCAGGCCGGTCCATGGACGCTCGCTGATCATCTGCATCGCCGCCATGAAAATCTGTGGGCGGAACGACGCGCCACGGGACAGCATCAGCGACTGCATAGACACAAACACCACGATTGCCGCCACCGTCGCCGCGATCGCAATCAGGCTGCTGCGCCGGTCGCGGCACCACAGCGGCATCGCCACCACGCTCAGCAGCAAGGCCAGTGCGGCGCCACGGCTCTGGCTTGCCACCACGAACAGGCCGAGCAAGCCGACCGCCACCAGGCAGGCCACTTGCATCCCGCGGCCACGCGGTACCCAGTGCAACATCCACACGGCGGCCAGGCCAATGACATAGGCGCCGAGGATCGGGTGCGACAGCTGCCCCAACCCCTCGAGGCGGGCGTACCAGGCGTTGCCGTCAAGGCCATAGAACTTGATCATCGCCAGCAGCGACGACAGCGCCAGGCCAAAGCCACCCCACTGCATCAGGCGAATCACCTGCTCGGTCCGGCCTTGCACAAACACCGGGAAGAACAGCAGGAACACGCCGATATAGAGCAAGCGCTTGGCTTCACGGGAGCCATCCTCGGCATTTGTCCAGAACAGGCTGATCAAGCCCCAGACAGCCAGCAACCCCAGCGCCACGCAGACCCAGCGCTGGGCACGCCAGACCTGCTTGAGCTGCTCACGGGCAGACCAGGCAAATACCATGGCAGGCAGCCACAGGAACAGCGTCAGCCCTTGTTGATAAATCTTATTGGTCGGCGCGAAGGTGATCGCCAGTAAAAACCACAGCAACCCCAAACTCATCCATCCCCGCGCCCAACGACTTGCTTGCATCACCCGCTCCTAATACGGTCAACCTGCCAACCCGGCATGGTTAAAACCCAAAACTTTCGGCATCATTACCGATCACTGTGCCCGCGACTCCCACAAGGCTTTTCGACGATGCAATGCTCAAGGCTTCCCCAAGCCACTTTAAATACGATGATTGCCGGCGCCAAAATCCTGGAGAAGGACAGCTACGGCCCCAAAGTCTACCTTCTGGCGGACGGGAACATCCTTAAACTGTTTCGCCGCAAACGGTTTTTTTCTTCCGCATTGTTTCGCCCGTACTCCAAGCGTTTCATCGACAACGCGCTCGGGCTGCAAAAACGCGGCATCCCCACCCTTACCGTGCTCGACAGTTTCCAACTCGATGCGCCGGGCATGACGGCTGTGTTGTACCGGCCCCTGCCGGGCGAGACCTTGCGCCAGATCGCCAACAAGGAAGGCTTCGACTGGGAGCAGAACCTGGAACCACTGGTGGCGCTGATTCGTCGGCTGCACACGGCCGGGATCTACTTCCGCTCCCTGCACCTGGGCAACATCGTCGTGACGCCGGACAACCAGATGGGCCTGATCGACGTGGCCGACCTGCGCTTCCTGCGTGCGCCGCTGAGCCCGGCGCTGGTCAGGCGCAACCTGCAACACTTCGCCCGCTATATTGCACGCGAGAAGCTGAACGAGCGCTTTCCGATGCAAGCGCTTGAACACGCCTTGCTAGCGGGGTGACAGCAAGCGCCGGGCAGTGGCTGTAAAGTCCTGCCAGGCCTGCTCCGGCGCAAGGGCCTGTAGCTGAGCCTGCGCCGCCGCCTCAGGGCCCGCCGCAAACGCCTGCTCCAGCAGGTGCGTCCAGGCGTCTACATCGTCAGACGGCGCATACCAGCCCGCGTCCGCCAATTGCTCGCGAAACACCGCCAGCTCACTGGTCAATACCGGCACGCCAGCCATCACCGCTTCTTGCACAATCAGCCCCAAGCCCTCCGCCGACGAGGGTATTGCCACCCAGTCAAACGCGCGGTACAGGGTGGCCGCTTCGGCCAGGTGCCCGGGCATGAAGACCTTGTCACGCAAGCCAAGACGTTCGATCTGCGCTTCCAGATCCGCCCGCGCCGAGCCTTCGCCAACGATTACCAGGCGCGCATCGGCACGCTGCGTGAGCACCCCGGCAAACGCCTCCAGCAGACACGAGAACCCCTTGCTGCCCACCAACCGGCCAACGGCGCCCAACACCGGCGCGTTGTCCAGCGCCAGACCCAGCTGGGCACGCGCCTGCTCACGCGCAAGCATTGCCGCGCGAAAGGCGCCGGGGTCGAAGGCGCTGCGCAGCACCGCCACCGGCCGCTGCAAGTCACGCTGGAGCGAGTCGGCCAGGGTCTGCGACACCGCCGCTACCGTCAGCCGGGATTCGGCGAACTGTGCGAACAGCCTGCGATCCGAGCTGCGTGTACGCGTCATGCCATGGAACAGCACCACGGCACGCACCTCGGGCAGGTTCTTGAGCACGGGCAACAGCACCCGTGCCACGCCGATGCCATCGAGCAGCACAACCTTCACGTCCTCAGGCAGCGCCCGGCGGAAACGCGCCTGCATGCGCGGCACCAGCAGCTTCCAGAAGTGCCGCCCCTTGAGCTGGGCAGACGAGAGGTTCCACTCCAGCGCCCCGTCGCCGGCTTGTGCACCACCCTGGAGCAGCCAGGTATGGACGGTAGCGCCGCAATCGACACTGCCCAGCACTTGCTGATGAACCTTCTGCACGGAAGCGAATGCAGTACCACCAGCCCACATGATGTTGAGGATGCTCATTGAAAAATACGGACCTTGTGCGGACGTTCTGGAGGCGTGTTCGTGTTTCAACCGAGCAACCAGCCGGTAGCGATGCCCAGCAGCAGCACCGCGACCAACTTGATCCGCTCGCGTCGCTTGCGTCGGGCCTTGTTCAAGCGCTCGGCGGATGTCGAGACATGCAGCCCGAAGCCCGTGTGCAGCACCGCGTCGCCCTCAAGGGTCACGGCCATCAGGTTCAGTTCGGCATACCGTCGCGACAAGCCCTTCTCCCCTTCGAACCCTGCATACGGCGCGCACAAGCGGTATTCCTTGATACGTCGCAAACCGGGGTTCAGGGAAAACGCCTGCCATTCCGGCTTGTCGGAAATCAGCGGGTAACACGGCACCGCACCGATCAGCTCACGCGGCCCCAGACGGATGTAGGGGCTGTGCACCTGCAAGTCATAGACAAAGTTGCGCAGCCACACCTGGAGAATATCCGGGCGTAGCTCCAGCACCGTCTTGGAGTCCTCGACAAACCCCGGGCGGTAGAACTCCCAGTCATCTTCACAGTGGAAAATATAGGGCGTCTTCACCGAAGTGTAGGCCAGGTCGATGGATGCCAACTGCCCCAGCTTCGGGCGATTGACGAAGAAAGTGCAATGATCCTGCCAATGGGCGGGAACGGCCTGGCGCACCGCATCATCACCGGAATCCTCAGTGATGAAGACCTCGCGGATATCCGCCGTATTGAAGGCGTCGAAGCTCTCAAGCGTGCGCTTCAACAGGTCAAAGCGACCGCAGCTGGTCACAACAAGGGTGATGTCGCTCTGTTCGGAAAATCGCACGTGGGCACCAACAATAAATGGCCGCATTCAACGACCCGACGGATGTTACACGCCCAGTTTCAGGCGCAACTTTTCCAGCAGACTCAAGGGTGCGCGCGGCCGCAACGGCGGCTCCAGCGCTTCGACAATGCGTTGGCCGATCCGCGCAAAGCTGAACTGGCTGACAGCCAGGTCCTGGCCGTTACGCGCAATCTGCGCCGCCAACTGCGGGTTGGCGCGCAACTCGGCGAGCTTTTCCTGCAACTGCGGGATGTCTTTATAGAACACCACGTTGACCTTGTCTTCGAAACCCAGGGCCTGGTTTTCAGCCTCGCCCTGGTCAAACGCCAGCAGCACGCAGCCACAGGCCATGGCCTCGAAGTTCTTGATCATGTACTCGCCCATGCCCACATCGGCACTGACAAAAAAGCGAATCCGATTGAGGGTCGCGCAGTATTCCTCACCGGACTTGGTGCGCGTCACCACCAAGGGCTCGACCCGTGCCAGCTCATCGAGCAACGCCTTGCGCCCACTGTAGGCCACGCTGTTGGTGCTGCCGACAAAGGCCAGCTCGATGTCGCGCTCACGCTCCTGCGGCTGCAACAGCGCCTGGTCGTAGCCCTTGGGCACGAACACCGCGTCAAAACCTTCCTCACGCAAACGCTGGGACACCACAAAGCCCGAGCTGATCACCCGCGCCCACGGCAAGCGGCGGTAATGCGCGCTGAACTTGCCGGTGTATTTGCACGGAATGTAGTTCTGGTAGGCATCGTGTTCGAGGATCACCAGGTTGGGGATCGTGCGGATAAACCCGGCCTGGCGGATCTCCTGCTTGAAGCGCAGGAAGAACACGATGCGGTCGTACTGGGTCACATCCACTTCACGGCGGAAGTAACCGCGCAGGTTGCGCTGCTCGGCGCTGCTCAACCAGCGGGTGTCGCAGTCGCAGTGCTCGGCAATACCTTCGTAGAGACGATCAAGGATGGCGCGCTGTTCTTTCTGCACCAGAAATAAAACTTTCATGCTCTTCCTTTCACAGGTCACAAACGCCAGAACAACTCATGCCGCCGCACGGCCTTGCGGAAGAACTCGTTCTCCCCATAAGGCGAGCGCGCGCGCCCGGCCAATAAACGTTGCAACAGGCGCCGCACGCGTCGCTTGAAGGGCGCTGCCGGTTGCAGGTCATGCATCATGCCCAGCGCCATGGCCTTGTCACGCTGCCGGGCCAATGTCAGTGGCAGGCTGCACGGGTGCAGCGCCTGGGTTGCATCGAACAATGGCGGCAAGGCGATGCCGTTGCCGGCATCGCCCATGGGCCAGCGGTCGTTGTCATGCAGGTGGTTGGCGTAGCCGAGGATGGTGGTCGGCTGCCACTCCAAGCCTTGCAGGGCTTCCATGACGGCACTCTGCGCACAGATGTGGTCAGGGTGCGGGTCCAGCGCCGAGTACGGCAGCACGATGACTTCCGGGCGCGCCATCAGCAGCACCTGGCGCAGGTCGGCCAACAGGTTGTTCCAGGTTGGCAGGCCGTCGCTGTCCGCTGGCAGCGGGAAGGGGTTGAATTGGCGAAACGGGCGCACGTCCGTCAGCTCGGCTTCACGGGAGGCAAACGGCAAGTCCGGCGCGGCCTGCATCGCCTGCAATTGCAGGCAGAAATAGCCCAGCTGTACGCAATGCGCCTGGGGCACACCGGCCCACAGCGGCACGGCAATGCTGTCCCAGGCCCGCAGGCGGCCTTTGATACGCGCGGCTTCCACCGCGTCCAGGCCCATCTGCTGATAGTGTTCGGCTTCGATTTCGCCCGCCGTGAGGGTAACGATCCAGGGTTTCTCGGCCTGACTGTAGAGCCCAAAAGCGGCCAGCTCGGCATCGTCGGCGTGGGGCGCAATGACCATCACGCGCTGCTGGCGAAAGTCCGGGTGGGTCCAGGTCCACAGGCGCGGCGTGCCGAGCAGGCGGCAATGGCGACCGCGCAGGTGCAACTCGCTCAACGGCAAGCCGCTGAGGTTCAGGTAGCGCACACCGTTGACGCCACGTTCGAAGGTTTGCCGGTCGTCACCCAGCTCAATGCTTGGGTCAAGAAAGCGTCCCAGCCAGGTGCTTTTGACCTTGATCGCCAGCACCAGCGTGGTGTCTGCCTCCACGGGCTGATCCAGCACCAAGCGCCCGTCCTCCAGGCGCACACCCGCCAGCTCTGCATCCGCCGAGAAACGGTATTGATAATCTTCGTTGGGCGCATAAAACAGATGATCGGCAAACCAGGCTTCGTGGGCGACCCAGGCCAGCACCGCCAGCAGCAACGGCAACCACCAGGCCACCAGGATGCCCACCAGCACCAGCAGCAACACGCCGACCATCAGCGCCGTGCGCTTGTTACGCCGATGGCGCTTGAGCAACTGCTGCTTGCGAGTCATACGCACAATACCTGCACAGGGTTGCACCAACGGTCCTTGTACTCGCGGTCGGCACGACCGAAGGAAAACCGCAGCGGCTTGCCGACTTCACGGGCCTGTTCCCAGGCGCTTTGGGTATTGAGAAAACTCAGCACGCTGCCAGGGCTGAAGGCGCGGGTTTCAGGATCGACCCCGCCGTTGACGTACTCCACGCTGATCCACTCCGGCGACTCGACCCGGTACACCAACTGGATGGCGATGGGCGCATCGTTGAGAAAGATCACCGAGCCGATCAGCCACTCGCGCAGCAACTCGATCACCTCGGCCAGACGCTCGGCGCCCGTGGCTTTAAAGCCCCAGCGGCGCAGGAACAGGTCGCAGTAGATGGACGCCAGCTCGGCGCTGGAAAACTCGCTGACCGGCCGCACCACGCCGCCCGCCTCTTCCAGCAAACGCAGTTCGCGGCGCTGGTTGTAGCGAAACTTCTTCGACAGCTCTTCCGGGGTACGCGCCATGGCCAACTGTTCGGCCTGGGGCTTGAGGCCGCTGAAACGGCCTTCATTGAGCGTCGACAGGTAACGCGCACGCTGGCGCAGCGGCGCCTGCGCATCGGCGGCGGCCGGCAGGATGATCTCGGCATTGCCCAGGTCGAACAGGCCCTTCTTGCCGCTGCGCTTGAGCACGTCCTTGGACAAGGCCAGGTCGCGCCCCCAGGTGGCAATGCACGCCTTGAGTTCACCGGCCTGTTCCCACGCCAGGTAACGCACCGGAATCTGCGCCAGCCCGGCCAGGCGTTCGATCACGTGCGGGTGCGTCGCGACGCTGCCGCCAAAACGCTGCCAGGCCTCGCTGTAGGCAGGTGCATCGACGACGGACCAGCCACGCTCGCGCCAGCCTTGGAATCGATTGAGCATCAAGCCCTCGCGGTCAGTTCAATAACGTGTGGCAGTTGCCAGAAAGCGTCGCGCACCGCCTGGTCCGAGAACCGTGCGTGCAGGCGCTCCAACATCATCTCGGCGCACTGGCGTTGCTGCTGCTGATCCATCGCGGCCAGGTGCCCCAGGCCTTGGGCCAGGTGCTCGGCATCGCCGAACGGGAACAGGATGCCCACGCCTTCGACCACTTCCTTGGCCCCCCCGCAGGCGGTGGCCAGCAACGGCACGCCGGCGGCCATGGCTTCCAGCAGCACCATGCCGAAGGGTTCGTGGTCGGAGCTCAGGGCAAACACGTCAAACGCACGAAAATAGCGGCGCGCATCCGGCACCTGGCCGAGGAACAGCACCTTGTCAGCGATCCCCAGCTCGCGGGCCAGTTCCTTGAGGTCCTGCTCCAGGCGGCCAGTACCGAGAATCGCCAGGCGGCTTTCGCCGGGCAACTGTGGCAAGGCCAGGGCGAAGCCCTTGAGCAGCGTGGCCTGGTCCTTGTCCGGGTGCAGGCGGCCGACGTTGCCGACCACCCATTCATCCGGCGACAGCCCGAGGGCGTCCCTCGCGTCATCCTTCGAGACTTGCAGGGCCTGCATGGCCTCTACATCGATGCGGTTGTACAAGGTCTGGATACGCGCCGCCGGCCAGCTCGGCAGGCAGCGGCGGATGTCGTCACGCACGGCGTCGGACACACCCAGCAAGCTCAAGCGCTTGCGGAAAATCGACGCAAACAGGCGGCGGCCACGGCGCTGGTAATCACCAAAGGCGTGGTGCACGCCAATCACCTGCAAGCGCGTGGCGAGCAAGGCGACGTAGATCGGCTTGGCGCGGTGCGCGATGCAGAAGCTGAAATTGCGCGAGGCGGCAATCTTGCGCATCTCGGCGATGGCGCCCAGCTTGAGGCCACGAATGGCCTTGGAGCTGAACTCCATGAACAACACTTCATCGGAGGCGCAACCGGCCGCGACCTCAGGGTCGGCGACCCCGGTGAGAAACACCGTGGTCACCTTGTAGCCCTTGCCTGTGAACAGGCTGGCGTACTGACGGGCACAATCGAGGAACGGCCCGTCATAGCCGTGGCAGAACTGCAGGACGTGGCGATCAGCCGAGCGTGTCATAAGGGTCCACGCCGTCCTTGACCACCAGGATGTCTTCCATGATCAGGTATTGCAGGTCGGAGCCAAAGAACATGTCCAGCGCGTCTTTCGGCGAGCAGATCATCGCTTCGCCACGACGGTTGAGCGAGGTGTTCAGGGACACGCCGTTGCCGGTCAGCACTTCCAGCTCTTTCATCATGTCGTAGTAGCGCGGGTTGTATTCGCGCTTGAGCACCTGGGCGCGGGAGGTGCCATCTTCATGGACCACTTCCGGCACGCGGGTCTTCCACTCTTCCGACACTTCAAAGGTGAAGGTCATGAACGGCGCCGGGTGATCGACCTTGATCATCTGCGGGGCCACGGTGTCGAGCATCGACGGGCAGAAAGGCCTCCAGCGCTCGCGGAACTTGATCTGGTGGTTGATACGGTCAGCCACGCCGGTGGCACTAGGGCAACCGATGATCGAACGACCGCCCAAGGCACGCGGGCCAAACTCCATGCGGCCCTGGAACCAGGCCACCGGGTTGCCGTCGACCATGATCTTGGCGATGCGCTTAGGCATGTTCTCGATCTTGCGCCAGACCGGCTTGCTCTCGTGCTTGGCACACGCGGCAATCACTTCTTCGTTGCTGTAGGACGGGCCGAGGTAGACGTGTTCCATCTTCTCCACCGGTACACCACGGGCGTGGGACACGTAGGCCGCTGCACCCACCGCAGTACCGGCATCGCCGGACGCCGGCTGCACAAACAGCTCTTTCACGTCGTCGCGGGCAATGATCTTCTGGTTCAGCTTCACGTTCAGCGCGCAACCGCCGGCGAAGGCCAGCTTGCCGGTGTCCTTGAGGATGTCGCCCAGGTAGTGGTCGATCATCTGCAAGGCCAGCTTCTCGAACAGCGCTTGCATGCTGGCGGCGTAGTGGATGTACGGCTCGTCGGCGATGTCGCCTTCGCGCTTGGGACCCAGCCACTCGATCAGTTTTGGCGAGAAGTAGAAGCCTTTGCCCTTCTCTTTGTAGCGACGCAGGCCGATGACGTTGGCGTAGTCGGTGTTGATCACCAACTCGCCGTTCTCAAAAGAGGCCAGGCGCGAGAAATCGTATTTGCTGGCGTCGCCGTACGGCGCCATGCCCATGACCTTGAACTCACCGTCGAGCATCTCGAAACCGAGGAACTCGGTGATTGCGCCGTACAGGCCGCCGAGGGAGTCTGGATCGTAGAATTCCTTGATCTTGTGGATCTTGCCGTTCTCGCCGTAGCCGAAGAACGTGGTGGCGTACTCACCTTTACCGTCGATGCCGAGGATCGCGGTTTTCTCCTGGAAGCCGGAGCAGTGGTAGGCGCTGGAAGCGTGGGCCAGGTGGTGTTCGACCGGTTCGATCTTGATTTTCTTCGGATCGAAGCCCAGTTGCTCCAGGCACCAGACGATCTTGTTGCGATAGCGCTTGTAGCGCCGGTTGCCCATCAGGATCGCGTCAAGGGCGCGGTCCGGGGCGTACCAGTAACGCTTGGCGTAGTGCCAGCGCGCCTCGCCGAACAGGCTGATCGGGGCGAACGGGATCGCCACTACGTCAACGTCGGAAGGTTTGATGCCGGCTTGTTCCAGGCAGAACTTCGCCGATTCGTAGGGCATGCGGTTCTTTGCATGTTTGTCGCGTACGAAGCGCTCTTCTTCGGCGGCCGCGATCAGCTTGCCGTCGATATACAAGGCTGCGGAAGGATCATGGCTAAGGGCGCCGGACAGGCCAAGAATCGTCAATGCCACAGGGGTCTAGCCTCTTTTAGTCTGCATGCAGGCGGGTTACGCCGCGAAAAAGTGTGCTTCCCGCCTGGGCGAGAAACAGCTAAAGGGCGGGATTATAGCTTAAAAGCAGTGGGGAGCTGTTAGCGGCAAGCGGCAAGGTGATGGGTGCAAGCAGCGGGAATGGGTCTAAAGTCAGGTCGGGCGGTTCTAAAGTCGCAGCCGGAGGATTCGTTAAACAGTGACAGAATCGCTAGAATCCCGCGTTTGCCGCACCTTACCTGGTTATCTGATGAAAATTGTGGGTCCCGTTCACTTCACCTTTATGGCCGGCATGCTCGGTTTTTGCAGCGCGGCAATGGGCGACGATTCGCCGCTGGTGCTCGATCCCAGCGTCGTCACCGGCTCGCGTAGCGCCAGCCCGACGTTTGACCTGCCGTACTCGGTGGACGCCATCAGCCGCGAGCAGATCAGCGATGGCCAGCTCGGTATCAATGCTTCCGAAGTGCTGTCCCGCGTCCCCGGCCTGGTGGTGCAGAACCGCCAGAACTATGCCCAGGACCTGCAAATCTCGTCCCGTGGCTTCGGCGCCCGCTCGGCGTTTGGCGTGCGCGGCCTCAAGCTGATCGCCGACGGCATCCCCGCCAGCACCCCGGACGGCCAGGGCCAGGCGGCCACGTTCAACCTCGACACCGCCGAGCGCATCGAAGTGCTGCGCGGCCCGGCGGCCACCCTGTACGGCAGCAATGCCGGCGGCGTGATCCAGATGTTCTCCCGCGACGGCGAAGGCCCGCCGCGCATCGGCGCCGAGACCCTGGTGGGCAGCGACGGCATGAGCAAGAACCACCTGACCGCCGAAGGCGCCGCCGACGGCGCGGGTTTCGTGCTCGACGCCTCGCGCATGGACACCGACGGCTACCGCGACCACAGCAGCGCACGGCGCGACCAGACGTTTGCCAAGCTCAACTTCCAGCCGGATGACGACAGCAAGCTGGCGCTGATCTACAGCAGCCTGGAGCAGAACGGGACGCAGGATCCGTTGGGGCAGACGTGGGAGGCGTACAAGGCAGATCCGCGTTCGGTGGCGGCCGGGGCGCTGACGTACAACACGCGTAAAAGCATTGATCATCAGCAATTGGGGATGAATTACGAGCGGTACATCGGCGATGCGACCTTGCAGGTGAATGCGTATACGGGGCGGCGGAGTGTGATTCAGTACCTGTCGATCCCCAAAGGCACACCAGCCAACGAGCGCGGCGGTGGCGTCGTGCAATTCGACCGCAAGTTCTACGGCGGCAGCGTGCGCTGGATGCAGCCCATCGAGAGTGCACCGGGCGAGCTGATGATCATCACCGGCCTGGACTTCGATCAAAGCGAAGACAGCCGGCATGGCTATCAGAACTACAGCGGCACGACCCTCGGTGTAAAAGGCCAGCTACGTCGTGATGAAATCGACACCGCGCGTAGCCTTGATCCCTATATTCAAGCCAACTGGGCCTTGGGCAACTGGACCCTGCAAGCCGGCGTGCGCCATAGCACCATGGAGCTGGACGTTGACGATCAGTACCTGAGTAACGGTGACGCCAGCGGCAACAAGACCTATCAGAAAAACACCCCGTCGATGAGCGTGATGTACGCTTTCACGCCGCAGTTGCACGGCTACGTCAGCGCAGGCAAAGGCTTTGAAACGCCTACCCAGGCTGAATTGGCCTACGCGCCGGGGAATGTCGAAGGCTTCAACTTCGGCCTTAAACCGTCTGAAAGCACTCAATATGAAATGGGCCTGAAGGCGCAGCTGAACAACACACGGATCAACGCGGCGGTATTCCAGATCACCACAGAAGATGAGCTGGTGGTCAGCCAATCGCTCCAGGGTCGCACCAGCTACCAAAACGCCGGCCGCACCCTGCGCCGCGGCTTCGAACTCGGCATCGAAAGCCAACTCAGCGAACACTGGAGCACCAACCTCGCCTACACCCGCCTGCAAGCCACCTACGACAGTGACTTCAGCAACAGCGGAAAGGCTATCGAAAAGGGCAACTACCTCCCCGGCGTCCCACAAACCACCCTGTTCGCCGAACTCAACTGGAAGCCCCGCGACTGGGTCAGCACCGCGATCGAAGGCATGTACCGCAGCAAGGTCTACGTCGAAGACACCAACAGCCAGCGCGCCGCGCCGGCCTACAGCGTCTTCAACTGGCGCGCACGCTTTGAACAGAAGGTCGAACACTGGACCTTCCACCAGACCCTGCGCCTGGACAACCTGCTGGACCGCCAGTACGTCGGCTCGGTGATCGTCGGCGACAGCAACAACCGCTACTACGAAGCCGCCCCCGGCCGCTCGTGGTACGCCGGTGCCGGCGCCGAATACACGTTCTAAGGTCACCTTCCATCAGATCGGAAAAGGCTTGCGCCCTTTCATACCCTTGACCGACAACGCGGACTCCACGCGTTGACACCCCAAAATCGCAAGCTTAGAATCTGGCGCAAATGGACTGGGGGATCCCGGTCGGCGCTATAGCCTCGGTGAGTTTCACCGGGGCTTTTCGCTTTCTGACGCGGGGAAAATCTTCAGCCCCCAATTTTCAAAACCCTCTCCGACCTTGCTCCGCCCTCCACTGCAATAGAACTTGCGCGTGAGTACGTCAAACGCTCGATTTTCCTGACCCGGCCGCAGAACGCTCATGCCGACGGACCGCGCAACAAGATCCGCAAGCTGCAAGCCCGTCGAGTTGACCTGTTTGGTCGCGAATACAATGTCAAACGGCAAGCGAATACCTAGACGATTGGCTCCGTCACACATCCGACGAAACTCCAGTTCAAGTTCGTTATCCTCTTTACGACCTCGACGCTCGAAAATCACATGCGTCAGCGCGCCGTGATGGTTTTTCTCTTGGAGAAACTCATAAAGGGTTTCAAGACAGAAACCCAACGCCAGATGGTAAGGGTTATGAGTCGGGCCTTGCTGTTCGCGAAGAGTCGCTTTATCAATCACGCAACTGATCAACACAAAGTTGCTCGACTCAATAATGCTTGTCAGCTCTTCAAGGAAAGCATGCTTGTGCTGGCGAGAGACAAACATGTTCGAAAACGCGCCTTTTTCCTTTCGAATCTCCAGCTCATGCAGGCCAACCAAGTCATGCCCCATATGGTTGAATTTGAACTTCTGAAGAGCCGGGATGACCTTTTCACAGTAATGCCGCTTATGGAAAACACAGAACGCCAGAACAAACATCGGGTAGTTGGCGTCCAGTGACTGCATCCCGTGATCGCCACTTTCATCCACATAAACAATGAAATCGCTGAACTCCCCCCTTGGAGGTTTCGCCGCCGCGACCTCTGCGGCGCACTCTGCCTCACTCTCGCTTTCAAAGAGCAGGAACTGCGGGGAGCTTGTTATTTCATCTGCCATGGGATGCTCAATCCTGTTTGGTGGAGTTCAGACCTGCTTGGGCAACCGCTGATCAATCAGCTTGTACAACGCCGAGTCCTGCGCCCAATTACGCATAAACCGCGCACGATCCTTGGCGTACGCCTGAGCGAAGCTGGCGTCGCTGCTGTGTTGGCGCATGGCATCCAGGTCGATCAGCGACCAGCGGTCCGTGTCCCAGAACAGGTTGTGGCCCTTGAAGTCGCCATGGCTGATGCGCTCGCGGATCAGTTCGGCGAACAGGTGGTCGAGGGCCAGCAGTTCGTTTTCCGGCGCATCGCCCTGTTCAACGTAAGGCGCAAAACGCTCGATGATGTCCGGTCCTGCCAGGTGCTCGGTGATCAGGTAGGCCCGGCTGCGCAGCCAGAAAAAACGCTTTTCCAGCACCGCCAGCGGCTTGGGGGTGGCGATGCCGAGGAATGCCAGGCGATTGCCTTCGCGCCAGGAATGCCAGGCCCGGCTCGGGCGCCAGAAGCGCTTGAGCCAATGGGCGAAGCCCTTGATGTTGTAGCGCTTGATCACCAGCGGGCGGCCTGCCACGTCGACCTTGGCCACCGTGGCCGCGCCGCCCGTCTTGAACAGATGCCCCTGGTCGAGCAAGGCATCGGCCTGCGCCAGTACCGGCAGCATCGCCGCTTCTTCGTCGCGGCGGATCGCACGCAAGGCAAACGGCCCGCGCAACACGCTGAACAGCGTGCACTCGCGGCCAACCTTGCTCAAGAAGTCCTTCAATCGCCACGCACTGACCTTGCGCACCTGTTTTTCCAGGGCCTCCAGCGGCAAGGCGTGTTCGCCGTTGCTCAGCAGGTAGTACACCAGCAACTCCTCGGTGAACGGTGCGAGGTTTTTCGGCAACTGGGCGAAAAACACCCCGAGGTTCTCCAGCACGCGGCTGCGTGACAGCGGCTTGCCCGCCTCCTCGACGCGAATCCCCGCGCCGTCGATCAAATACAGCTTGCCGTCCCGGCGCAGCAGGTTGTCCAGGTGCAGGTCTTCCTGCCACAAGCCCTTGGCGTGCATCTGCGCGATCGCGCCCAGCGCTTCGGCGAGCACGGCGGTTTGTTCGTCGGCCAGCGGCGGCAAACCTTCGACGGCGTGCCAGGCATCCGCCAGGCTTTGCGCACCGTCAATAAAGTCGAACAGCAGCCAGCCGCCCTCACCATCCTGCAAGCCATCGGCCAGCAGTTGCGGCGTGGTCAGGCCCTGTTCGGCCAGCAGGCGCACGCCGCTCAGTTCACGCTGAAAATGCCGCGCCGCCTTGCTGCCCACCAACAACTTGGCCAGCACCGGGCGCCCGCGCCATACCGCTGCGCCGACATAACGCTCACCCGGCAACACGCGCAACAGGCTGAGCAGTTGCAATTGGCCAGGACCCGCCGCATCGGCCAACTCGATCGTCAGTGGCAACGTGGGAGTACGGCCGGCAGTTTTCAGCTCGGACAAACGCATCAACGGTTTTCCTTGTGGCTACGACGGGCGCTCAGGCGTTGGTACCACGTGGCGACCAGCGCACTGTCCTCGGGTTGATCGAGGTACGCCGCCAACAGTTGGCGCACCTGCGCATCAGACCATTGTGGTGCGCGACGCAACAACGGTTCCAAATCCTTGACCCGATCACGCCAGCCGAACAGCAGCGGGCGGGTTTTCTCGAGGTCGATCAACTGCGCGGCGTAACCGTCACCGGTGGCCTGCAGGAAAATATGCTTGGGATAAAAACAGCCGTGCACCTGGCCGACGCTGTGCAACCGACGCGCCAGTTGCCCGCACGCCAGCAGGATCGCGCCGTGCTGGGCATCGCTCAGTTGTGGCCACTCGTCGAGCAGTGAATCCAGGTCATTCCAGCCGTCGAGGGCGCGGGTCAGCAGCATCGCGCGGTGCTCACCGGCCACCTTGCGCTCGCCGTAGAACGCCGCCTGCAACGCCGGGATGCCGAGCGTGCGGTAACGGCTGATATTGCGGAACTCGCGGGAGAAACTCGGTTCG
Organism: Pseudomonas sp. FP453; assembly: GCF_030687495.1. NCBI lineage: Bacteria > Pseudomonadati > Pseudomonadota > Gammaproteobacteria > Pseudomonadales > Pseudomonadaceae > Pseudomonas > Pseudomonas sp. FP453. Next base: position 553,125 of record NZ_CP117435.1, on the reverse strand, counting down.
CCAAACGGCCGGTGCAGGCTGCGCGTCAGGTAGTTGCTCTGGCGCTTGAGGTAGTAGCCGTGGCCGTCGAGCTCCAGGCGAAACACGCTGCTCCAGCCGCCACGGCTGGTGTTCGGCTCGTCCACCGCGTCCAGCTGCTTGGCCCACAGCGCGTCAAACGTGGCCAGGCCGTGGCGCTCCAGCAGCGCACGGTCCTCGGCCGCCAGGAAGTCAGTCATTCGCGCCCCTCAAAAAACTTCACCACGTGGCGAATCCGCTGTTTGTCCGACGCACTCAGGTGCCGGCGCTGACGGTATTGCATGTAGAAACGCAGGCGCTGGGTGGCCGACAAGTGATACTTGGCCACCTTGTCGAGACAGGCCAGGTCCTTGGTGATGCGGTACTTGAGCCAGAACCCGCGCCAGAAAGCGCCGTTGGGGCAGTCGATCAGGTACAGGGTCTGCTGATCGTCGATCAGCAGGTTGCGCCACTTCAAGTCGTTATGGGTGAAGTTGTGGTCATGCATGGTGCGCGTGTATTCGGCGAGCTGACGGCTGACCGCATCGACCCATTTGGGATCGTGCAGGCGCGCGTCGTCGCGGTCGGCGAGCACCGACAGGTCTTCGGTGCGTGGCAACTCACGGGTGATCATCGCGCCACGGTCATACGCCAGGCCTTTGCGCTCCAGCCCCCAGGCAACCACGTCGGCGGTGGGAATGCCCCACTTGGCGAAGCGCTTGAGGTTCTGCCATTCGGACTTGACCCGTGGCTTGCCCAGGTAACGGCGCAAGCCCTTGCCGGCGCCGGTGTAGCGCTTGACGTAGTAATTGACCCCGCCGCGCTCGACGCGGATCACTTCCGACAGCGGGTCGTGGGTCAACTGCTCGCCTTGCAGCGCGAACACCGCCTCAAGGCTGCCAAAATCATCCGCCAGGTTGGCGTAGGCCGGTTCCAGGTTCCAACCCGCCATCAGATCGCATCCCCGTATCGTTGCTTGCGTGCGTAGAGCTTGTCGGCCTTGCGCTGCATCAGGCTCAGGGACGCCGATTGCTCGGCGAGGATCTGGCGCAGCGGCTGGCGGAAGTAGCCCTTGAGGAACCGCAGCTTGTCGCGCCGGGTCAGGCCGATGTCCAGCGCCGAGTAGTACAGCGCGGACAGGTCCTTGTCGCGCCAGCGCAGCGGCAGATGGTTACGCAATTGGGCGCGGTGCAGGTCGATTACCGACAGCTTGATGCTTTTCGCATCGATGGGCTGCGCAGTGTCCAGCAGGAAGTGGCACAGGTAGCAGTCGCGATGGTTCACGCCGCCACGGTGCATATCGCCGACCATGCGCGCCAGCTCGGCGGTGAGTGCATGGCGCAATGCCGGCGCCGGCGGTTCGGCGACCCAGTTGACGGTCAGGTCTTCGAGGCTGACGGTGGGCGCCAGCTCTTCGGTGATGATGAACGAGTGCTGGTCCGCCGGGTTGCTGCCCTTTTCGCCAAACGCCACACCGGTCATGGTCGGCACGCCGAGGGCTTGCAGGCGATGGATCGCCGCCCACTCCAGGCCCGCGCCGAGTACCGGCAGCTTGGCGGTGATCAGGTTCTTGAAGATCTCGCCCCAGCCGATGCCACGGTGGATCTTCACGAAATACGGACGGCCTTCGACGACGGTGCGCAATGTGCGCCGCGCCGCCAGCTCACGGAATACTTCGCCTTGCAGTTTCTCGACTTCAGCGAAGGCATCACGCCCGGCCCATAACGTCTTGAACGGTTCGGCAAGAATCAACTTCATCGTTTCGGCTCCGCCAGAATCACATCCGCAGCGTGCTGCGGCATGCTGTAGAGGTCGGCCGTCTCGGCGAAGGCCAACCCATTGCGGCCCCAGGCCGCGCGCTGTGCAGTGTCGCTGAGCATTTGCGCCAGGTACCTGTTGAGCTGCGTTTGTTCGAACGGCTCATCCAGCACTTTGCCGCAGTCGGCCTCAGCGATGTAGTGGGCATAACCACACACTGCCGAGACCAGCACCGGCAACCCGGCCACCAGGGCTTCGAGCAACACGGTGCCGGTGTTTTCGTTGTACGCCGGGTGGATCAACAGGTCGGCGCCCAGCAGGAAGCGCGGGATATCACTGCGACCCTTGAGGAACTGTACGTTGTCCCCCAAGCCCAGCGTGGCGCTTTGCAGTTGGAATACCTTGGGGTCGTCCTGGCCGATTACAAACAGGCGCGTGCGTTTTTTCAGCTCCGCCGGCAGCGCGGCCACGGCCTTGAGGCTGCGGTCGACGCCCTTGGTCTTGAAGCCGGAGCCGATTTGCACCAGCAGCAGGTCGTCGTCAGCGAGGTTGAACTCCTTGCGGAAACCTTCGCGAATTTCAGCCGCATTCGGCGGTGCGCGACGGTCCTGGGCGATGCCCGGCGGCAGCAGGTGGAAGCGTTCCAGCGGCGTGTCGTAATGCTTGATGAACAGCGGCTGCTGCACTTCGGAAATCATCAGGACTTCAGTCTTCGCGTCCTTGGCAAACACCGCGCGCTCGTACTCGGCGAAGTGCTTGTAGCGGCCAAAGTAGCGGTACAGCGAATGGCGCAGGTTTTGTGCCTTGTCTTCAAAGCAGCCGTCGGCGGCGTAGTACACGTCCAGGCCGGGCATTTTGTTGAAGCCGATCAGGCGATCCACCGGGCGCTTGGCCAGGTCGGCGGCCATCCAGGCGCTGAGCTTTTCGTTGCGCCGATGGTTGAAGAACGCCTTGACCGGCGCCACCAGCACTTCGAAGCCGGGCGGGATGTCGCCCTCCCAGATCAGCGTGTACACGCGGATCTGGTGGCCGCGCTGCTGGCACTCCAGGGCGATGCGCATGAAGTCGCGCTGCAAGCCACCGAAGGGGAAGTATTTGTACAAAACGAAAGCCAGTTGCATCAGTGCAGCTCCTCAGCCAATAACAACGTGCTCAGTCGGCTGGCCACACGCTCAGGGTTCAGGCGCGTGAAGCACAGGGGCGACTCGCGCTTGAGGTCGAACCGACGCAGGTCGTCGGCCGTCGGTTGATAGGTACAGTGCTTTTGCAGGCACGGCGCGCAGGGGAAGTCGCTGCCCAGGTGAATCTGACCCTTGCCATAAGCGCCGGTCAGTCCCGGGTTGGTGGGGCCGAACAGGGAAATGGTCGGCACGTCCAGCGCGGCGGCCAGGTGACCGAGGCCGGTGTCCACCGCCACACAGGCGCGGGCGCCAGCCAGCACGCGGGCGACGCCGGCCAGGTTCAGCTTGGGCAGCACTTCGGCGTTCGCCAGGCCGTGGGCCAGGCGGTCGGCGCGGGCTTTTTCGGCGGCGTTGCCCCATGGCAGTTTCACGTCCACCCCCAAGCGCCCCATGCGTTCGGCCAGCTCGCGCCAGTAGGCTTCAGGCCAGTGCTTGGTGTCCCAGGTGGTGCCGTGCAGCAGCAGGACAAAGGGTTTTTTCGGCGGCAGGCCGAGCAGCTTTTCGACGCTCAGGCCGTAGTCACCCAAGCCCTTGGGCAGGTCATAACCGAGGGCCACGGCAAACAGTTGGCGCAGGCGCTCCACCGCGTGTTGGCCACGGGCCACGGCCAGGCGTCGGGAGTAGAAGCGTGCGGCCATCGGCTCGCGGGCCGAGTTCTTGTCGAAACCGGCGACGGGCGCACGCACGTAGCGGGTCAGCCAGGCGCTTTTCAGCAGGCCTTGGGCGTCGATCACCAGGTCGTACTTGGTCGCCTGGACACGCTGCTTGAAGCGCCGCCATTCGCCACTCTTGATGGTCTGCCAGATGTTTTTGCGCCAGCGGCGAATCGCCACCGGGATCACCTTGTCGACCGCCGGGTGCCAGGTGGGAATCTCGGCGAAGCCTTCTTCCACCACCCAGTCGAACTGAATGCCGGGAATCGCCCGCGCAGCGTCGGTGAGTGCCGGCAAGGCGTGGATCACGTCGCCCAGGGATGAGGTCTTGATTACCAGGACGCGCAAACTATCGGACCTCGACCGCAGCGCCTTGCAAGCGCTGCAAGGCTTCGTTGACCGGCTGCGGCAGCAACTGGCGCATGCAGTTGTAGTGGCCGAAACGGCAGGTGCGTTCAAAACACGGGCTGCAATCCAGACCCAGGCGCACCACTTCGACCTTGTCGGCCAGCGGCGGGGTGAAACCCGGCGACGTGGAGCCGTACACCGCCACCAACGGGCGGTTCAGCGCCGCCGCGACGTGCATCAGGCCGGAGTCGTTGGACACCACCGCATCGGCGCAGGACAGCAGGTCGATGGCCTCGGCCAGCGAGGTGTCGCCGCTGAGGTTCACCGCTTCTTCGCGCAGGCCGGGGATCAGGCGCTGGCGAATGTCTTCGCCCACCGGGTGATCCTTCTTCGAACCAAACAGCCACACCTGCCAGCCTTCGCGGATTTTTGCCTCGGCGACCTTGGCGTAGTGCTCCGACGGCCAGCGCTTGGACTCGCCAAACTCGGCGCCAGGGCACAGGGCCAGGACCGGGCGATCCAGGCTCAGGCCGAACTTGGCCAGGGCGGCATCGCGGCTCACCGGGTCGATCTGCAGGCTCGGGCGCGGGTACGGCTTGGGCAACTCGGCCCCCGGCTCGTAAGCCAGGGCCATGAAACGTTCGATCATCAACGGGTAGCGCGCCTTGTCCAGCGTGCGCACGTCATTGAGCAGCACGTAGCGGAATTCGCCGCGCCAGCCGGTGCGCTTGGGAATGCCGGCGAAATACGGCACCAGCGCCGATTTCAGCGAGTTGGGCAGCAGGATCGCCTGGTCGTACCGGCCGGCCAGGGATTTGCCGATGCGCCGACGGGTCGCCAGCTCCAGGGCGCCGTGGCCGAGCGGAAAGCTCAAGGCCGCGCGCACTTCGGGCATGCGTTCGAGGATCGGGCGGCTCCACTCAGGGGCGAGCACGTCGATCTGGCAGTCGGGATGACGTTGTTTCAGGCACTGGAACAGTGTCTGCGCCATCACCATGTCACCGACCCAACTGGGCCCAACGATCAGAATATTCATGTAGTTTCCACAAACGATGCGGGGAGGCTTATGCCTCCCCGCCTCGATAATTACTGTAGGTCGCGCCTTATTATGTGGGAGCTGGCTTGTGTGGGAGCCGGGCTTGCCCGCGATGCAGGCGCCTCGGAGTATCAGTCATACCGAGGTGATGCAATCGCAGGCAAGCCAGCTCCCACACAAGCCCGGCTCCCCATAAAGCCGATTTCCACACTAGATTGGCGTCACTCAAGTAATCAGCTTAACCCCAGTTCTTTCCAGATTCGCATCACCTGGCGCCGTTCGTCGGCGAACTGATCCCCGGCGACCGTGCCGGCCTCGTTCTGCAAGGCCTGGCGGTGCGCGGCGGAACGGTAGGCCTTATACACCTCGCGCAGCAGATGGGCATCGGCAGCGGGCATCAGCCCGACCTGCTCCAGGCCTTCCAGAATGCGGATATTGTCGGTGTAGCGCAGCAACGATGGATGTTGCGCAGACCACGCCAAAGCCGCGTATTGCACCATAAATTCAATATCGACGATACCTCCGGCGTCCTGCTTGAGGTCGAACAGCGCCGTGGCTTCGAAGGCATTCGCGCCCGTACCGGCCGCGGTGCCCTTGGTGCCGAGGTTGTCACGCATCTTCGCGCGCATCTCGCTGACCTCCTGGCGCAGCGTGGCCAGGTCGCGCTCGCGGCCCAGCACTTTGGCCCGCACCTGCTCGAATGCATGGCCCACATCCTGGCTGCCCACCAGCACCCGCGCGCGGATCAGGGCCTGATGCTCCCAGGTCCAGGCTTCATTTTCCTGATAGCGCTCGAAGGCCCCCAGGGAACTGACCAACAACCCGGATGCGCCGGAAGGACGCAGGCGCATGTCCACTTCATATAACTGCCCGGAGTTGGTCTGGGTGGTCAGCAGGTGAATGATGCGCTGGCCCAGGCGCGTGAAGAACTGCGCGCCATCGATCGGCTTGGCGCCGTCGGTCTCGGCCTGCGGGTCGCCGTCGTGGATAAATACCAGGTCCAGGTCCGAACCATGCCCCAGTTCGATGCCGCCGACTTTGCCATAACCGACAATGATGAACCCAGGATCGCACAAGGTGCCGTCCACGCGCTGCGGCGAACCATGGCGCGCCACGGTCTGGCGCCAGGCCAGGGCCAGCACTTGTTCGAGGATGGCTTCGGCGAGCCAGGTCAGGTAATCGCTGACTTTCATCAGCGGCAGGCTGCCGGCGATTTCCGAGGCGGCGACGCGCAGGCGGTGGGCCAGCTTGAAGTGGCGCAGTGCTTCCATCTGCTGCTCAAGATCGTCCTCGGGAATGCGCGTGAGGCGCTCGCGCAGCTCGGCAGCGAGTTCCGGCGCCAGCGGGGGCTTGAACAGGCGGCCTTCGTTGAGCAATTCGTCGAGCAGCAGCGGGAAGCGGGTGATTTGCTCGGCGATCCACGGGCTGGCGGCGCACAGGGTCAACAGGCGACGCAGGGCGTCGGGGTTTTCGGTGAGCAGCACCAGATACGCGGAACGCCGCGCGACGGCTTCCACCAGCGGCAATACCCGCTCCAGCACAAGATCGGGGTTGGCGTGTTCGACCGCCTGGGCCAGCAGGCGTGGGATAAACGCATCCAGACGCTCGCGACCGAGGCGCTGCATGGCACGCAATTGCGGGCTGTTGCGCAGGCCCGCGAGGGCTTTGAGCGCTTTGGCCGCATCGCTGAAACCACCTTCGGCCAACTGCCGACAGGCAGCCTCTTCATCTTGGGATTCTTCCCAAAGCGGCAACCACTCGCCGCCCACGACCAATTCGCCTTCTTCGCCCTCTTCTTCATCCGGGTCGGCGATGACCTGGCGGAAATGCCAATCCACCCGGCCGCGCCAGTACATCAAGCGCTCGTGGAACGCGGCCCAGTCATCAAAGCCCAGCATAAAGGCAATGCGCGCCTGATCTTCTGGGGTGTCCGGGAGCATTTGCGTCTGGCGGTCAGCAATCGCCTGGATCGCATGCTCGGTGTAACGCAGGAATTCGTAGCCATCGCGCAACTCGGCGATCACCGCTGGCGGCAGATAGCCTTGGCCTTCCAAGGTGCCGAGCACCTTGAGCAGCGGACGTTGTTGCAGGCTCAGATCACGGCCGCCGTGGATCAACTGGAACGCCTGGGCGATGAATTCCACCTCGCGGATGCCGCCCGAGCCCAGCTTGATATTGTCGGCCATGCCCTTGCGCCGCACTTCCTGCTGGATCAGCTGCTTCATGGTGCGCAGCGCTTCGATGGCGGAAAAGTCCAGGTAACGGCGGTAGACAAACGGGCGCAGCATGTCGAGCAGTTGCGCACCGGCGACCTGGTCACCCGCGACCACGCGCGCCTTGATCATGGCGTAACGTTCCCAGTCGCGGCCCTGGTCCTGGTAGTACTGCTCCAACGCATTGAAGCTGAGCACCAGCGAGCCGGATGAACCGTAAGGCCGCAGGCGCATGTCGACGCGGAACACAAAACCATCGACGGTCATCGGGTCGAGGGCCTTGATCAATTTTTGACCAAGACGGATAAAGAACTCCTGGTTATCCAGCGCCCGCTTCACGCCCAGGGTTTCGCCGCCTTCGGGGTAGGCGAAGATCAGGTCGATATCCGACGACAGGTTCAGCTCCACCGCGCCGAGCTTGCCCATGCCGAGGATGACCATTTGCTGCGGCTCGCCGCTGCGCCGGCCGGTGGGCGTGCCGAACTGGGCACAGTGGCGCTGGTACAACCACTGGTAAGCCTGGTCGATGCTGGCGTCGGCCATGTCGGACAGGTCGCGGCAGGTTTGCACCAGGTCGGCCTGGCGGGTCAGGTCGCGCCAGATGATGCGCACTTGCTGACGGGTGCGCTGGCGGCGCAGCACGCGCCCCAACTCATCTTCTGTTTCGACCTGTTGCACAGCGCCAGCAATCTGCCCGCACAGCTCGCCGGGGGCGAAACCCCGGTCCAGCTCGCCCCAGGCCGCCAGCTCCAGCAACATCAAAGGGTCACGAACACTCTGTTGAATGACAAAATCGCTGGCCGCACACACGCGGGCGAAGTCGGCCCACCGTTGCGGCGACCACGCAGAAAGGCCATGATCGTCGCCCAGCGTGGCTACAGCGTCACGAAATGACTGCTCGGCCCGGCTGGCGTAAGGCAGGAGGATGGCCGGTAGTTTGGCCAGCGTTGGAAGGCTCATGGTCTATCCTTGATCGGCGCGTATTTGGCTTGTTGTGATGACGGCAAGAACCCGGCGCGGCGATGGACTGTCGAACAAAGGTTATAAATAGCTGAAAATTCGTACTTATTGGCAGGCAACATTAAACTTCTACCTTTTCTTGTCTGCAAAAGATCAACATTAACGATTATGCTCACCAGCCAGACCGAGCCATACGCTCAGTCTTGTGTAGTTTTACTACTCGTATATACATTCGAAAGGCTGAAATGGCCGACGATTTGTAGTAAAACTACAGGACGCCGAAGCAACCTTCGGCCATCCAAGAATTTATGTCGTCTGCCCACAAGGCCAGTCGCAAACTTCAGGCAACCGATTCTGGTAGCCTTTCCGCCCTGGAGCAAGCCATGCAAGACCTCGATCCCGTCGAAACCCAGGAATGGCTGGACGCCCTGGAATCGGTTCTCGACAAAGAAGGCGAAGACCGTGCTCACTACCTGATGACCCGTATGGGCGAACTCGCAACCCGCAGCGGTTCGCAGTTGCCTTACGCCATCACCACGCCATACCGCAACACCATCCCCGTTACCCACGAAGCACGCATGCCTGGCGACCTGTTCATGGAACGCCGCATTCGCTCGCTGGTACGTTGGAACGCCATGGCGATGGTAATGCGCACGAATCTGAAAGATTCGGACCTGGGCGGTCACATCTCCAGCTTCGCTTCCAGCGCAACCCTGTATGACATCGGCTTCAACTACTTCTTCCAGGCCCCGACCGACGAACACGGCGGCGACCTGATCTACTTCCAGGGCCACACCTCGCCAGGCGTCTACGCCCGTGCGTTCATGGAAGGTCGCATCACCGAAGACCAGATGAACAACTTCCGCCAGGAAGTGGACGGTGGCGGCCTGTCGTCGTACCCGCACCCTTGGCTGATGCCTGATTTCTGGCAGTTCCCGACCGTTTCCATGGGTCTGGGTCCGATCCAGGCGATCTACCAGGCACGTTTCATGAAGTACCTGGAAGCCCGTGGCTTCATCCCTGAAGGCAAGCAGAAAGTCTGGTGCTTCCTGGGCGACGGCGAGTGCGACGAGCCGGAATCCCTGGGTGCCATCTCCCTGGCTGGCCGCGAGAAGCTGGACAACCTGATCTTTGTCATCAACTGCAACCTGCAGCGCCTCGACGGCCCGGTTCGCGGCAACGGCAAGATCATCCAGGAACTCGAAGGCGTGTTCCGTGGTGCTCAGTGGAACGTGACCAAAGTCATCTGGGGCCGTTTCTGGGACCCACTGCTGGCCAAGGACGTCGACGGCATCCTGCAACGTCGCATGGACGAAGTCATCGACGGCGAGTACCAGAACTACAAAGCCAAAGACGGCGCGTTCGTGCGTGAACACTTCTTCAACACGCCAGAACTCAAGGCGATGGTTGCAGACCTGTCCGACGACGAGATCTGGAAACTCAACCGTGGCGGCCACGACCCGTACAAGGTCTACGCGGCTTACCACGAAGCTGTGAACCACAAAGAACAACCGACCGTCATCCTGGCCAAGACCATCAAGGGTTATGGCACCGGTGCTGGCGAAGCGAAGAACACTGCGCACAACACCAAGAAAGTGGATGTCGACAGCCTGAAGTTGTTCCGCGACCGCTTCGACATCCCGGTCAAGGACGAAGAGCTGGAGAACCTGCCGTTCTTCAAGCCAGAGCCAAACAGCGCCGAGGCCCGTTACCTGGCCGAGCGTCGCACTGCACTGGGCGGTTTCGTGCCACAGCGCCGTGCCAACAGTTTCAGCGTTCCGACTCCAGACTTGAGCACCCTCAAGGCGATCCTGGACGGTTCGGGCGACCGTGAAATCTCCACCACCATGGCCTTCGTGCGTATCTTGGCGCAGCTGGTCAAGGACAAGGACATCGGCCCGCGCATCGTCCCGATCATCCCGGACGAAGCCCGTACCTTCGGTATGGAAGGCATGTTCCGTCAGTTGGGCATCTACTCCTCCGTCGGCCAGCTCTACGAGCCAGTCGATAAAGACCAGGTGATGTTCTACAAGGAAGACAAGAAGGGCCAGATCCTCGAAGAAGGCATCAACGAAGCGGGCGCCATGAGCTCCTTCATCGCTGCCGGTACTTCGTACTCCAGCCACAACCAGCCGATGCTGCCGTTCTACATCTTCTACTCGATGTTCGGCTTCCAGCGTATTGGCGACCTGGCCTGGGCAGCAGGCGACAGCCGTACCCGTGGCTTCCTGATCGGCGGTACCGCTGGCCGGACCACGCTGAACGGCGAAGGCCTGCAACACGAAGACGGTCACAGCCACATCCTGGCTGCCACCATCCCGAACTGCCGCACCTTTGATCCAACCTACGGCTATGAGCTGGCGGTGATCATCCAGGACGGCATGAAGAAGATGACCGAAGAGCAGCAGGACGTTTTCTACTACATCACCGTGATGAACGAGTCCTACCAGCAGCCTGCAATGCCGGCTGGCGTGGAAGAAGGCATCATCAAGGGCATGTACCTGCTCGAAGAAGACACCAAGGAAGCAGCGCACCACGTACAGCTGATGGGCTCCGGCACCATCCTGCGCGAAGTGCGTGAAGCGGCGAAGATCCTGCGTGAAGAGTTCAACGTCGGCGCCGACGTGTGGAGCGTCACCAGCTTCAACGAACTGCGTCGCGACGGCCTGGCCGTAGAGCGCAGCAACCGCCTCAAGCCTGGTCAAAAACCAGCGAAGAGCTACGTCGAAGAGTGCCTGGCCGGCCGTAAGGGTCCAGTCATTGCCTCTACCGACTACATGAAGCTGTTCGCCGAACAAATTCGCCAGTGGGTCCCGTCCAAGGAATTCAAAGTCCTGGGCACCGACGGTTTCGGCCGCAGTGACAGCCGCAAGAAGCTGCGTCACTTCTTCGAAGTCGACCGTCACTTCGTGGTGTTGGCAGCCCTGGAAGCCTTGGCTGACCGTGGTGAGATCGAACCCAAGGTGGTAGCAGACGCTATCGTCAAGTTCGGGATCAACCCGGAAAAACGCAACCCACTGGACTGCTGAGGAGACTTTTTGTGAGCGAACTCATTCGCGTACCTGACATCGGCAGCGGTGAAGGTGAAGTAATCGAGCTGTTTGTGAAGGTCGGCGACACCGTCGAAGCCGACCAGAGCATCCTGACCCTGGAATCGGACAAGGCGAGCATGGAAATCCCTGCTCCCAAGGCCGGTGTGGTCAAGAGCCTGAAAGTGAAGCTGGGCGATCGCCTGAAAGAAGGCGACGAACTGCTGGAACTGGAAATCGAAGGTGCCGCTGATGCGGCCCCTGCACCTGCGGCCGCTCCGGCTGCCGCTGCTGCACCGGCGCCTGCCGAGAAGCCAGCCGAGGCCCCTGCGGCCCCGGCTGCTGCTCCGGCCGCCGCTTCGGTCCAGGACATCCACGTGCCGGACATCGGTTCGTCGGGCAAGGCCAAGATCATCGAGCTGCTGGTCAAGGTCGGCGATACCGTCGAAGCCGACCAGTCGCTGATCACCCTGGAGTCCGACAAGGCCTCCATGGAAATCCCTTCGCCGGCTGCCGGCGTGGTGGAAAGCATCGCGGTCAAGCTGGAAGACGAAGTCGGCACTGGCGATTTCATCCTCAAGCTGAAAGTACAAGGCGCTGCGCCTGCGGCTGCTCCAGCTCCGGCCGCCGCTCCGGCTGCCAAGGCTGAGGCTGCACCTGCCGCTGCTCCGGCGCCTGCTGCAAAAGCCGAGGCCGCTCCGGCGCCGGTTGCTGCTGCTCCTGCGCCAAGCGGTGCCAAGGTTCACGCCGGCCCTGCGGTGCGTCAGCTGGCTCGCGAGTTCGGCGTTGAGCTGAGCGCAGTGGCGGCCACCGGCCCTCACGGTCGCGTGCTGAAAGAAGACGTGCAGGTTTACGTCAAGGCGATGATGCACAAAGCCAAGGAAGCTCCGGCTGCCGGCGGCGCGACGGGTGGTTCGGGCATTCCGCCGATCCGCACCGTGGACTTCAGCCGCTTCGGCGAGACCGAAGAAGTGCCGATGACCCGCCTGATGCAAATCGGCGCGGCCGGCCTGCACGCCAGCTACCTGAACATCCCGCACGTGACCCAGTTCGACCAGGCCGACATCACCGACCTGGAAGCTTTCCGCATCGCGCAGAAAGCCGTGGCCGAGAAGGCCGGCGTGAAACTGACCGTGCTGCCGCTGCTGCTCAAGGCCTGCGCGCACCTGCTCAAGGAACTGCCGGACTTCAACGCTTCGCTCGCGCCAAGCGGCAAGGCGATCATCCGCAAGAAGTACGTGAACATCGGTTTCGCGGTCGATACGCCGGATGGCCTGCTGGTACCGGTCATCAAGAACGTCGACCAGAAGAGCCTGCTGCAACTGGCTGCTGAAGCGGCTGCACTGGCGGCCAAGGCCCGCGACAAGAAGCTCACCCCGGACGACATGCAGGGCGCGTGCTTCACCATCTCCAGCCTCGGGCACATTGGCGGTACGGGCTTCACGCCAATCGTCAACGCGCCGGAAGTGGCGATCCTCGGTGTGTCCAAGGCCACTATCCAGCCTGTGTGGGACGGTAAAGCGTTCCAGCCGAAGCTGATGCTGCCGCTGTCGCTGTCCTACGATCACCGCGTGATCAACGGCGCCGCGGCTGCACGCTTCACGCAGCGCCTGAGCCAGTTGCTGAACGACATCCGCACCATCCTGCTGTAAGCCTCAACGGGCCTCCCTTTCATCGGGGAGGCCCGGTTGCACCGATTTCCGAGCGCCACACGCTCGTACCTCAACCCCGCCACTTGGCGGGGCTTTTTTTGCCTGTTTTTCCGATGATAATTGGACAGGCAAAACAGGTTTGTACACCTTCCATCACCGCCATTTCAGAAATCCCCCGCGCGGCCGATAACCCCCTTATAGCACTTAGCCTTCATCCTCTCTTGTCAGTGCGTGCTGCATGATGCAACCTTGCCGCAGGCGACAGAAAAGAGGGCGTGAGCCCAGCGCCGTGCGCATTTTCCCAAGCGAGTTTCCCCCATGAAAAGCCAACCCGATGTCGCCCGTATGGCGGCCGAGGTAGTGACGCAATTACCGGTGCCTTCGCGCCTCGGTATGCTGCGTTTCGAGCGGCTGAATGAGGCAAGCTGGGCCCTGCTCTACCTCGACCCCAATTGCGAACGCCAATTCGGCCTGCCGGCGGTAGAACTGTGTGCCCTGCTCGGCACCCCCTACGCCAGCCTGATGGAGCCCCAGGCGCGCTATCAGCTGCATGATGCGATCCAGCAACAACTCAGCCACAGCCCCCACTACCTGGTGCGCTACACCCTGCACACCAGCGACGGCCCGCTGAGCCTGCTGGAAATGGGCGAAGCCTACAAACAACACAATCGCCACCTGCTGCGCGGCTACCTGATGGTGGTCGACGGCCTGTTCAGCGAAGTCGCGACGACCGCCCCGACGGCCGACCTGGAAAGCCAGAACAGCCGCCTGCAGATCGCCCTGGAGCTCAACCAGCGCGCGCAGCAAGAACAACTGCAACACCTGGAACGGGTGCGCGCCCAACAGGAGCTGATCCTGCTGCTGGCCCGCCAACGCTACACCGCGAACAATTCGCTGCAGGAAGCGGCCGAGCTGATCACCCGCAGCGCCTGTGAAATCTACCAGGTCGACAGCGCGCGCATCTGGCACCTCGAAGACCAGCGCCTGGTACCGATTGCCGCCTACCTGCGCGCCGACCAGCAGCACTACATGCCCGAGCCCATCGACGCCAGCGGCTTCCCGGACTACCTGGAAGCGCTGCACAGCAGCCGCGCAATCGACGCCACCAACGCCCTGCGCGACCCGCGCACCCGTGAGCTGGCCGAAGAGCTGCGCGCCAAGGACATCCAGGCCCTGCTCGACGCCAGCATCCGTGTGGATGGCCAAGTGGTCGGCGTGCTCTGCCTGGAGCAAGGCCGCAGCCCGCGCATCTGGCAGGCCGACGAGATTGCCTTTGCCGGCGAGCTGGCGGACCAGTTCGCGCAAGTCATCAACAACCATAACCGGCGCACGGCCACCAGCGCGCTGCACCTGTTCCAGCGCGCGGTGGAGCAAAGCGCCAACGCCTTTCTGCTGGTCAATTGCGACGGCGTGGTGGAGTACGTCAACCCGAGCTTTACCGCGATCACCCAGTACAGCGCCGAAGAAGTCCACGGCCACCGCCTGGCGCAACTGCCGGCGCTGGAAAACCTCAGCGAGCTGCTGTTCGACGCCCCTTCCAGCCTGGCCAAGAGCAACAGCTGGCAGGGCGAATTCAAGAGCCGGCGCAAAAACCTCGAACCCTACTGGGGTCAGCTGTCGATCTCCAAGGTGTACGGCGACAACCGTGAGCTGACGCACTACATCGGCATCTACGAAGACATCACCCAGACCAAGCTGGCCCAGCAGCGCATCGAGCGCCTGGCCTACACCGACAACCTGACCAACCTGGGCAACCGCCCGGCGTTTATCCGCAATCTCGACGAACGGTTTGCCCGCGACAGCGACAGCCCGATCAGCCTGCTGCTGGTGGACATCGACAACTTCAAGCGCATCAACGACAGCCTCGGCCACCAGACCGGCGACAAACTGCTGATCAGCCTGGCCCGGCGCCTGCGCAACAGCCTCAGCGCCGGCGGCAGCCTGGCGCGGTTTGCCAGCAACGAATTCGCCGTGCTGCTCGACGACACCGACCTGGAAACCGGCCAGCAAGTCGCCAGCCAGCTGTTGGCAACCCTCGACAAGCCGATGTTCGTCGACAACCAGTTGATCAGCGTCACCGGCTCCGTGGGCCTGGCCTGCGCGCCCTTGCACGGCCGCGACCCGCAAACCCTGATGCGCAACGCCGGCCTGGCCCTGCACAAGGCCAAGGCCAACGGCAAACACCAGGTGCAAGTGTTCACCGAAGCGCTCAACGCCGAAGCCAGCTACAAGCTGTTCGTCGAAAACAACCTGCGCCGCGCCCTGACCCAGAACGAACTGGACGTGTTCTACCAGCCCAAGCTGTGCCTGCGCAGCGGCCGCTTGCTGGGCATGGAAGCGCTGCTGCGCTGGAACCACCCGGAAAAAGGCATGATCCGCCCCGACCAGTTCATCAGCGTGGCGGAAGAGACGGGCTTGATCATCCCCATCGGCAAATGGATCGCGCGCCAGGCCTGCCGCATGAGCAAGCAACTGAGCGCCGCCGGCATGGGCAACTTGCAGGTGGCGATCAACCTGTCGCCCAAGCAGTTCTCCGACCCCGACCTGGTGGCCTCGATTGCCACCATCCTCAAGGAAGAAAACCTGCCGGCCAACCTGCTGGAGCTGGAGCTGACCGAAGGCTTGCTGCTGGAAGCCACCGAAGACACGCGCCTGCAACTGGACCAGTTGAAGAGCTTTGGCCTGACCCTGGCCATGGACGATTTCGGCACCGGTTACTCGTCGCTGAGCTACCTGAAAAAATTCCCGATCGACATCATCAAGATCGATCGCAGCTTTATCCATGAAATCCCGGACAACCAGGACGACATGGAAATCACCTCGGCGGTGATCGCCATGGCCCACAACCTCAAGCTCAAGGTCGTGGCCGAAGGCATCGAGACCGCTGAACAGCTGGCGTTCCTGCGCCGGCACCGTTGCGACGTCGGCCAGGGCTACCTGTTCGACCGGCCAATCCCCGGCGCCGAGCTGTTTGCTATGCTCAAGCGCTATCCACGCGGACCTGTCGCCTGACAGCGTGGTAACACTCGGGCACACTGGCTGTCTGACTCTTTACCGCTAACTCAACCTGACGAGAGGACTGATCATGGTCTTGCGCTCGGAAATTCTGGTGAATAAAAACGTGCTTCCTACTGCAGAACAAGCTTTGCCTGGCCGCGAAACCCCGATGGCGCTGCCGGAAACCCACTTCGTCAACGGCAACCCATTACTGGGGCCCTTCCTGGATGACGTCGGTTTCGCGATCTTCGGCCTGGGGTGCTTCTGGGGCGCCGAGCGCAAGTTCTGGCAGCGCGACGGCGTGGTCAGCAGCGTGGTCGGCTACGCCGGCGGCTTCACGCCGAACCCGACCTACGAAGAAGTCTGCTCGGGCCTGACCGGCCACAGCGAAGTGGTGCTGGTGGTGTATGACCAGGCCAAAGTGAAATACGAAGACCTGCTGAAGATGTTCTGGGAACTGCACAACCCGACCCAGGGCATGCGCCAGGGCAACGACATCGGCAGCCAGTACCGCTCGGTGATCTATGCGACCACGCCGGAGCAATTGGACGCGGCGAAAGCCAGCGCCCAGGCGTATCAGCAAGAACTGACCAAGGCCGGGCTGGGTGAGATCACCACGGAAATCGACGAAGCGCCGACGGTGTACTTCGCCGAGGCGTATCACCAGCAGTACCTGGCGAAGAATCCGCAGGGCTATTGCGGGATTGGCGGCACGGGCGTGACCTGCCCGATCTGACGCCAAAAGCATCGCGGGCAAGCCCGCTCCCACAGGGGATAGCGTTCAAACTGTGGGAGCGGGCTTGCCCGCGATAGCGATTTGGCAGGCGCCAAATTACTCAGCAATCAACCAATCCATCTGCCACCCACCCTGGGTCTGCCCCAGCTGCTTGGACAACCACGGCAGCAGCTCCCGCAACTCCTCTTCCAGCCCCCACGGCGGGTTGGCGATCGCCAGGCCCGAGCCGGTCAGGGTGTTCGGCGTATCCAATGGATGCACCAACAACTCCACCCGCAACAGCTTCGGCGCACCCGTGCCGGCCAGGTCCTGGTAGAAACGGCGCAACATGCGCTGGTCCTTCACCGGGTACCAGATGGCGGCGACGGTCTGGCGCATGCGGCTCACGGCTTCCTTCAGGGACGCGGCGCAGCGTTGCATCTCGTCGAGTTTCTCGAATGGTGGGTCGATCAGCATCAGCGCGCGTTTTTCCGGCACCGGCAGCAGGGCACGCGGCACATGCCAGCCTTCACCCAGGTGCACTTTGACGCGGCGATCACCTTTCATATTGTCTTTGAGCAACACGCCGTCTTCCGGGTGCTTTTCATTGAGCAGCACACGGTCCTGTGGCCGCGTGAGGCGGCGCGCCAGCTCCGGCGAGCCCGGGTAGTAGCGCAGCTGGCCATCCGGGTTCATCTCGTGCAGCACGCGCATGTAATCAGCGGTCAGCGGCGGCAGGTCGCTTTGGCCCCACAGGCGCGCAATGCCTTCCAGGTATTCACCGGTCCGGTTGGCCTGGTCGCCCTGCAAGTCGTACAGGCCGATCCCGGCGTGGGTATCGAGGTAGGTGAACGGCTGCTCCTTGCGCGACATCAGGGCGATGAGGCGGGTCAAGGTCAGGTGTTTGAAGACATCGGCGTGGTTGCCGGCGTGAAAGGCGTGACGATAATTCATGGTTGCTCCTGCGCAGGGGGCGAAGTTTACCTGTTACGCAGGCTTTGGTGCAGCGCGGCATGCCGGGCGGTGCTTATGCCGCAAAAGCAGGTGGATGGCTGAAAAAAATCTAAATACTTGGGTGGGTGCAGATTTATTGTGGCAATCCACTATCCAGGGAGGTCAATAACAATCATGAAAGACGCCACCATCGCACTGCACCACGGCTTCAAGTCGGACCCCACCACCAAGGCCGTCGCCGTGCCGATCTACCAGAACGTCGCCTTCGAATTCGATAACGCCCAGCACGGCGCCGACCTGTTCAACCTGGACGTGCCCGGCAATATCTATACGCGCATCATGAACCCCACCAACGACGTGCTGGAACAGCGCATTGCGGCGCTGGAAGGCGGCATCGCGGCCCTGGCCGTGTCGGCCGGCAGCGCGGCGATCCACTATGCGATCCAGACGCTGACGCGTGCCGGCGACAATATCGTCACCACGCCACAGCTCTACGGCGGCACCTACACCCTGTTCGCGCACCTGCTACCGAGCTTTGGCGTGGACGTGCGCTTCGCCCGTGACGACTCCGCGCAAGCCATCGCCGAACTGATCGACGACAACACCAAGCTGGTGTACTGCGAAAGCATCGGCAACCCGGCAGGCAATATCATCGACCTGCAAGCCCTGGCCGACGTCGCCCATGCCCGTGGCGTGCCGCTGATGGTGGACAACACCGTGGCCACGCCGATCCTGTGCAAGCCGATCAGGTTCGGCGCCGACATCGTCGTGCATTCGCTGACCAAGTACATCGGCGGCCATGGCAACTCCCTGGGCGGCGTGATTGTCGACAGCGGCACCTTCCCCTGGACCGACTACCCGGAAAAATTCCCCGGCCTCAACAACCCCGAGCCGGCCTATCACGGCGTGGTCTACACAGAAAAATTCGGCCCCGCCGCCTTCATCGCCCGCGCCCGCACCGTGCCGCTGCGCAATACCGGCGCGGCGCTGGCGCCGATGAACGCGTTCCTGCTGCTGCAAGGCCTGGAAACCCTCGCGCTGCGCATGGAGCGCCACACCGAAAACGCGTTGAAGGTCGCGCAGTTCCTGCAAGGCCATCGCGACGTGGAATGGGTCAGCTACGCCGGCCTGCCGGACCATCCGCACCACGCCCTGGCGCAGAAATACCTGCAAGGCAAACCCTCGGCGATCCTGTCGTTTGGCTTGAAGGGCGGCTACGAGGCCGGCGTGCGCTTCTACGACGCGCTGCAAATCTTCAAGCGCCTGGTGAATATCGGCGATGCCAAGTCCCTGGCCTGCCACCCGGCCTCCACCACCCATCGGCAGATGAACGAACAGGAACAAGCCAAGGCCGGGGTGAAACCGGAAATGATCCGCCTGTCGGTGGGCATCGAGGCGATTGAAGACCTGATCGAAGACTTGCAACAGGCCCTGGGTTCAACCCAGCTCTGAGGCGATGCAGTTGGCCAGCGCTGCATGGCTGATGGGCGAAATCCGCACGAAGCGGGCGACCTTGTGGCGCAAGGTCGCCGGCGTGAAGGCGGCGCAGAGGTCGGGGCGCTGTTCTTCCAGCCATTGCAGCAGGTTGTCGATCAGCGTCTGCGGTGATTGGCCGGCCAACTGCGCCATTAACGGCGCCGGCACATGCCACCATGGGCTGGCTTTGGCCGCCGTCACCGCGTCTGTCGCCACGCTCAGCGTCTGACCATTGATGAGGTAGCGCTGGAACACTGGCAATATCTCCCCACCCGATTGCTGAATGATCGGCAACATCTGGGCGCCGTCCCAGAAGCGCAGGAACACCGCCTGCCCCTCCGGCAGGTACACCTTGGTCAGGCTTTGCAGGTGCGCGACCACCGTTTCCAACGGGCTGGACGAGACGGCCAGCCAACCCCAGTCGGTGGATGCAGTGGAGGCCACCCAATCCAGGAACGCGCTGCCACGCTCGACAATGGCGACGTAGGGCATGACCTCCTCCCATGACGCATAGGCCGTGCCGGCCCAAACCGGGTGCAGCGCCGTTGCGCCTGCATGGGTTCGCCACGCCGTCAGCGGCTTGGCGTCGCTGGCCGCTCCCAGGATGGCGAAGAGGTGTTCACCGGGAAGCAAGGTTTGGTGCATCGTCGTTAATTCCATTCCGGGTTGGAACACAGGCCGTTCTTGCAGCGCTCACACTCTTCGCAAAACGGCGCGCTGCGCTTGAAGCTGGCCACTTGCGCGGGGCTCAACGGCGCGGGTATGACCGCCAGTAAAGTCTCTTTCATGCCAGGTATCAGCGGCGCAGCGACCGCAGCGGGCGCACCGCCAAGCTGAATCGGCACGCTGCTGAAAATCCCGCCCGCCGACAACGTGATCGACTGCCCACCCGCTTGGATCGTCACGGACGCGCCCGCATCGATGACCACGCTTTGCCCGGCACCGATCTGAATGGTGCGCCCGGCACGCATCTGCCGGGAGCCGCCGACCAGCAGGTGATCGTCCTGCTTGATTTCAGTCAAGCGGTTGCCGTGGGTGATGCGCTGTTCTTCGCCTTGCAGCTCATGGTGGGATTCGCCGCCCACCCGCACCTGACGCCGGTTATCCACCTGCACCTGCTGGTCATGCAGCACGTGCTGGGTCCAATCGCGCTGGGCGCGCAGGTAGATTTCCTCGGCGCCCTTGCGGTCGTCGATGCGCAGTTCGTTGTAGCCGCCGCCACCGGGGCTGCTGTGGCTGCGGAAGGTGCTGCGGGTCTTGTCTGCCGGCAGGTCGAGGGGCACAGGCGTCGCCGCGTTGGGCAGGCAGCCCATCACCAGGGGCATGTCCATATCGCCATTGACGAAACCCACCAGCACTTCCATGCCCACTCGCGGGATCAGCACGACACCGTAGCGGTCATGGGCCCAGCCGCTGGCGACCCGCAACCAGCAGCTGGAATGGTCGTTGTGTTCGCCATTGCGGTCCCAGGCCAATTGCACTTTGACCCGGCCGTATTCGTCGCAATGGATTTCACTGTCGGCAGGGCCGGTGACCACCGCGTTCTGATAGCCGGAAATGCTCGGGCGCTCAGGCAATGGCGGGCGAAAGATCACATCCCACGGCGCTGCGACAAAGGTGTTGCGATAGCCCTGGCGAAAATCCCCGCCTGCCGGTTCGGTGACCGCTTCCTCCAGCACCTGGGGCTGCTTGCCCTCGTGGACAACCTGGGTCACCAGCCACAGGTCATTCCAGGCCTCACGGGGGTGGCCGGTGATCCGCATGAAGCGGCCGCTGGCCAGCGCCGGATCGTCGCCACTGCCACGGGCGATCCGATAGTCGCAGCGGCTGCGCTCCAGGCCACGTTGCGCAAGGTACTTGCCATGGGCGCGGTCACTGAAGTGGCCGGGATAATCCTGCACTTCCAGGCGCGGTAGTTGCTCGCCTACCGCCGCGCTGTCCAACGCCAGGCGCGGCTTGCGCCAATCGTAGTCACGCAGGTCCAGCGCCGTGGTGCGGGTCTCCAGCTGCACGGCAAAACGCTTGATCGCCGGGGTGTCGGCGACCATCCCGGAGCCAGGGGTGTAAGGGGTGGGCTGCTCAGCCTGGGCAAAGACCGTCTGGTCATCGCCAAACACCAGCAGGTGCCGCTCGGCCGCATGCTGGAAGTGATAGTGGATCCCCGCCTCGCCACACAGGCGCTGGACGAACGCCAGATCGCTCTCGCCAAACTGCACGCAGTACTCGCGCTCCGGGTAGGTGCCGCTCACGTGAAATGCAAAGCGATCGCTCTGGATGCCCTGCCCCACCAGCACCTGCGCCACGATCTGCGGCACCGTCTGGTGCTGGAAAATACGTTGCTGGCTGCTGTGCGCCAGGTAGGCCAGTTGCGGCACGAGGCTGATCTGATAACGCGTCAGGCGCCGCCCGGAATCACCTTGCGCCACGCGGTAGACCAGGCCATGGACGCCGTGGCCTTGGTCGTCGAAGCCCAGGTACACCGGGCGATGCAGCAGGCCCTGGAGGTCGATGTCGGGCTGTTCGCTGACCAGTTCAAGATCAAAACAATAGGGTTGGCTGAGTGCTTCGGTACCGTTGAAGCGGTAGACCTTGAGGCCACTGGCGACCCCGTCCAGGATCAGGTTGAAGGCACTGTGATTGGCAGGAGCGAACATCCGGTGTTTCTCTGCGAAGGAGTGGGCGGCCGATTCTGCATCAGCCAATGACCGAGTTCAGCGGGGCACTGACAAATCAGCAAATACCTACATCATGCGTTCCCGAATCTTCACGCCCGCTCCATGCCGTCGGTCCATTCTCAGGCTTGCCTCCTGAAAAACGATGGAAAGACCATGACCACACGTTACGCAAAAATGCTTATGACCCTCGCACTGGCAGCCTTCGCCGGCCTCGCAAGCTTCAACAATCTCACCGACTACGGCTCCAACTTTGCCTTCGTCAGGCACGTACTGAGCATGGACACCACCTTCCCCGACAACGCCGCCATGTACCGTGCGATCACCAGCCCCTGGGCTTGGCACGGCGCCTATTGGCTGATCATCAGCGGCGAAGCCCTGACCGCTGCACTTCTGGCCCTTGGCACGTGGGCCCTGTGGCGCGCGCGACATGACGACAGCAACGTTTTCCAGCGAGCCAAGAAGCACGCAATCCTGGGCCTCACCTTCGGCTTCGGCGTGTGGTTCTTCGGTTTCATGGTGATTGGCGCGGAATGGTTTCTAATGTGGCAATCCCAGCAATGGAATGGCCAGGGTGCGGCGTTCAAGTTCTACATGGCGATTCTTGGCGTGCTGATTTTTCTCAATCAGCCGGAAAGGGACTGAACAGGCCAGAAAAAAAAGGCCCGCGATCCAAAGGATCGCGAGCCGTTTTTTTTAACTGCACGGGTACCAAACACCCAACGTTTTATTTGTTGAGGTTGTAGTCCTTCTCCGCCGCATCAAAACGCTCGACCATACCGGCAGTCGGCGCGCCCAGCTTGCTCACGAAGTAGATCGCCAGGCTGGCAAAGATGAAGCCCGGGATGATTTCGTACAGGCCCAGCAGTTCGAAGTGTTTCCACACGATCACGGTGATCGCGCCGACCAGGATGCCAGCCAGTGCGCCGTTGCGGGTCATGCCTTTCCAGATCACCGAGATCAGCACCACAGGGCCGAACGCGGCGCCGAAACCGGCCCAGGCGTAGCTCACCAGGCCCAGTACGCGGTTGTTCGGGTTGGCGGCCATGGCGATGGCGATCAGGGCAACCACCAGCACCATCAGGCGGCCGACCCACACCAGCTCAAGCTGGGAGGCGTTTTTGCGCAGGAAGGTCTTGTAGAAGTCTTCGGTCAGGGCGCTGGAGCACACCAGCAGTTGGCAGCTCAGGGTGCTCATCACGGCCGCCAGGATGGCCGACAGCAGCACGCCGGCAATCCATGGGTTGAACAGCAGCTTGGCCAGTTCGATGAACACACGCTCGTGGTTCTCGTTGACCGGGCCGGCGACTTCCGGGTGCGCCGAGAAGTAGGCGATACCGAAGAAACCCACCGCCACGGTACCGGCCAGGCACAGGATCATCCAGGTCATGGAGATGCGGCGCGCGTTGGCGATCGACTTCACCGAATCCGCCGCCATGAAGCGCGCGAGGATGTGCGGCTGGCCGAAGTAACCCAGGCCCCAGCCCATCAGCGAAATGATGCCGATGAAGGTGGTGTTTTTCAGCATGTTGAAGTTGTCAGGGTTCTTCGCTTCGATGGCGAGGAAGGTGGTATCAACGCCACCGGTGGCCAGCAGCACGATGATCGGCGTAAGGATCAGTGCGAAGATCATCAGCGTGGCTTGTACGGTATCTGTCCAGCTCACTGCCAGGAAACCACCGACGAAGGTGTAGGCAATAGTCGCGGCAGCACCGGCCCACAGCGCGGTCTCGTAGGACATGCCGAAGGTGCTTTCGAACAGGCGGGCACCGGCGACGATGCCGGAGGCGCAGTAGATGGTGAAGAACACCAGGATCACCACGGCGGAGATGATCCGCAGCAGGCCGCTTTTATCTTCGAAACGGCTGGAGAAGTAATCCGGCAGGGTCAGGGCGTCGCCGTTGTGTTCGGTCTGTACCCGCAGGCGACCGGCCACGAACAGCCAGTTGAGGTAAGCACCGACGATCAGGCCGATGGCGATCCAGCTTTCCGACAGGCCGGACATGTAGATCGCGCCGGGCAAGCCCATCAACAACCAGCCGCTCATGTCCGAAGCACCGGCCGACAAGGCCGTGACCACGCTACCGAGGCTGCGACCGCCGAGGATGTAATCGGAAAGGTTGTTGGTGGAGCGATAGGCCATGAAGCCAATCAGCACCATTGCTGCGATGTAGATCACAAACGTGATCAGGGTTGGATTACTTACGCTCATATGAGTGACGCCCTGGCTTTGTTTTTATGTAGCGGCGGTCTGTCAGACGGCCACCCACTGCAAGTAGGTAGACGTAACTGCGTGCCGCGCATTTATGACTGACGTTTCCCCAGGAAAGCCGTCAGCCGATGAACCGACTCGTGGAGGTGGTTGCACCTTGGGCGCGAATGCTATTCAACAAAGCAAATAAGGTGCAACCAGTTTCGTGAGAATAAGTTGCACCCAAGTGTGAATTACGCAAAACACCCCGTTCTTGCTCCTTTTCGGAGCAAGAACAGCCGATCTCAGAAGCAAATGCACCAGCGTGAAGCAGATTCCGCTGAGGGTCGGTTTTTTTCATGCCTCCCCCCGAAAATTTCATGCATAAAAAGGGTTGCACCCGGTTGCACCTCTTCATGGGCAAAGCTAATCTTGCCGCCAGCTGATGCCACTCGGTAGTGGCACCCATGAGGATAAGAAAATGGCTACGACCACCCTTGGGGTCAAACTCGACGACCCGACCCGCGAACGCCTGAAGGCTGCCGCGACCTCCATTGATCGCACGCCGCACTGGCTGATCAAGCAGGCGATTTTCAATTACCTGGAGAAACTGGAGGGTGGTGCAACCCTGACCGAACTCAATGGCTTGAGCAGCAAGGATGCCGACGACGCAGGCGAGGTGCAGACCGACCACGCCCACCAGTGCTTCCTGGAGTTCGCCGAAAGCATCCTGCCGCAATCCGTCCTGCGCGCTTCGATCACCGCCGCTTACCGTCGCCCTGAGCCGGAAGTGGTGCCAATGCTGATCGAACAGGCTCGCCTGCCAGCGCCAATGGCCGAAGCCACCAACAAGCTGGCCGCCTCGATTGCCGAAAAACTGCGTAACCAGAAAAGTGCCGGCGGCCGTGCCGGTATTGTTCAGGGCCTGCTGCAAGAATTTTCCCTGTCGTCCCAGGAAGGCGTGGCACTGATGTGCCTGGCCGAAGCGCTGCTGCGTATCCCGGACAAGGGCACCCGCGACGCGCTGATCCGCGACAAGATCAGCACCGGCAACTGGCAGCCGCACCTGGGCAACAGCCCATCGCTGTTCGTCAATGCCGCGACCTGGGGCCTGCTGCTGACCGGCAAGCTGGTCGCCACCCATAACGAAGCAGGCCTGACCTCGTCCCTGAGCCGCATCATCGGCAAGAGCGGCGAGCCGATGATCCGCAAGGGCGTCGACATGGCCATGCGCCTGATGGGCGAGCAGTTCGTCACCGGCGAAACCATCGCCGAAGCCCTGGCCAATGCGAGCAAGTTCGAAGCCAAGGGTTTCCGTTATTCCTACGACATGCTCGGTGAAGCCGCACTCACCGAACACGATGCGCAGAAATACCTGGCCTCGTACGAACAAGCCATTCACTCCATCGGCAAAGCTTCTCACGGCCGTGGGATTTATGAAGGCCCGGGCATTTCCATCAAGCTCTCGGCCCTGCACCCGCGTTACAGCCGTGCGCAGTACGAGCGCGTGATGGACGAGCTGTACCCACGCCTGCTGTCGCTGACCCTGCTGGCCAAGCAATACGACATCGGCTTGAACATCGACGCCGAAGAAGCCGACCGCCTGGAACTGTCCCTGGACCTGCTGGAACGCCTGTGCTTCGAGCCGCAACTGACCGGCTGGAACGGCATCGGTTTCGTCATCCAGGCGTACCAGAAGCGTTGCCCGTATGTGATCGACTACGTCATCGACCTGGCGCGCCGCAGCCGCCACCGCCTGATGATCCGCCTGGTCAAAGGCGCGTACTGGGACAGCGAGATCAAGCGCGCCCAGGTCGAAGGCCTGGAAGGCTACCCGGTATACACCCGCAAGGTTTACACCGACGTTTCCTACATCGCCTGCGCACGCAAACTGCTGTCGGTGCCGGAAGTCATCTACCCGCAATTCGCCACGCATAACGCCCACACCCTGTCGGCTATCTACCATATCGCCGGTCAGAACTATTACCCAGGCCAGTACGAGTTCCAATGCCTGCACGGCATGGGTGAACCGCTGTACGAGCAGGTTGTAGGCAAGGTCTCCGAAGGCAAGCTGAACCGTCCGTGCCGCGTGTACGCTCCGGTCGGCACCCACGAAACACTGCTGGCTTACCTGGTGCGTCGCCTGCTGGAAAACGGCGCCAACACCTCGTTCGTCAACCGTATAGCCGACCAGTCCATCTCCATTCAGGAGCTGGTGGCCGATCCAGTGGCCAGCATCGAGCAAATGGCCACGCTGGAAGGCGGCTTCGGCCTGCCGCACCCGCGTATTCCATTGCCACGCGACCTGTACGGCAGCGAGCGCGCCAACTCGGCTGGTATCGACCTGGCCAACGAACACCGCCTGGCGTCGTTGTCCTGCGCCCTGCTGGCCACGGCCCACAACAATTGGAAAGCCGCGCCGATGCTCGGTTGCGCGGCCAGCAATCAACCCGCCGCACCGGTGCTGAACCCGTCCGACCTGCGTGATGTAGTCGGCCACGTGCAAGAAGCCACCGTCGAAGACGTGGATAACGCGATCCAGTGCGCCATCAACGCCGGCCCGATCTGGCAGGCCACCCCGCCCGCCGAACGTGCGGCGATCCTGGAGCGCGCCGCCGACCTGATGGAAGGCGAGATCCAACCGCTGATGGGCCTGCTGGCCCGTGAAGCCGGCAAGACCTTCGCCAACGCCATTGCCGAAGTGCGCGAAGCCGTGGATTTCCTGCGCTACTACGCCGTGCAGGCACGCAACGATTTCACCAACGACGCCCACCGCCCACTGGGCCCGGTGGTCTGCATCAGCCCGTGGAACTTCCCGCTGGCCATCTTCAGCGGCCAAGTCGCTGCCGCATTGGCCGCCGGCAACCCGGTACTGGCCAAGCCGGCCGAGCAAACCCCGCTGGTCGCCGCACAAGCCGTGCGCATCCTGCTGGAAGCCGGCATCCCGGAAGGCGTGCTGCAATTGCTGCCGGGCCAGGGCGAAACCGTGGGTGCCCGCCTGGTGGGTGATGATCGCGTCAAAGGCGTGATGTTCACCGGCTCCACCGAAGTGGCGCGCCTGCTGCAACGCAATGTCGCCGGGCGCCTGGATGCCCAGGGCCGGCCGATTCCGCTGATCGCCGAAACCGGTGGCCAGAACGCCATGATCGTCGACTCCTCGGCGCTGACCGAACAAGTGGTCATCGACGTAGTGTCCTCGGCCTTCGACAGTGCCGGCCAACGTTGCTCGGCCCTGCGCGTCCTGTGCTTGCAGGAAGATTCGGCAGACCGCGTCATCGAAATGCTCAAGGGCGCCATGGCGGAATGCCGTCTGGGTAACCCGGAGCGCCTGTCGGTGGACATCGGCCCGGTGATCGACGCCGAAGCCAAGGCCGGCATCGAGAAACACATCCAGGCCATGCGCGACAAAGGCCGCAATGTGTACCAGGTGGCGATTGCCGACGGCGAAGAGATCAAGCGCGGCACCTTCGTGATGCCGACCCTGATCGAACTGGAAAGCTTCGACGAACTGCAACGGGAGATCTTCGGCCCGGTGCTGCACGTGGTGCGCTACAAGCGCAAAGAGATCGACCAGCTCATCGGCCAGATCAACGCGTCGGGCTACGGCTTGACCCTGGGCGTGCACACCCGCATCGACGAGACCATCGCCAAGGTGATCGACAACGTCCATGCCGGTAACGTCTACGTGAACCGCAACATCGTCGGCGCCGTGGTCGGCGTGCAACCGTTCGGCGGCGAAGGCCTGTCGGGCACCGGCCCGAAAGCCGGTGGTCCGCTGTACCTGTACCGCCTGCTCTCGACTCGTCCTACGGATGCTATCGAGCAATCCTTCGTACGCGGTGACAAGCTGAGTGCGCCGGATGTCCGCCTGCGTGACGCCATGAGCCAACCGCTGACCGCCCTGAAAACCTGGGCCGACAGCCACAAGCTCAGCGACCTGAGCGCCCTGTGCGACCAGTTCGCCGCACAATCGCAAAGCGGTATCACCCGCCAACTGGCCGGCCCGACCGGCGAGCGCAACAGCTACGCCATCCTGCCCCGCGAGCACGTACTGTGCCTGGCGGACGTCGAAAGCGACCTGCTGACCCAACTGGCCGCTGTGCTGGCGGTAGGCGGCTCGGCGGTATGGCCAGAGACTGACTTGACCAAGGCCGTGTTCCCACGCCTGCCTAAAGAGATTCAGGCGAAGATCAAGCGTGTGGCCGACTGGACCAAGGACGACGTGGTGTTTGACGCCGTCCTGCACCACGGTGATTCCGACCAACTGCGTGCGGTGTGCCAGCAAGTGGCACAGCGCAGTGGCGCGATTGTCGGGGTGCATGGTTTGTCCCAAGGCGAGACGGCGATTGCGCTGGAGCGTCTGGTGATCGAGCGGGCGTTGAGCGTCAACACCGCGGCGGCAGGTGGTAACGCCAGCCTGATGACCATCGGCTAACTGAAACCCTGTAAGGGCTGGCTTGTGTGGGAGCTGGCTTGCCTGCGATAGCATCACCCCGGTGTAACTGATACACCGAGGTGCCTGCATCGCAGGCAAGCCAGCTCCCACATTTATTGCACAAGCCTCGCGCGTTTGTTTTGCAGTTCCATCACCCAAATCAATCTTGCTATCCACCCTCCATTTGCGCACTTAGACTCGGCCCTATTCCCACATAGGTAAGCCGCCATGTCCGAGACGCTGCTCAGTTCCCGCAATCTGGCTTTCGAGCTGTACGAAGTCCTCGATGCCGAGGGCCTGACCCAGCGCGAGCGGTTTGCCGAGCACAATCGGGAAACCTTCGATGCGGCGATCAGCACCGCTCGAAACATCGCCGAAAAGTACTTCGCCCCCCATAACCGCAAGAACGACGAAAACGAACCGCGCTACGAAAACGGCGAAGCGATCCTGATTCCCGAGGTCAAACCGGCCGTCGATGCCTTCCTGGAAGCCGGCTTCCTCAATGCCGCGCGCAGCTTCGAAGCCGGTGGCATGCAGTTGCCCACCCTGCTCTCCCAGGCCTGTTTCGCGCATTTCCAATCCGCCAACGCCGCCTCCACGTCCTACCCGTTCCTGACCATGGGCGCCGCCAACCTCATTGAGAGCTTCGGCACCGACGAACAGAAACAACGCTTCCTGCAACCGATGATCGACGGGCGCTTCTTCGGCACCATGGCCCTGACCGAACCCCATGCCGGTTCGTCCCTGTCGGATATTCGTACGCGCGCAGAACCGGCGGCTGACGGCACCTATCGACTCAAGGGCAATAAGATCTTCATCTCCGGCGGCGACCACCCGCTGTCGGAAAACATCGTGCACATGGTGCTGGCCAAGCTGCCGGACGCGCCGGCAGGGGTGAAGGGCATTTCGCTGTTTATCGTGCCCAAGTTCCTGGTCAACGACGACGGCAGCCTGGGCGAGCGCAACGATGTGGTGCTGGCCGGGCTGTTCCACAAGATGGGCTGGCGCGGCACCACGTCTACGGCACTGAACTTCGGCGATAACGGCAACTGTGTCGGCTATCTGGTGGGCAAGCCGCACCAGGGCTTGAGCTGCATGTTTCAGATGATGAACGAAGCGCGTATCGGCGTGGGCATGGGCGCAGTGATGCTGGGCTATGCCGGTTACCTGTACTCCTTGGAATACGCTCGCGAGCGTCCGCAGGGCCGCCTGCCGGATAGCAAAGATCCGACGACTGCACCGGTGTCGATCATTCAGCACGCCGATATAAAACGCATGCTGCTCACGCAAAAAGCCTACGTCGAAGGCGCCTTTGACCTCGGCCTGTACGCCGCTCGCCTGTTCGACGACACCACCACCCTGGCCACCGAAGCCGAGCGCAAACAGGCCCACGAACTGCTGGACCTGCTCACGCCCATCGTCAAATCCTGGCCGTCGGAGTTCTGCCTCAAGGCCAACGAACTGGCGATCCAGATCCTCGGCGGCCACGGCTACACCCGCGAATACCCGGTGGAGCAGTACTACCGCGACAACCGCCTGAACCCGATCCATGAAGGCACCCACGGCATCCAGTCCCTCGACTTGCTGGGGCGCAAGCTGGCGCAGAACGGCGGCGCGGGCTTGAAGCAGTTAATCAGACTGATTGCCGAAACCGGTGCCCGTGCGCAGGAATACCCAAGCCTCACAGCACTAAGGGAGCCACTGGAACACCTGGTGAACCGCCTGCAAAGCGTGACCATCGGTCTGCTCACGGATCTCGCCCAGGGCAAGGTCAACAGCAGCCTGGCAAACTCGGCGCTGTACTTGAAGGTGTTTGGGCATACGGTGATTGGCTGGCGCTGGCTGGAACAAGCGATTCGCGCCGAAGAAGGGCTGGCCAAGGGCAATGCGGCCGACGCGGCCTTCTATAAAGGCAAGCTCCAGGCCGCCCGCTACTTCCTGACCTGGGAAGTACCGGGCTGCCATCATGAACTGGCGATTCTGGAGGCACGCGATGATACGTGCCTCGCGATGCAGGACGAGTGGTTCTAAGGCTGCCCGATCGCCTTGGCAATCACATCGACCGTGGCGCTGACTTGCTCTTGGTAACGGTCGAGTTCCTCCTGGTGCGCCTGCTGCATTTCGATCTGCTCGGCGCACAGGTTCAGCGCCGCCAGCACCAGTAATTTGTCGCCGATCAGCGTCGGATACTTCTTCTTGGTGGTGGCCAGGGAGGCTTTGAGCATGGTCACGGCGTGCATCAGGGTCTTGTCTTCCCCGGCCGGCGCCTTGATCGAGTAATCCTCTCCGAGAATCGAAACGACCTTTATCCCTTCATTCATGCGCCGACAGGACCTGCGCTCACGCGCTCAACCAGTGCTTGAATGCGCGCAGCGGTAGCGCCGTTCTTTTCTTCCTGTTCCATCAGGTTCAATTGCAGGCTGTCGTTCTCATCCTTGGCGCGGGCCAGTTCGGCCTTGAGGGATTCGTTGCTGCCCAGCAGATCCTGGTTCTGCTGTACCAGGTCGCTGACCAATTGTTCCAGTTGGCTGAGGGATGCTTCTAACATTTTGATTTCTCGGGCTTTTTCAAAGGGCGGTGACGATAAAGAAAATTCACCTCGGATGCCAGGGTTATCCCCGGCGCGCAGCCCGATTTTTCAGGGCCGGGCCGCACTTTCGAGCCTTAGTGACTGCAATTCGCCGATCTGGTTCCTGAAGCTCATCGGATGCGACAAAAACGCACAGGCCCCTTTAGACTTTAGTCGTACGACCGATAGAGAAGCATCCCCCCTCTCATGGCCGCACGGATTGCGCTTCTCCCCAGGATTCCAGCATGTCCCTTCGTAATATGAATATCGCGCCGCGTGCCTTTTTGGGCTTCGCGTTTATCGGCGCGCTCATGCTGTTTCTCGGTGTGTTCGCCCTGAACCAGATGAGCAAGATCCGCGGCGCCGCCGAAGACATCACCCTGTCCAGCGTGCCGAGCATTCGCGCCCTCGACGAGTTCACCCAACTGACCCTGCGCCTGCGCGTGCTGTCGTACCGCCTGCTGACCAACCGCGAGCCGGATGTGCAGCAAAAGACCCTGGACACCTTCGAACTGCGCGACCAGCAGATCCGCGCCGCCCAGGCCATCTACGAAAAACTCATCGACAGCCGCGAAGAGCGCGCCGCCTACGACGAATACGTCAGCCTGCTCGGCCAGTACCGCCAGATCGAAACACGTATGAAAAGCCTGTCCCAGGCCAATCAGGTCGACGCCCTGCGCTCGCTGATCAACACCGAGTTGCTGAGCAACTCCGAGCAGGTCAACGCCGTGCTCGCGCGCTTGCTGGATATCAACAACAACATGGCCCTGGTCACCAACCAGGAAGCCAAGGATCAATACGACCTGGCCTTCAAGCTGGTCGTCGGCCTGCTGATCCTCGCAACCGCATTGACCGTGCTGTTCGCCTGGCTGTTGACCCGCAGCATCACCCTGCCAATTTCCCAAGCCCTGGAAGCCGCCGAAGAAGTCGCCGAAGGCAACCTCACGCGCCCGATCAAGGTCGACGGCAACGACGAAGCCGGGCGCCTGCTGGCCGCCATGGCCAAGATGCAGGACAAACTGCGCGACACCCTGCAACGCATCGCCGGTTCCGCCACCCAGCTGGCCTCGGCCGCCGAAGAGCTGAACGCCGTCACCGACGAAAGCGCCCGTGGCCTGACCCAGCAAAACAACGAGATCGAACAAGCCGCCACCGCCGTCAACGAGATGACCAGCGCTGTGGAAGAAGTCGCACGCAATGCGGTGAGCACGTCCGAAGCCTCGCGCAACGCCACCACTTCCGCCGGCGACGGCCGTGATCTGGTGCAAGAGACCGTCAGCGCCATCGAACGCATGAGCGGCGATGTGCAAGCCACCGCCACGCTGATTGGCGACCTGGCCAATGAGTCGCGGGATATCGGCAAGGTGCTGGACGTGATTCGCGGCCTGGCCGACCAGACCAACCTGCTGGCCCTCAACGCCGCCATCGAAGCCGCCCGCGCCGGTGAGGCCGGGCGTGGTTTTGCCGTGGTCGCCGACGAAGTGCGCGCACTGGCCCATCGCACCCAACAGTCCACCAGCGAGATCGAGCGGATGATCGGCAGCATCCAGGCCGGCACCGAACACGCCGTGGATTCGATGCGCAACAGCACCGAACGTGCGGAATCGACGCTGAACATCGCCAAAGGCGCGGGACTGTCGCTGGATACGATCAACACGGCGATTGTCGAGATCAACGAGCGCAACCTGGTGATCGCCAGCGCGGCGGAAGAACAGGCGCAAGTGGCGCGGGAAGTGGACCGTAACCTGGTGAACATCCGCGATCTGTCGGTGCAATCGGCGACGGGTGCCAGCCAGACGAGTGCGGCGAGTAATGAGTTGTCGCGATTGGCGGTGGATTTGAACGGGATGGTCAGCCGTTTCCGCCTCTGAAACCGACGCCGATCCCCTGTGGGAGCTGGCTTGCCTGCGATAGCTGTGGGCCAGCTTGCATCTCCTTAACTGGCAGACCGCTATCGCAGGCAAGCCAGCTCCCACAGGGATCACTGCCACATTAGATCGACGCATGCCTTCAAAGCTTTTGACAGCGCAGCAATTCAACAGGTTAGAATCGCTGGCACGCAGACTGCATGGTCAGTTTGCGCCCCGTCTTGTTTGCCCATGGAGTACTGCCTTTGAATGCGACGACCATCAACAGCCTGTTCTTGATCGGCGCGTTGCTGGTGAGTGCGAGCATTCTGGTGAGTTCTCTTTCGTCCCGCCTCGGTATCCCGATCCTGGTGATCATCCTGGCCGTGGGCATGGTCGCCGGCGTCGATGGCGGCGGCATCATCTTTGACAACTACCCGACCGCCTACCTGGTGGGCAACCTTGCCCTTGCAGTGATCCTGCTCGACGGCGGCCTGCGCACGCGGGTGGCGAGTTTCCGCGTGGCACTCTGGCCGGCGTTGTCGCTGGCCACGGTGGGGGTGTTGATTACCACCGGCCTCACCGGCATGGCGGCGGCGTGGCTGTTTGACCTGAATATCATCCAGGGTTTGCTGATTGGCGCCATCGTCGGCTCCACGGACGCCGCGGCGGTGTTCTCGCTGCTGGGCGGCAAGGGCCTCAACGAGCGGGTGACCGCCACCCTGGAAATCGAATCCGGCAGCAACGACCCGATGGCGGTGTTCCTCACCGTGACGCTAATCGACATGCTCGCCAGCGGCCAGACCGGCTTGCACTGGAGCCTGTTGACCCACTTGGTGCGCGAGTTCGGCATCGGCGGCGTGGTCGGCCTGGGCGGCGGCTGGCTGATGCTGCAAATGGTCAACCGCATCAACCTGGCCACCGGCCTGTACCCGATCCTGGTGATCGCCGGCGGCCTGTTCGTCTTCGCCGTGACCAACGCCCTGCACGGCAGCGGCTTCCTCGCCGTGTACCTGTGTGGCCTGGTGATCGGCAACCGCCCGGTGCGCAGCCGTCATGGCATTTTGCATATGCTCGACGGTATGGCCTGGCTGGCGCAGATCGGCATGTTCCTCGTGCTGGGCTTGTTGGTCATGCCCCATGACTTGCTGCCGATTGCCCTGCCGGCCCTGGGCCTGGCGCTGTGGATGATCCTGTTTGCGCGGCCGCTGTCTGTGATCGTCGGCCTGCTGCCCTTCAAGGCGTTCCATGGCCGCGAAAAAGGCTTTATCGCCTGGGTGGGCTTGCGCGGCGCCGTCCCGATCATTCTCGCGGTGTTCCCGCTGATGGCCGGGCTGCCCCATGCGCAGCTGTACTTCAACCTGGCGTTCTTTATCGTGCTGGTCTCGCTGCTGGTGCAAGGCACCAGCCTGCCGTGGGTGGCCAAGCTGCTCAAGGTCACCGTCCCGCCAGACCCGGCGCCGATCTCCCGCGCCGCCCTGGAAGTGCACGTCACCAGTGAATGGGAGCTGTTCGTCTACCGCCTCGGCGCCGAAAAATGGTGCATCGGCGCCGCCCTGCGCGAGCTGAAAATGCCCGAAGGCACACGGATCGCTGCGCTGTTCCGTGGCCAGCAACTGCTCCATCCGTCGGGTAGTACGGTGCTGGAAGTCGGCGACCTGCTCTGTGTGATCGGCCACGAACACAACCTGCCAGCCCTGGGCAAACTGTTCAGCCAGGCGCCGCAACGCGGCCTCGACCTGCGCTTCTTCGGCGACTTCGTCCTCGAAGGCGACGCCCAGCTGGGCGCGGTCTCCGCCCTGTACGGCCTGAAGCTGGAAGGCATCGACCCGGACATGCCACTGAGCAGCTTCATCACCCAGAAAGTCGGCGGCGCGCCCATCGTCGGCGACCAGGTGGAATGGAACAACACCATCTGGACCGTCGCGGTCATGGACGGGAACAAGATCGGCAAAGTGGGCGTCAGATTCCCCGAAGGAAGTCGCCCGGGCCCCGGACTCTTCCTCTAAACTGCGGGGCGACAACGCCCCGATTCTTCACCTTGCACGACCGGTCTCTATGCCAATCCTGCGCACGTTCCTCGCCACTGCCCTGCTGGGCCTGACCCTTTGTGTCGGCACCGTCCACGCGGCCGACCCGCCCAGCGCCGACGCTATCCAGCAATCCCTGGACAAGCTGCCCGACCGCAAGCTGCCCGACGCCGACATGAAGGCGTTGCAGAACGTCCTGCAACAAACCCTCACCTACCTGGGCAACAAGCAGGATTACGAGCAGCGCCTGGCGGACCTCAAGCGCCAGCTGGAAGACGCGCCGCGCCAGACCGTCGAGAACCAGCGCGAGCTGACCCGGCTCAAGGCCACCAAAATCGTCCCGGTGGCGCAACGCTATGCGAGCCTGCCGGTGCCGCAGCTGGAGCAATTGCTGGTGCAGCGCACCACCCAGCAAGGCGACCTGCAAAAAGACCTGGCCGACGCCAACAGCCTGACCATCGCCGCCCAGACCCGCCCCGAGCGCGCCCAGACCGAAATCAGCAGCAGCCAGACGCGCATCCTGCAGATCAATTCGATCCTCAAGGCCGGCAAAGACAACGGTAAAACCCTCAGCAGCGACCAGCGCAACCAACTGAACGCCGAGCTTGCCGCCCTCAACGCGCTGATCCCCCTGCGCCGCCAGGAACTGGCCGGCAACAGCCAGTTGCAAGACCTGGGCAACAGCCAGCACGACCTGGTGGTGGAAAAAACCGCGCGCCTGGAACAAGAGATCCAGGACCTGCAAACCCTGATCAACCAGAAACGCCTGGCGCAATCGCAACAAACGGTGACGCAACAGTCCATCGAAGCGCAAAAGGCCGGCGGCAGCAGCCTGCTCGCCACCGAAAGTGCGGCCAACCTGAAACTGTCCGACTACCTGCTCAAAAGCACCGACCGCCTCAACGACCTGACCCAGAAGAACCTGCAAACCAAGCAGCAACTGGACACCGTGACCCAGAGCGACGCCGCCCTGGATGAGCAGATCAACGTGCTCAAGGGCAGCCTGCTGCTGTCGAAGATCCTCTATAAACAGAAACAGGCCCTGCCCCGCCTCACCGTGGACCGCGACCTGGCGGACGACATCGCCAACATTCGCCTGTACCAGTTCGAGGTCAACCAGCAACGGGAGCTGATTAGCTCACCGAGCACCTATGTGGATAACCTGCTGGCCAACCAGGCGCCGGAAGATGTCACCCCACAACTGCGCCGTACCTTGCTGGAACTGGCGATTACCCGCAGCGACCTGCTGGAGCGCCTGAGCCGTGAGCTGAGCGCGCTGCTGAATGAATCGATCACCCTGCAACTCAACCAGAAACAATTGCTGAGCACCGCCACCACGCTGCGCGCGACGCTCGACGAGCAGATGTTCTGGATTCCCAGCAACAAGCCGCTGGACACCGAGTGGCTGGAAACCGTGCCGGCGCACCTGAGCAAGCAGGTCACTACCCTGCCCTGGGCGTCCAGCGTCAGCGAGCTTTATGACGGCCTGACCCAGCGCCCGCTGCTGTTCCTGCCGCTGTTGTTGTTGATCGGTGCGCTGCTGTGGCGGCGTAAAAACCTCTATCAGCGCCTGAACAAGGTCCATCAGGACATCGGTCACTTCAAGCGCGACAGCCAGTGGCACACGCCCCAGGCCATCCTGATCAATATCCTGCTGGCGATGCCGGTGTCCCTGGGCCTGGCGCTGTGCGGCTATGCGCTACAGATTGACGCCCGTGGGCAAAACGCCAACCTCGGCGCGGCGCTGTTGCAGATCGCCCAGGCGTGGATGGTGTTCTACACCGCCTACCGCATCCTTGCGCCGGGTGGCGTGGCCGAACTGCACTTCCGCTGGGAAAAGCCCCAGGTCGAGTTTCTCCAAGGCTGGGTGCGCAAGCTCGGCCTGGTGGTGCTGGCGCTGGTCGCCGTGGTGGCCATCGCCGAGCACCAACCAGCGGCGCTGGCCGACGACGTGCTGGGCATCGGCGTGGTGCTGCTGTGCTACGCGCTGATGGCCTGGCTGCTGGGCCGCCTGTTGCTGCACAGCCCGGCCCACGAAAAGGCCTCGCTGTTCCGCAAAGCCGTCGGCGTGCTGTTTACCGCCCTGCCCATCGCGCTGTTTATCGCCGTGTGTTTTGGCTATTACTACACCGCGCTCAAGCTCAGCGACCGCTTGATCAACACCCTG
Source organism: Pseudomonas sp. FP453 (assembly GCF_030687495.1). NCBI lineage: Bacteria > Pseudomonadati > Pseudomonadota > Gammaproteobacteria > Pseudomonadales > Pseudomonadaceae > Pseudomonas > Pseudomonas sp. FP453. Next base: position 516,245 of record NZ_CP117435.1, on the reverse strand, counting down.
TACCTGCTGATGTTCTGGCTGGTGATCGAAGCCACCTTCGTGCGCGGCCTGGGCGTTGCCGCACGGCGACTGGCCTATGCGCGCGCCCTGGCCAAACGCCAGGCGGCCAAGGAAGCCGGCGACGGCGAAGCGGTAATCGAAGAGCCGACCCTGGACATCGAACAGGTCAACGAACAGTCCATGCGCCTGATCCGCCTGGCCTTGCTCGGCGGCTTTATCGCGGCGCTGTACTGGGTGTGGTCGGACCTGATCTCGGTGTTTTCGTATCTGGATAACATCACGTTGTACGAATACACCAGCGGCACGGGCGCCAATATCAGCATGGTGCCGATCAGCATCGGCGACCTGCTCGGTGCCCTGATCATCATCGGCATCACCTTCGCCCTGGCGCGCAACCTGCCTGGTCTGCTGGAAGTGTTGGTGCTGTCCAAGCTGGACCTGGCCCAGGGCAGCGCGTATGCGACGACCACGCTGCTGTCCTACGTGATTGCCGGCGTCGGCTTTGTGTCGACGCTGTCCACCCTCGGCGTGAGCTGGGACAAGTTGCAATGGCTGGTGGCGGCGCTGTCGGTGGGGTTGGGTTTCGGCATGCAGGAGATCTTCGCCAACTTTATCTCCGGCATCATGATCCTGTTCGAACGCCCGGTGCGGATCGGCGACACCATCACCATCGGCAACCTGTCGGGCACGGTGAGCAAGATCCGCATCCGCGCGACGACGATCACCGACTTTGACCGCAAGGACATCATCGTCCCGAACAAGACGTTCATTACCGGGCAACTGATCAACTGGTCGCTGACCGACACCATCACCCGCGTCACCCTGAAACTGGGGGTGGACTACGGCTCTGATCTGGACCTGGTGAAGGAACTGTTACTCAAGGCCGCCAGGGAAAACCCGCGCGTCCTCAAAGAACCCGAACCTCACGTGTACTTCCTCAACTTCGGCGAAAGCACCCTCGACCACGAACTGCGCATGCACGTGCGCGACCTCGGTGACCGCAACCCGGTGATCGACGAGGTGAACCGCTTTATCAACCGCGAGTTCAAGAACCACCACATCAACATCTCGTTCCGCCAGATGGAGGTCTACCTCAAGAACCTCCACGGCCAGGAATACAAACTGGTGGAAGTCGACAGCCCGGCCAAGCCCGCCAACGACGGCGGCGTCACCGAACCACCGCCGAGCAAACTCGACTAACCGCGCTATCCCCAGCAGAATGCTCGGACATTCTGCTGGAGATGGCCGGTGAAAGCCCTCGACGAACTGACCTTCGACAACCGCTTCGCACGCCTGGGCGACGCGTTCTCAACCCACGTACTGCCCGAACCCCTCGACGCCCCGCGGCTGGTCGTGGCGAGCAATGCCGCCATGGCCCTGCTCGACCTCGACCCGGCCGTGGCCGAGACGCCGGTGTTCGCCGAACTGTTCGGCGGGCACAAGCTGTGGGCCGAAGCGGAGCCACGGGCGATGGTCTACTCCGGGCATCAGTTCGGCGGCTACACGCCGCAGCTCGGTGATGGTCGCGGGTTGTTGCTGGGCGAGGTGTACAACGCCGCCGGCGAGCATTGGGACTTGCACCTCAAGGGCGCAGGGCAGACGCCGTATTCGCGCATGGGCGATGGCCGCGCGGTGCTGCGCTCTTCAATCCGTGAGTTCCTCGCGTCCGAAGCCCTGCATGCGCTGGGCATCCCGAGCAGCCGTGCGTTGTGCGTGATCGGCTCCGACACCCCGGTGTGGCGCGAGAAACAGGAGCGTGGCGCGATGGTATTGCGCATGGCGCCGAGCCATATCCGCTTCGGGCATTTCGAGTACTTCTACTACACCAAGAAGCCCGAGCAGCAGGCATTGTTGGCCGAACACGTACTGAACCTTCATTACCCTGAGTGCCGTGAGCAGCCCGAGCCGTACCTGGCCATGTTCCGCGAAATCGTCGAGCGCAACGCCGAGCTGATCGCCAAATGGCAGGCTTACGGCTTCTGCCACGGGGTGATGAACACCGACAACATGTCGATCCTGGGCATCACCTTCGACTTCGGGCCGTTCGCATTCCTGGATGACTTTGACGCGCATTTCATCTGCAACCATTCCGATCACGAAGGGCGCTACTCCTTCAGCAACCAGGTGCCCATCGGGCAGTGGAACCTGAGCGCACTGGCGCAAGCGTTGACGCCGTTCATCAGTGTGGATGCGTTGAAGGAAGCGCTTGGTCTGTACCTGCCGCTGTATCAAGCGAACTACCTGGACCTGATGCGCCGCCGACTTGGGCTGACTACCGCTGAAGACGATGACCAGAAACTGGTTGAACGCCTGTTGAAGCTGATGCAGAACAGCGGCGTGGATTACACCCTGTTCTTCCGCCGCCTTGGGGATGAGTCGGCGGCGCTGGCCGTGGCGAAGCTGCGCGATGATTTTGTCGACATGGCCGGGTTTGATACCTGGGCCGACCTGTACAAGGCCCGCGTAGAGCGGGACGGGGATTACAGCCAGGAACAGCGCCGCGAGCGGATGCACGCGGTGAACCCGCTGTACATCCTGCGCAACTACCTGGCGCAGAACGCCATCACCGCTGCCGAGTCCGGGGACTACAGTGAAGTGCGGCGGCTGCATGAGGTGCTGAGCAAGCCGTTTGAAGAACAGCCGGGGATGGAGCAGTACGCGCAGCGGCCGCCGGATTGGGGGAAGCATTTGGAGATTAGTTGTTCGTCCTGAGAAAACCCTCATCCAGCGTCTTGATCGCCGTCAGATGAACATGTCCACGGGCACCTTGAAGAACTCCGCCAGCCAACGAATCTGCCGAACGTTGAGCTGGCGTTTCCCACTCAGGATTTCCGAGACAACCGATTGGGCACCGACTCCAGGCAAGTCGCTTTGCGTCAAACCATGCTCCTGCATCATTGAACGCAATACGTCGACACCGCTCGCCTCGGGCATTGGCCAATGCTCCAAGTCATAGGCCTCAACCCAATCACCGATGATATCGACCAACCCCATCAGCGGATGAGCTTCGTCCTCGCCAACGATGTCCAACAATTCATCCAGCGCTGCCACCAGAACATCGTAGTCAGCCTCGGTTTTAGGCTTGCGCAGCAAAGGCGCCACGAATTGCCAATGCTCAGTTACTTGCTCGATCAATGCTGTCACTGCATTACTCCTTCCATTTGCCCTTGTCATATTCCCGGTGATCCAGCACATGCCGGATATAGAGACGCTGTACTCGAAAGCGCACAAGCGCAATCAGGCGTAGCTTGTTGCCTCCAATGTTGAAGACATGCAATGACCCCACCTTGTCCACCGCAGGAAAAACCGCCTTCAATGCCGCAAAATCTTCAGGGCTGATGACTTTGACCTTCCGATACCACTCATCCAATGCAGTGGCTGAATATGGCCATTTTTCCTTGGCATTTCGGATTTGCTTCGCACTGATTACTCGCATGCAACGTCCCTATCGCATCTTGCTATGCAAGGTTAAACCCGAACGCTGACTATCGCAATTTGCTATAGCTTCGAACGGACCAATGGTGCTTTGTCGAACACGCCTTCGCAGCCTAGATAGACAGGCGTCATCGCCACCGAAAAATCTGTGAGCATATGCAACGCCCACTTGAACTTGATAACGCTCGGAAACGACTCCAAATAAGACCTTCCTGGTCTGTTTTGTTGGAGCCCCCCATGTCCGAACCTCTCGTCATCCCCTGCCCTCACTGCAACGGCCTCAACCGCATCCCCGGCGAACGCCTGGGCGACGCGCCCAAGTGCGGGCGCTGCAAGCAGCCGGTCTTACTGAGCAAGCCTTTCGAACTGAAGCAAGGCGACTACGCCAACCAGATCAAGGGCGATTTGCCGTTGCTGGTGGATGTGTGGGCCGAATGGTGCGGGCCGTGCAAATCGTTTGCGCCGGTGTTTGAACAGGCGGCCGGGCAGCTGGAGGGCAAGTGCCGGCTGGCCAAGCTGGACAGTGAGGCCAATCAGCAGCTGTCGGCGCAGTTGGGGATTCGTTCGATTCCCAGTTTGATTTTGTTCAAGAACGGCCGCGAAGTGGCGCGCCAGAGTGGGGCGTTTCCGTTGCCGCAGTTGATGGCCTGGCTGCGCAGCCAAGGCGTGTAACCCGGTCAAATGTGGGAGCTGGCTTGCCTGCGATTGCAGTGTTGAATTCACTGCAGCTATCGCAGGCAAGCCAGCTCCCACAGAGACCGCATTGCAGGTTTAGGGCAGTGGGGCTTCGCGGTCCATCATCTGGCCGACCAGCAGTACGCCTAGCTCGCTTAATTGGTGGATCGCCAGGGCCACGTCGCGGTGTTCGCCGGTGAGGTCGTTGGAAAGGCTGAGCAATAAGGTGCGCACGCTAGAGAAGGTCTCGTAGCTGTTGAGGACGAGGGTTTCGGTGGGGAGGTTGGGGGTAACAGAATAAAGATTAGCCATGGATCGTCTCCGGAGAATGGAGCCGCAACCGACCGCTACTAAACAGAGGGTGGCAGCTGTACGCAGGTTAGTAGACCGGGGAGACACAACCGGCGCGCCCGAAAGCGCCCTCCGTACAGCCACCATCAAATGGAGAATTGCTGTACGTCTCACCACGGGCTACTAAACCCGATCACTGAACATTCAGCGACCGGCGAACCTTAAGAGACACCCCTCCAGACGCACAAGCCGGCGGATTCTGGCGTACGCGTAGGCAACGATACAAGGCTCATGCCCTATTGCCAGACCTGTCCTACAGCATCAGTAGGACATATCCAAATCCCGTTCTGGAATGCAAAAAAATGTGGGAGCTGGCTTGCCTGCGATGACAGTGTTGAATTCACTACAGCTATCGCAGGCAAGCCAGCTCCCACAGGGGAATGGTGTGGCATTCGAGATCAGGCGCTTTCCAGCAGGTTATGCAACTCCACAAACTGCTGGGTCAACTTATGCCGTGGGTCCAGGTGGATCAGCGGCTTGCTCTCCTGGTGCGACTCGCGCATGCGCACCGAACTGGCCAGGTACACCGGCAGCACCGGCAACCCCTCGGCAATCAACTCATCGAGCATCTGCTGCGGCAGCGTCGCCCGGGCCTGGAACTGGTTGACCACGATCCCTTCAACCTCAAGGCCTTCGTTGTGGTCCTCCTTCAACTCTTCGATCTCAGCCAGCAGGCCGTACAGCGCCTGGCGCGAGAAGCTGTCGCAATCGAAGGGGATCAGCACGCGATCAGCGGCGATCAACGCCGAGACCGCGTAGAAGTTCAGCGCTGGCGGGGTGTCCAGGTAGATCCGGTCGTAATCTTCGCTCAACTCGTCCAACAGCTTTCGCAGCTTGTTGATCTTGTGCTTGGCCTCAAGCTTGGGCTGCAGGTCTGCCAGCTCGGCGGTGGCGGTGACCACATGCAGGTTATCGAAGGGCGTTTCGTAGATATCCACCTTGTTCTTCTTCGAAAACGGCCCGGAAGACAGGGTTTGCTTGAAAAAATCCGCGATCCCCATGGGGATGTCGTCGCCCGTCAGCCCGGTGAGGTACTGGGTTGAGTTGGCTTGTGCATCGAGGTCCACCAACAGGGTTCGATAGCCTTCGCTGGCGCTGACCGCCGCCAGGTTGCAGGCAATGCTGGATTTGCCAACGCCGCCTTTCTGATTGAACACCACACGCCGCATGGAAAAACCTCCGTGTATCAATGAATGCCCGAGTGTAGAGGGCAAAAGCGCCTGTTAGCTACCTTGTTCATCCACGCACTTACAGCATCACAGGCGATTGGAGCGCCGACTGTCATATGCCGCCGACAAATTAAACAGAACAGTCCGACAATCCAATCTGATTCCGGGTAACCGACAATCTGTAAATCTTTCCGGGCCATTTGTAATCAACCTTGAACAATTCATTACCAAAGTTTGCTAGAACCCCGCAGCACCGGGATAATGCGCGCCATTCGGCCATTGTTCCCTGTCCCGGTATTCGGGGCCAACGGCCGCACATGGAAGCCCGCAGGGGCGGGATAACCTCTCAGTGATCAATTTCAACATCGCCCAATGGCGCGCCTGGGCCCCTGGTCTCGACTGCGCGCAAGACTGGCTGGCCTGGAGCAAGGCCCCAGTGGTCATTCCCGCCAGCGACGCCTCCCCCGACGTGTCATTTCTGCCAGCGATGCAGCGCCGTCGCCTGAGCCGCCTGGCACGCATGGCGTTCAGCGTCGGCTGGCCATTGGCCGAAGGCTTGCAGGATCTGCCGCTGGTGTTCATCTCCCGGCATGGCGAAACCCCGCGCACCCTCGACATCCTCAGCGACCTGGCCAACGACCAGCCCCTGTCGCCGACCCAGTTCAGCCTGTCGGTGCATAACGCGGTGATTGGGCTGTGGTCGATCCTGCGCAATGAAACCAGCGAAATGACCGCCCTCGCCGCCGCCGGCGACGGCCTGGAACACGGCTTGCTGGAGGCCGCCGCGCTGCTCAACGAAGGCGCCCCGGCCGTATTGCTGGTAATCACCGAAGAACAGCCACCCGAGGCCTACGCCAGCTGGATCAAGGACGTGCCGTTCCCCTACGCCCTCGGCCTGCTGCTGACGCCGGGCGACGAGTGGCAGCTGGAACTGCGCACCGCCACGGTCCAACCCACTCAAACCCAGTGGCCCCACGCCCTGAACCTGCTGCGCACCCTGCTTACCGAGCAAGGCGCCTGCCAACATGCCTGGAAGAACCGCGTATGGAACTGGCAACGCAAGTAATCACCGACAAGCCACGGCAGGCCTACTATTGGCGCCTGTTCGCGACCGCCATCAGCTTCCTGACCTTTGGCGTCGGCGGCCTGTGCCTGCGCTTGCTGGTGTTCCCGCTGCTCAGTTGCCTGCCGGGCGATGCCAGGCAGCATCAGCGACGTGCGCGCCACACCATCAGTTGCCTGTTCTGGTTTTTCATTCGCCTGATGTACCGCCTGGGCATCCTCACCTACAGCGTCGAAGGTGCGGAAAAACTCGGTCGCCCGGGGCAGATGATCGTGGCCAACCACCCGTCGCTGATCGACGTGGTGTTCCTCATCGGCCTGATGCGCCAGACCAACTGCGTGGTCAAGCAGAGCCTGTTCCAGAACCCGTTCATGCGTGGCCCGGTGCGCGACGCCGGCTACATCAGCAATGACGGCAGCGCCGACATGCTCGACGCCGCCGCCGACGCCCTGCGCGACGGCCAGACCCTGATCATCTTCCCCGAAGGCACCCGCACCACGCCCGGCGCGGCGCCCGCCTTTCATCGCGGGGGCGCCGCCATTGCACTGCGCGGTGCGACAATCGTCACCCCGGTGGTGATCAAGGTCAGCCCCACCACACTGACCAAGGCCGAGCCCTGGTATCGCATCCCCAAACGCCGCTTTCACTTCAGTTTGCGCGTGGGTGCCGATATAGAACCACAGGCGTTCGCCACACTGGGGCCCGCGCCCCAGGCTTCACGCAAGCTCAACGATTACCTGCATGACTATTTTATTAAGGAGCTCGCCGAAGATGAGCGACAGCAACAGCCTTGAGTACGACATAAAGACGCTGATCATCGAGGCCCTGGGCCTTGAGGACATCAGCGTCGACGACATTGGTAGCGACCAAACCCTGTTCGGCGAAGGCCTGGGCCTGGATTCGGTAGACGCCCTGGAACTGGGCCTGGCGATCCAGAAAAAGTACGGCATCAAGATCGATGCCGACGCCAAGGACACCCGCAATCACTTCACCAACGTGGCCAGCCTTGCGGCGTTCGTCACGGCCCGACAGGCAGCTTGAGACCCTACCATGCAAACTCGTGACGATATTTTCAACACCTTGCGCGACGCCCTGGTGGAACTGTTTGAACTGGCGCCGGAACGCGTCACCCTTGACGCCAACCTGTACCAGGACCTGGAAATCGACAGCATCGACGCCGTGGACTTGATCGACCATATCAAGCGCCAGACCGGCAAGAAGATCGCCGCCGAAGAGTTCAAGGCCGTGCGTACCGTGGACGACGTGGTTGAGGCGGTGTACCGCCTGGTGCAACCCGCCGCATGAGCCGGCTGATCGGCCTTGGCCTGTTGTTGGCGGGGCTGCTGTACCCCTTTGCGGTGTATTACGGCACCGAGCACTTTGCACCGTGGCAATTCGGCCTGCTGCTGGGCAGCCTGTGGCTGTTGCGCGCGGTTACCGGCGCCCGGCGCCCCGGCAGCCGCTGGATGGCGCTGGCGGTGATCGTGTTCTGCCTGCTGCTGGCCTGGTTCGACAACCCGCACCTGCTGCGCTGGTACCCGAGCCTGGTCAGCGCGTTCATGCTGGCGCTGTTTGGCCTGAGCCTGAAATACGGCCCGCCGATGGTGGAACGCCTGGCGCGCATGACCGACCCGCAGCTACCGCCCCACGCGATTGTGTATACGCGCCAGGTCACCGTGGTCTGGAGCGCGTTTTTTCTGTGTAATGGCCTGCTCGCCGCCGCCCTCACCCTGTGGGCGCCGCTGAGCTGGTGGACGTTGTACAACGGCCTGATCGCCTACGGGCTGATGGGGCTGTTGTTTGCCGTGGAATGGCTGGTACGACAAAGGGTTCGAGGCCGCGTATGAATGGGTTGAAACTTGAGCACTTGCTGCTTGAGCCGCTGGAGCAGCGTCCGGTCACCACCGAACCTGCGATGAATCACGCCCAGCTGTGGGAACAGTCCCTGAGCCTCGCGGCGGGGCTGCGCGCGCGCGGTATCCAGCGCGTCGCCGTGCACCTGGAAGACGCCGGTCTCCTGGCGATTGCCCTGCTGGGTGCCTGGCGCGCCGGGGTCAGCGTGCTGCTGCCGGCCGACCTGCAAGCGCAAACCCACCAACGCTGGGACACTGCCGTCGACGCCTGGTTGACCGACGCGACGCACCTCGACGCGCTGTATCAAGCGCCGTTGAGCGCAGCGGCGCTGGACCTCGACGCCTGCCAACTGAGCCTGTGCACCTCCGGCTCCAGCGGCGAGCCCAAGCGCATCGACAAGTCCCTGCGCCAACTGGCCAACGAAGTCGACGCCCTGGAAACCCTGTGGGGCGCAGACTTGAAAGGCGCCTGCATCATCGGCAGCGTCGCCACCCAACATATCTACGGCCTGCTGTTCCGCGTGCTGTGGCCGCTGTGCGCCGGGCGCGCCTTTGTGCGCAAGCAACTGGCCTTTCCCGAGGACTTGCAGCGCGCCAGCCGCGAACACCCACAATTCGCCTGGGTCGCCAGCCCGGCGCTGCTCAAGCGCATGGGCGACAACCTCGACTGGCCGGCGCTGAGCCAGGTGTCGCGGGTGTTTTCCTCCGGCGGCGCGTTGCCCATCGAAGCCGCTGGCGAGCTGTACGACCGCCTGCAGCAATGGCCGACGGAAATCCTCGGCAGCTCGGAAACCGGCGGCATCGCCTGGCGCCAGGGCGCGCAGCCCTGGCAGCCGTTCGCCGACGTGGAGTTGAGCCAGGACGCCGACGGCGCCCTGCGCATCGCTTCGCCCTACCTGCCCGCCGGGCATGTCGAACAGACCGCCGACGCCGCGCGCATCCACGCCGATGGCCGCTTCGAACTGCTCGGGCGCCTGGACCGCATCGTCAAGCTGGAAGAAAAACGCATCTCCCTGCCCATGCTCGAACAAGCGCTGATGGCCCACCCGTGGGTCGCCGAAACCCGCTTGGGCGTGGTACAGGAAAACCGCGCGTCACTCGGTGCATTGGTGGTGCTGAGCGCCGAGGGCCTGCATGCCTTGCGCAATCAGGGCCGGCGCACGCTGACCCAAACCCTGCGCCAGCATCTGAGCCAACACTGCGAAGCCCTGGCGCTGCCGCGTCGCTGGCGCTTACTGCGCCAGCTGCCGCTCAACAGCCAAGGCAAACTGCCCCAAGCCCAAGTCGAGGCGTTGCTGCTGGCGCCACGGCCAAAGGCGCCGGAAGTATTGGAGCAAGTCGAAGCCAACGGCGAGTGGACCTTGCAACTGAGCATCCCGCCGGACCTCGCCTACTTCAGCGGCCACTTCCCGGTCACGCCGGTGTTGCCGGGCGTGGTGCAGATCGAATGGGCGTTCAACCTCGGCCAGCAACTGCTCGACTTGCCCGCGACCTTCGCCGGGATGGAAGTGCTCAAGTTCCAGCAACTGGTGCGCCCGGGCGACGCGGTCGAACTGCACCTGCGCTTTGATCAGGAACGCAGCAAGCTGTACTTCACCTATCGCAATGGCGACGCGGCCTGCTCCAGTGGGCGGATTTTGCTGGAGACCGTCGATGCATAAGCCCTGCGCCCTGATCCCGGTCTACAACCACGAAGCCGCCGTCCCGGCCGTAGTCCGCAGCCTGCTCGACAGCGGCCTGCCCTGCCTGCTGGTAGACGACGGCAGCAGCCCAACGTGCGCGGCAGTGCTTGCACAACTGGCAACCCTGGATAACGTCACCTTGCTGACCCTGCCGAGCAATCAGGGCAAGGGCGGCGCGGTCATGGCCGGTTTCCGCGAAGCCGCGCGCCTGGGCTTCAGCCACGCCCTGCAAGTGGACGCCGACGGCCAGCACGACCTGCGCGACGTCGACACCTTCCTCGACGCCTCTCGCACCCACCCCAGCGCAATCATCTGCGGCTACCCCGAATACGACGAGAGCGTGCCCAAAGGTCGCCTCTACGCGCGCTACCTGACCCACGTATGGGTGTGGATCAACACCCTGTCGCTGCAGATCCGCGACTCCATGTGCGGCTTTCGCGTGTACCCGCTGCCCCCCACGCTGGCGCTGATGGACTCGGCCTACATCGGCACGCGCATGGATTTCGACTCCGACATCCTCGTGCGCCTGGCCTGGCGCAACCAGCCGATGCGCTGGCTGCCGACCCGCGTGCATTACCCGGCGGACGGCCTGTCGCACTTCCGCCTGTTCCGCGACAACGTGCGCATCTCGGCGATGCACACCCGCTTGTTCTTCGGCATGTTGGTGCGCTCGCCGATGATCCTGTGGCGGCGGTGGCAGGCATGAGCGACAGCACCAAGCACTGGGCCGATCGCGAGGAGCGCGGCAGCTTCCTGCTGATGAAACTCACCGCGTTCGCCGCCAAGGTCCTTGGCCGCCGCGTGTTGAGCCCGCTGCTGTACGCCATCGTCCTGTACTTCTTCCTGTTCGGCCGCACCGCACGCCACAGCGCCTGGCAATACCAGCAGCGCCTGGCCGAGTGGAGCGGGCGTGATGACCTGCGCCCCAGCCACAAGCGCGTGTTCGGCCAGTTCATGGCCTTCGCCGACTCCCTGCTCGACAAACTCGACGTGTGGAACGGCAAGCTGCGCCTGGAACAGATCGAGATCAACGACCCGGCCAAGTTGCGCGGGCAACTGCGCGGCGAGCGCGGGCAGATGCTGGTGGGCGCGCACCTGGGCAACCTCGAAGTGTGCCGCGCCCTCGCCGAGATTGGCGAACAAGTAACCATGAACGTGCTGGTGCACACCAAGCACGCCGAACAATTCAACCGCCTGCTCGGCGAAGCCGGGGCGACGCACTTGCGCCTGATCCAGGTCAGCGAACTGGACCCGGCCACCATGCTGCTGCTCAGCCAGCGCCTGGATGACGGCGAATGGCTGGCCATCGCCGGCGACCGCGTGCCGCTGCACGGCGGGCGCACGGTGCGCGTGGACTTCCTCGGCCACGCCGCCGCCTTCCCCCAAGGCCCGTGGCTGCTGGCCGGCTTGCTCAAATGCCCGGTGAACCTGCTGATGTGCCTCAAGCACAAAAGCCGCTATCGCCTGACCATCGAGCCTTTCGCCGATTTGATCGAATGGAAACGTAATACCCGCGAGCAGGTCATAGCCCTGTGGACCGCGCGCTACGCCGCACGCCTGGGCCAGTTCTGCCTGGAAGCGCCCCAACAATGGTTCAACTTTTACCCTTTCTGGAAGACCGATGACCACGCATCTTGAGCCGGTAACCTTTGGCGAACGCGCTTTGCGCATCGAAGACGTGCTGGCCCTGGCCAACCGTCAGGCGCCTACCCAATTGCAGGGCGATGCCGCCTACCGCCAGCGCATCGCCAAGGGCGCGCAGTTCCTCGACTCGCTGCTGGACAAGGAAGGCGTGATCTACGGCGTGACCACCGGCTACGGCGACTCCTGCGTGGTGGCCGTGCCGTTGCAGCACGTCGAAGCGCTGCCGCGACACCTCTACACCTTCCACGGTTGCGGCCTGGGCAAGTTGCTCGATGCGCAAGCCACCCGCGCCGTGCTGGCCGCGCGCTTGCAGTCGCTGTGCCACGGCGTGTCCGGCGTGCGCGTGGAGCTGCTGGAACGCCTGCATGCCTTCCTGGAACACGACGTGCTGCCGCTGATCCCGGAAGAAGGCTCGGTGGGCGCCAGCGGTGACCTGACGCCGCTGTCCTACGTGGCCGCGACCTTGTCCGGCGAACGTGAAGTGATGTTCCGTGGCGAACGCCGCCAGGCCGCCGACGTCCATCGCGAACTGGGCTGGGACCCGCTGGTGCTGCGCCCGAAAGAAGCCCTCGCGCTGATGAACGGCACCGCCGTGATGACCGGCCTCGCGTGCCTGGCCTTCGCCCGCGCCGACTACCTGCTGCAACTGGCCACGCGCATCACCGCGCTGAACGTGGTGGCGCTGCAAGGCAACCCGGAACACTTCGATGAGCGCCTGTTCGCCGCCAAGCCGCACCCGGGGCAGATGCAAGTCGCCGCGTGGCTGCGCAAGGACCTGGCCATCGACGCGCCGACCGCGCCACTGCATCGCTTGCAGGACCGCTACTCGCTGCGCTGCGCGCCCCACGTCCTCGGCGTGCTGGCTGACAGCCTGAACTGGCTGCGATCGTTCATCGAGATCGAACTGAACAGCGCCAACGACAACCCGATCATCGACGCCGAAGAAGAACGCGTGCTCCACGGCGGCCACTTCTACGGCGGCCACATTGCCTTCGCCATGGACAGCCTCAAGACCCTGGTGGCCAACGTCGCCGACCTGCTCGACCGCCAGCTCGCCCTGCTGGTAGACGTGCGCTACAACCACGGCCTGCCAAGCAACCTGTCCGGCGCCCCGGCAGACCGCGCGATGATCAACCATGGCTTCAAGGCCGTGCAGATCGGCACCAGCGCCTGGACCGCCGAAGCGCTGAAAAATACGATGCCGGCCAGCGTGTTCTCGCGTTCCACCGAATGCCACAACCAGGACAAAGTGAGCATGGGCACCATCGCCGCCCGCGATGCGATCCGCGTGCTGGAACTGACCGAACAGGTCGCCGCGGCCACCTTGCTCGCCGCCAACCAAGGCGTGTGGCTGCGCGCCCAGGCCGCCGATGCACGCCCGCTGCCTCCCGCGCTGGCGGCGATGCACGAACAACTGGCGCAGGACTTCCCGCCAGTGATCGAAGACCGCGCCCTCGAAGGCGAACTGCGCCTGTGCCTGCAACGCATCGCCGCGCAACACTGGAGGCTGCATGCGTAGCCCCGGCGTGCTGCACTGCGACACCGAAATCCTCGTGCCGTTTTTCGACGTCGACACCATGAACGTCGTCTGGCATGGGCACTACGTGAAGTACCTGGAAGTGGCGCGCTGCGCGCTGCTGGACAAGCTCGGCCACAACTACACGCAGATGCTGGAGTCGGGCTACGCCTGGCCGGTGATCGACATGCAGCTGCGCTACGTGCGCGGCGCGGTGTTTGGCCAGACCATCAACGTGCGCGCCAGTTTGGTGGAGTGGGAGAACCGTTTGAAGGTCAATTACCTGATCACCGACCTGGCCAGTGGCGAGCGGTTGACCCGTGCCAGCACCGTGCAAGTCGCAGTGGACGTCACCAGCCGCGAAATGCAGCTAGCCTCCCCCAAGATATTCACAGACGCCGTCGAGAGAGCCCTGAAATGAGATCCCCTGTGGGAGCGGGCTTGCCCGCGATGGACGTCAACGATAACGCAATCCGCCTGACACTCCGCAGCGCCCTCAGGCTCATCGCGGGCAAGCCCGCTCCCACATTGTTGATCGGGTTGTTCCTGAGTTTCAGTGCCCATGCTTTTGACTTGCAGCAGCTCAGCGACCAGCTCGCCAAACCCTCGGTGATCCACGGCAACTTCACCCAGGAAAAACACCTGCGCGCCCTGCCCCAGCCGCTGGTCAGCAAAGGCACCTTCGTCCTCGCCAAGGACCACGGCCTGCTGTGGCTGCTGAAAACCCCGCTGCAACAGGACTACCGCATCAGCGCCCAGGGCATCGCCCGCCGTGACGCCACGGGTTGGCAGCCGCTGCCGAACAAGAGCGCCGGTGCCGAGCAGAATCGTCTGTTCCTCGCCGTGCTCCAGGGCGACAGCAGCGGCTTGCAGCGTGACTTCGAGCTGCAACTGAAAGGCGAGGCCAACGACTGGAAGCTGACCCTGATCCCACGCTCGCTGCTGCTGAAACAAGTCTTCACCCAGATCAATATCGAAGGTGGCGAGCTGGTGCAGAACATCGAGCTGCTGGAAACCCAGGGCGACAGCACCCTGCTGCGCATGCAGGACAGCACCGCCGCCCTGCCCTTGAGCGACGCGGAGCGCCACGACTTTGCGCAGTGAGCGTTTGTTACCGCGGCTGTTCCTGATCCTGCTGGTGGCCGTGTTGGCCCTGGCCGGCTGGCAGTGGCGCCATGGCGCGCCGTTGTCGGCGAACCTGATGGAGCTGGTGCCGGGCAACACGCCGGACGCCCTGGAGCTGCAAGCCGAACAGCGCATGCAAGAGCCGTTGAACCGCGAAATGCTGGTGCTGGTCGGGCATGCCGACCGCCAGCAAGCGGTGGCCGTGGCGCAACAATTGGGCGAGCGCTGGCAAGCCAGCGGCCTGTTTGAAAAGGTCCAGTGGAACCTGCAAGCCGACCTGCCGGCGCTGCGCGAGCAATTGCTGCGCGGGCGCCTGGCGATGCTCTCGGCCAAGGACCGCGAGCAACTGATCGAACAACCCGACGCCTTCATCCAGCAGCGTGTGCAAGCGCTGTTCGACCCCTTCACCGGCTTCAGCCTGGTGCCGAGCCAGGATGACTGGCTGGGCCTGACCGGGCGCATCCAGAACAGCCAGCCACAACACGGCTCGGTGCAGTTGGATATCGGCAGCGGCGCGCTGATCGCCGATGCCGACGGCCAGAGCTGGGTGCTGCTGCGTGCGCGCACCACCGGCAATGCCTTCGACATGAAACCGCTGCAAGTGGCGGACCTGCTCCAGGCCAGCCGTGCACAAGCCGGCGAGCAAGGCGCGCAGTTGCTCGCCGCCAGCGGGCTGCTGTATGCGGCCAACGGTCAGCAGCAAGCCACGCGGGAAATCACCTGGGTCGGCGGCGGCGGCGCCACCGTCGGCATCCTGTTGCTGCTGTTGCTCGCCTTCCGCCGTTGGCGCGTGCTGCTGGCGTTTGTGCCGGTGCTGGTGGGCATGCTGTTTGGCGCGGTGGCCTGTGTGGCGCTGTTCGGCCATATGCATGTGATGACCCTGGTGCTGGGTTCCAGCCTGATTGGCGTGGCGGTGGATTACCCGCTGCACTACCTGTCGAAAAGCTGGAGCCTGAAACCCTGGCGCAGCTGGCCGGCGTTGCGCCTGACGCTGCCGGGGCTGAGCCTGAGCCTGGCGACCAGTTGCATCGGCTACCTGGCGCTGGCCTGGACGCCGTTCCCGGCGCTGACGCAAATCGCCGTGTTCTCGGCCGCCGGCCTGGTCGGCGCGTACCTGTCGGCGGTGTGCCTGTTGCCGGCGCTGCTCAAGGGCGTCGAACTGCGCCCGGCGCAATGGCCGCTGCGCATCGCCGAATGCCTGTGGCTAGTGCGCGAATCGCTGCTCAAGCGCGTGCCGAGCGCGGCGCTGCTGGCCCTGTTGCTGCTGTTTTGCGCCGGTGGCCTGTGGCAGCTCAACAGCAAAAACGATATTCGCCAATGGATCGGCGCGCCGCCGCAACTGCTGCAAGAAGCACAAGCCGTGGCGCGGATTACTGGATTCCAACCCACCAGCCAGTTCTTCCTGGTGCGCGCCGAGGACCAGCAGCAGTTGCTGGAACGGGAAAGCGCCCTGGGCCAGCGTCTCGATCAACTGGTGAACATGGGCAAGCTCCAAGGCTACATGGCCCTCAGCCAACTGGTCAGCCTGCCCGCCGAGCAGCAAACACTGCGCGATGCCCTGAACAATCTGCCGCAACACTGGCAACCGCTGCTGGACCTCGGCGTGCCCGCCAGCGCCCTGCACGCCGAAGTCGCGCACCTGCAAGCGCTGCCCACCCAAGACATCGACGCTGCACTGCAAGGCCCGCTGGCCGAACCCTGGCGCACCTTGTGGCTGGGCCCGGTAGACGGCGGCGTAGCGGCGATGGTCAGCTTGCAAGGCCTGAACAACCCGGCGCTGCTGCGGGTGCAGGCGGTGGATTTGCCCGGCGTGCAACTGGTGGATCGCCTCGGCGATCTGAACCGGGTGTTCGCCGACACGCAGATCAGCGCCGCTGAATTGAAATTGATGTCGTGCGTGCTGATCGTGCTGTTGCTGATCCTGCCGTTCGGCTTTGGCGGTGCGCTGCGCATCGTTGCGCTGCCGTTGCTGGCGGCACTGTGCAGCCTGGCCAGCCTCGGTTGGCTGGGCCAGCCGCTGACCCTGTTCAGCCTGTTCGGCCTGCTGCTGGTCACGGCCATCAGCGTGGATTACGCGATCCTCATGCGCGAGCAGATCGGCGGCCCGGCGGTCAGCTTGCTGGGCACGCTGCTGGCGGCGCTGACGACCTGGTTGTCGTTCGGCCTGCTGGCGGTGTCCAGCACACCGGCGGTGAGTAATTTCGGCTTATCGGTCAGCCTTGGCCTGGCATTCAGCTTTATGCTGGCGCCCTGGGCCGGGCAACAGAAGCACGCCTTATGAATGTGATTATCGCCAATGCGGCAAGGAGCCCTCGTGCCCATAGTTGAAATGGAACGTCGCCAGGTGGTGGTGATCGGTGCCGGTCCGTCCGGGGCCATCGCCGCCGCGCTGTTAAAGCGCAAAGGGCATGATGTATTGATTATCGAGCGCCAGCATTTTCCACGGTTCTCGATCGGCGAAAGCCTGCTGTCCCACTGCATCGACTTCATCGAAGAAGCCGGCATGCTCGACGCCGTGCAGGCCGCCGGTTTCCAGGTGAAAACCGGCGCCGCGTTCGCCTGGGGCGAGCGCTACAGCGCGTTTGATTTCAGCGACACGTTCAGCAACGGCAAGCCGACCACCTTCCAGGTGCAGCGCGGCGAATTCGACAAGCTGCTGGCCGATCAGGCGGCGCTGCAAGGCGTGGACATCCGCTACGGCGAAACCATCGTCGGCGTCGATTTCAAAGGCGAAACCCACTACCTGCACGTGCGCCGCGAGAACGGCAGCGAGTACCACCTCAAGGCCAAGTTCGTACTCGACGCCAGCGGCTACGGCCGCGTGCTGCCGCGCCTGCTGGACCTGGAAGCGCCGTCGGATTTCCCGGTGCGACAGGCGGTGTTCACCCATATCGAAGACCGTATCGAACACCCCGGTTTCGACCGCAGCAAGATCCTCATCACCACCCATCCGACCAAACGTGACATCTGGTTCTGGAGCATCCCGTTCAGCAACGGCCGCTGCTCGGTGGGCGTGGTCGCGGCCAAGGAGCATTTCGACGGCCGCGACGGCGACCTCGATGCGTGCCTGCGCGGGTTTATCGACGAAACCCCAAGCCTGTCCAACGTGCTGCAAAACGCCGTATGGGACACGCCGGCGCGCACCATCGGCGGCTACTCGGCCAACGTCAAGACCTTGCACGGCCCGGGCTTTGCGCTGCTGGGCAATGCGGCGGAATTCCTCGACCCGGTGTTCTCGTCCGGCGTGACCATCGCCATGCGTTCGGCAAGCATGGCCGCCGGCCTTTTGCACCGCCAACTGACGGGCGAAACCGTGGACTGGCAAACCGAATTCGCCGCGCCCTTGAAACGCGGCGTGGACACCTTCCGCTGCTACGTCGAAGGCTGGTACGCCGGCACGTTCCAGGATGTGATCTACCACCCGGACAGCTCGCCGGAGATCCGCCGGATGATCTGCTCGATCCTCGCCGGCTACGCGTGGGAAGAGCGCAACCCGTTTGTCAGCGAGCCCAAGCGGCGCTTGCGGATGTTGTCGGAAATCTGTGCGAGTGAGCCGGTATGAGCAGTCAGTACCTGAGTAAAAACTACGTCGAAGAAACCAAATTCGGCTTCTGGTTCCTGCGCAGCCACACCTGGCAGCACCATGTGCTGCGCGTGGCGATCAACGACCTGCGCAGCCTGTTCACCGACCCGCTGCCAGAGGCGCCGGTGCTGCTGGATGCCGGTTGCGGCCAGGGCAAGTCATTCCAATACCTGCGGCAGGTGTTCGCCCCCGCACGCCTGATCGGCCTCGACGCCGACCCCCACAGCCTGACACTGAGCCAGGCTGAAGCGGCGCGCCAGGGCATGGCCGTGGAGCTGATCGGCAGCGATTGCGCCACGCTCGATGTGCCGGATGAAAGCGTCGATATCCTGTTCTGCCACCAGACCTTTCACCACCTGGTCGAACAGCATCGCGCGCTGAAAGAGTTCTACCGCGTGCTCAAGCCGGGCGGGTACCTGCTGTTTGCCGAGTCCACCGAAGCCTATATCGACACCTGGGTGATCCGCTGGCTGTTCCGCCACCCGATGCATGTGCAGAAAAGCGCTGAGGAATACCTGGAGATGATCCGCGAACAGGGCTTTGAATTCGGCCCGCAGAACGTCTCGTACCCGTACCTGTGGTGGAGCCGTTCCAGCGATTTCGGCCTGCTGGAGCGCTGGGGCCTGCGCCAGGCGCCGCCGGTGGGGCAGCGCGAAGAAACCCTGGTCAACTGCGTGGCGCGCAAGCCGCTGGCGAGCGCGGCCACATGATGCGTGTGTGGCTGATCGGCTGCCTGTTGTTGCTGAGCGCCTGCGCCAGCCAGCCGCCGTTGCCGGAGAAACCCCCGAGCCTGGCCCTGCCCCTGCAATTGCACGTGCAGCGCTTGGCTGATGGCCAAAGCCAGGACTGGCTGCTGGTGATCCAGCGCGAAGGCGGCGGCATGCGCTGGTCGATGATGGACCCGCTGGGCATTCCCCAGGCCCGGCAAAAACTGATCGATGGGCAGTGGCAGGCCGACGGCTTGC
Source organism: Pseudomonas sp. FP453 (assembly GCF_030687495.1). Taxonomy (NCBI): domain Bacteria; kingdom Pseudomonadati; phylum Pseudomonadota; class Gammaproteobacteria; order Pseudomonadales; family Pseudomonadaceae; genus Pseudomonas; species Pseudomonas sp. FP453. Next base: position 497,184 of record NZ_CP117435.1, on the reverse strand, counting down.
TGCCGCCCAATCCTCAGGCGCGCGAGCTGTTTGCCGCGCTGTTGTTTGCGCTGACCTCGGCGAATGACTTGCGCGCGCTGTATCCGACGGCGCAAGCGATGGACCTGACGCGCACCCTGCCGGGTCATTGGAAGATCGTGTATCAGTCTTCCGAGGTGTTCAGCGTGAACATCAGCGGCCAGCCCCTCAGCTACCGCATCACGCCGCTGGGAGCCGGGCAATGACGGCCTACCTCAACGCCCTCGGCGTGATCTGCGCCCTCGGCCGTGGCCAGGCCGAGGTCAGCCGCAGCCTGTTTGCCGGCGACTGCTCGGGTATGGTCGCCGAAAGCGGCTGGGTGCCGGAGCGTGTATTGCCGGTTGGCGCGGTACATGGCGAGCTGGCGACTATCCCCGCAGAACTCGGCCAGCAGAGCAGCCGCAACAACCAGCTGCTGCTGGAAGCGGCGTTGCAGATCGAGGGCGAGATTCGCCAGGCGATCCACACCTACGGCGCGTCGCGGGTCGGCGTTGTACTGGGTACCAGCACTTCGGGGATCGACGAGGCCAGCCGTGGCATCGCCCATTTCCTGCGGGAACACCAGTTCCCCGGCGACTACGACTACCAGCAGCAGGAACTCAGCGCTCCGGCGAATTTCCTCGCCGACTGGCTGCAACTGAGCGGCCCGGCCTATGTGATTTCCACCGCCTGCACCTCCAGCGCCCGCGCACTGATGAGCGCCCAGCGTCTGCTGGATTTGGGCGTGTGCGATGCGGTGATCTGCGGTGGCGTGGACAGTTTGTGCAAGCTCACGCTCAACGGTTTCAGCTCGCTGGAAGCGGTGTCGAACGAGCGCTGCAACCCGTTCTCGGTGAACCGCAACGGCATCAATATCGGCGAAGCGGCGGTGCTGTTTGTGATGAGCAAGGAGCCGGCGCCCATCGCCCTGCTGGGCAGCGGCGCCAGTTGTGATGCGCACCATATCTCCGCACCCGAGCCCAGCGGCAAAGGCGCGTTGCAGTCGATGCGCAAGGCGTTGGCTAGCGCGAAATTGCAGCCCGGGCAGATCGGTTACCTGAACCTGCACGGCACCGCCACCCAGCACAACGACGCCATGGAAAGCCTGGCCGTCGCCAACCTGTTCCCCCACGGCGTGGCCTGCTCATCGACCAAGCCCATGAGCGGTCACACCCTCGGTGCGGCGGGCGCGCTGGAAGCGGCGTTCTGCTGGCTGAGCCTGCGCCACGGCCAACTGCCGCCGCACGTCTGGGACGGCGTGCCCGACCCGGCGCTGCCAGCCTTGCACTGGGCACGGCTGGGCGACACCCTGGAAAAACGCTGCCTGATGAGCAACTCGTTTGCCTTCGGCGGCAACAACGTCAGCCTGATTATCGGAGAGGCCCCATGACCCCTTGGCCACTCGCCGAACTGCTGCCCCATGCCGGCGACATGATCCTGATCGACCAGGTGCTGTCGTACGATGAAGAGCAGATTCGCACCCGCGTCACCGTCACCCCCGGCGGCCTGTTCAACCGCCCCGACGGCAGCCTGCCTGCGTGGGTCGGCATTGAGTTGATGGCGCAAAGTGTCGCCGCCTATGCCGGTTGCCGGGCGCGCCACAAAGGCGAAGCCGTGGAACTGGGCTTCCTGTTGGGCACACGTAAATTCGAGTGCAACGTGGAGCACTTCCCGGCCGGCGCCGAGTTGACCATCCACGGCCTGCGCTCCCTGGAAGACGACAACGGCATGGGTGTGTTCGAATGCCACCTCACCGGCGAAGGCATCCAGGCCAGTGCGCGCTTGAACGTATTCCGACCGCCCCAGGCGGCCACCTATTTAGATGAATCGAAGGACGTAACGCCATGACTGAATCCGTACTGGTCACCGGCTCCAGCCGTGGCATCGGCCGCGCCATCGCCCTGCGCCTGGCCCAGGCCGGGCACGACCTCGTGCTGCACTGCCGCAGCGGGCGTGCCGAAGCCGACGCGGTGCAGGTCGAGATCGAGGCCCCTGGGCCGCAAGGCGCGGGTGTTGCAATTCGATGTGGCGGACCGGGCTGCATGCAAGGCAATCCTTGAAGCCGATGTGGAGCAGCACGGCGCCTACTACGGCGTGGTGCTCAACGCCGGCCTGACCCGCGACGGCGCGTTCCCGGCGTTGTCGGAAGACGATTGGGACGTGGTGATGCGCACCAACCTCGACGGTTTCTACAACGTGCTGCACCCGGTGATGATGCCGATGATTCGGCGGCGCGCCGCCGGGCGTATCGTGTGCATTACGTCGGTGTCGGGGTTGATCGGCAACCGTGGCCAGGTCAACTACAGTGCGTCCAAAGCCGGGTTTGATCGGCGCGGCCAAAGCCTTGGCGATTGAACTGGGCAAGCGCAAGATCACCGTCAACTGCGTCGCGCCGGGCCTGATCGACACGGCGATGCTGGATGAAAACGTACCGGTGGAAGAGCTGATGAAGATGATCCCGGCGCAACGCATGGGCACCCCGGAAGAGGTGGCCGGCGCGGTGAATTTCCTGATGTCGGCCGAAGCCGGCTACATCACCCGCCAGGTCCTGGCCGTGAATGGAGGCCTGTGCTGATGAAGCGTGTCGTCGTCACCGGCATGGCCGGCATGACCTCCCTGGGCAGCGATTGGGCCACCATCTCGGCCAACTTCCGCGCCAACCGCAGCGGTATCCGGCGCATGGACGAGTGGGACCGCTTCACCGAATTGAATACGCGCCTGGCCGGGCCGATTGACGATTTTGTCGTGCCAGCCCACTGGACCCGCAAGCAACTGCGCAGCATGGGCCGCGTCTCGCGCCTGGCGGTGTGGGCGGCGGAGCAGGCGTTGCAGGACGCCGGCTTGCTCGGTGACGAGTCGATCAAGGACGGGCGCATGGGCGTGGCCTGTGGCTCGTCCACCGGCAGCACCGACGAGATCAAGGCGTTCGGCAATATGCTGCTGAACTCGGTGGCCGAGGGGCTGAACGCCAACTCCTATGTGCGCATGATGCCGCACACCACGGCAGCGAATATCAGCATCTTTTTTGGCCTGACCGGGCGGCTGATCCCCACCTCCAGCGCCTGCACCAGCGGCAGCCAGGGCATCGGCTATGCCTATGAGGCGATCAAGTTCGGCCGCCTGCCGCTGATGCTCGCCGGCGGCGCCGAAGAGCTGTGCCCCACCGAGGCCATGGTGTTCGATGCGCTCTACGCCACCAGCCTGAAAAACGACGCGCCGCAGACCAGCCCACGGCCCTACGACAGCGGCCGCGATGGCCTGGTGATCGGCGAAGGCGGCGGCATGCTGGTGCTCGAAGAGCTGGAGCATGCACTGGCGCGCGGGGCGCATATCCACGCAGAGCTGGTCGGCTTCGGCAGCAACGCCGACGGCCAGCACACCACGCGCCCGGAACAGAAAACCATGCGCCGTGCGATGGAGCTGGCGCTGGAAGACGCCGGCCTGGAGCCGTCCGCCATCGGCTACGTCAACGGCCATGGCACCGCCACCGATCAAGGCGACGTCGCCGAGACCCTGGCCACCCAGGCCCTGTTCGGCAGCCGCATGCCCATCAGTTCGCAGAAGAGTTTCCTCGGCCACACCTTGGGTGCGTGCGGCGCGCTGGAGTCGTGGTTCAGCATCGAGATGATGAACAGCAACCACTATGTGCACACCTTCAACCTGGACGCCGTCGACCCGCAATGCGGCGAGCTGGATTACCTGCAGGGTGAGTTCCGCGAGATGCACCACGACTACGTGATGAACAACAACTTTGCCTTTGGCGGCGTCAACACGTCGCTGATCTTCCGCCGCTGGTCCTGACTTTTTAATCGATTGGAGAATACGGAATGTCTTCCTTGCTACGCGCCACCCTGATCACCCTGGCCCTGCTGACCACCGCCGGTTGCACCAACAAACCTGTGCTCAACACCCAGCACGAACTGCCGGCCGACATCCAGATCAGCGAAGAAAAAATGAAGACGGTGATCGTCACCGCCCTGCAAAAACGCGAGTGGACCGTGCAGCGCCTGAGCCCGCAACTGGTGCAGGCCGAGATCACCATCCGCAACCAGTATTACGCCGCCATCGACATCCGCTACACCCGCAACAGCTACGCCATCACCTACCGTGACAGCCGCGACCTGGGTTACAAGGACGGCAAGATCCACCGCAACTACAACCGTTGGGTGAACAACCTCGACCGCGACATCATGGCCGGGTTGCGCAGCAATGGCGCAAACGAGGCCGGCTCGGCGGCGCAGTTGTTTGAGCAGACGGGCACGACCAAGTAACACTGAGACGTTGGCTTCTCCAGAAACGACAAAGGGCGCCTTTCGGGAACGTCGAGCAACTCGATCTGGCAAACACTGAAGATCAACTGTGGGAGATGGCTTGCCTGCGATGGCGGTGGATCAGCAACATCGATGTTGCCTGACACTCAGCTATCGCAGGCAAGCCAGCTCCCACCTCGATCTGCTTCGTTTTGAAGTGCGTATTTCTTACTGAACAGCCTTACGCGTCAACAACTCCACAAACCCCTCTGCCATCGGTGTCTGCACGCCCTTGCGCTGCACCAGCCACACCGCCGTCACCGCTTCCTCATCCAGCAACGTGCGATAGACCACGCCATCAATGCGGATGCGCTGGTAAGACGCCGGCAACACCGACACGCCCAACCCCGCCGCCACCAGGCCGATGATGGTCATCGCCTCTCCCGCTTCCTGGGCGAAGTGCGGGCTGAAACCGGCGTCACGCGCCAGGTTGATCAGCTGCGCATACAGACCACTGCCATAGCTGCGTGGGAAAAACACGAACGGTTCCTCGGCCAATTGCGCCAGGTACAAGCCACGCTCACTGCCGCCCACCAACGGATGGCCAGCGTTCAACACGGCCACCAGCGGCTCGCGCATCAGCTCGACCACACTCAACGAGTCCGGCAACGGCAGCGGACGCATCAGGCCGACCTGGATCGACTCGTCCACCAGCGACTCGGCCACCTGGGTGCTGCTCATCTCCTGCAGGTTGAGGTGCACCGCCGGGAACGCCTGGCGGAACGCAAAGATCGCCTGGGGAATGCTCGCGTTGAACGGCGCCGACGAGGTGAAGCCGATCTTCAACTCTCCCAGCTCACCCAACTGCGCACGTCGCGCCACGTCCGCCGCCTTGTCCACCTGGGCCAGCACCAACCGCGCCTCATGCAGGAACAAGCGCCCCGCTTCGCTCAGCTCGACCCGACGATTGGTACGCTCGAACAAACGCGCACCCACCTGCTGCTCCAGCGCCTGGATCTGCTGGCTCAGCGGCGGTTGCGAGATGCCCAGCACCTGCGCGGCGCGGCCGAAATGCAGTTCTTCGGCGACGGCGATGAAGTACCGCAGATGTCGTAATTCCATACCACCCTCATTAGGTCGTAAAAGCTCTCAAACAGGTCGAACAATATATTGGAAAGAATCATTAGCCAGCTATATTCTTTTTTGCATGGCCGGTCCTGGCACGCTTTCCCTCCCCGAGGTCCCCGTGAATTCTGCTGTCGCTCCACTCGCTCAAGAAGTCCCGCCCACTGCCCTGGATGAGGTGGTGGCGCAGCTCAATGACGCCTACATCGAAAAAGGCACGCCGATGTTCATGCGCACGGTGCTGGCGCTGTTCTCCGGCGGTTTTGCCACCTTTGCCCTGCTGTATTGCGTGCAGCCGATGATGCCGGCGCTGTCCCACGAGTTTTCCATCAATGCGGCGCAGAGCAGCCTGATCTTGTCGCTCGCTACCGCCATGCTCGCCTGTGGCCTGCTGATCACCGGGCCGATTTCCGACCGCTTGGGCCGCAAGCCGGTCATGGTGTCAGCCCTGTTCTGCGCCGCGCTGGCGACCATCGCCAGTGGCTTGATGCCGACGTGGGAAGGGATTCTGCTGATGCGCGCATTGGTGGGCTTGTCATTGAGCGGCCTGGCCGCCGTCGCGATGACCTACCTGAGCGAAGAAATCCACCCGCAACACATCGGCCTGGCCATGGGCTTGTACATCGGTGGCAACGCGATTGGCGGCATGAGCGGGCGCTTGATCATGGGCGTGCTGATCGACTTCGTCAGTTGGCACACCGCCACATTGATCATCGGCGCCCTGGCGCTGATCGCCGCCACCGTGTTCTGGAAAATCCTCCCCGAATCGCGCAACTTCCGCGCCAGCAGCCTCAAGCCGCGCAGCCTGTTGGATGGGTTTGTCATGCACTTCAAGGACGCCGGCCTGCCGTGGCTGTTCCTCGAAGCCTTCCTGCTGATGGGCGCGTTCGTGACGATGTTCAACTACATCGGCTATCGCCTGCTGGGCGATCCGTATGACCTCAGCCAGGCCGTGGTCGGCCTGTTGTCATTGGTGTACCTCTCGGGCATCTACAGCTCGGCGAAAATCGGCTCCCTGGCCGACCGCCTCGGCCGCCGCCGCGTGCTGTGGGCCACCATCGTGCTGATGCTCGCCGGTATCGTGCTGACCCTGTTCACCCCGCTGTGGCTGGTGGTGCCGGGCATGCTGATCTTCACCTTCGGCTTCTTCGGCGCGCACTCGGTGGCCAGCAGCTGGATCGGCCGCCGCGCGGTGAAGGCCAAGGGGCAGGCGTCGTCGTTGTATCTGTTCTGCTATTACGCAGGGTCGAGCGTGGCGGGAACGGCAGGCGGGTTCTTCTGGCATTACGCCGAGTGGAACGGGATTGGTGGGTTTATCGTGGCGTTGTTGGTGGGTGCGTTGCTGGTAGCGTTGAAGTTGGCGAAGTTGCCGCCGTTGGGGCAAACAGCGACATAACTTATGTGTTAGAAAAAAACCGCTTCACAGCGGTTTTTTCGCAACAGGCTTGCGCTTCATTCCAGTGCTGACCGAGTCATGGAGCGCCATCGCACGTCCCCCATCCCACTCGGCCTGCATCACCAAAAACAACTCGACGTCGATGCGAGCTTGATGCGCAATGAGTGCCTCGGACATCGCCTCAGCGATTCGCTCGATGATCATCCCAGGCTTCTCCACCGCACAGTACTTACGACCAAATTCCATCAGTTGCTGGCGATCTGGATAAGCCTTCACCTTGTTCATCTTGATTGCCAGGGTGCGGTCAACCAATGAACGGCCAGACTTGGGGTTGTAGTTCTCATACACAGTGGTAGTCGTGACATCGAATACAGGCGCTAACTGCACCGTCTCACGGGCGCCTGGATGGGTGTAGATCACACCAAAATTTTTCAGGTGTGCGTCGCCGTTACGCACCATGACCGACAAGCAAATCGATGAGAAAAACCGCTCAAGCTCACGGAGCGGGTCACCTTGCGCACAGACATGATTGATCACCGCCGCGAGGGTTTCGTAGCTCTGGGAATACTTGTAGTTGTCATGGGGATCTTTGTTAAGCCCCAACAACACGGCCATGTCCTCAAAACCAAGCCGCCCCGAGGGAGTAAGGTCAAAGCGCTCCATGACAAACAGATCACCCCCTTCGGACAACCAGAAAGGCGGTGTCTCCATGCCCGCCATGCGAGCAGCTTCCATGCAAAGGAACTCGTTTTGTGCCAAGTGAGCGTACTCATCGGCGCCAGATTTCACGATCAAGTCAGAACTGAGCATGGTTTTGCGGTTACCGGCCAGCTTGTCCAGGTCAGGCACCAGCACCTTGGGCTGCACGCCGGATATACCCGACTCGAAATAGGTCTCCACCAGAAACTCGAAGACGCCCTGGGAGCTATCGGCTGACAGTATTTGCTGGAGCCCCACCTGAGCCGTTACAGGAACTGATACCTCGGCAGGATTCTGGTACGTCAGCCGACCAATCTGGTTCCCACCGATCACCGACAACAGGCGCATCTCATCCACCTGCATGTGCTTGGCCATGCGTCGCTTGATCTGATCGGCCAGAAAACCTTCTGGTACGTTCATATCGAAAATTGGATGCAATACATTGCTGACTGAAGGTGTCGAGTCATAGGGCATGACCAGCGATGCCTCTCGCTCGGCATCAGCGGACGAATAGGAAAACGCGAACTGCGAGCCTTTGGACAATTCGCCAGAGTGCCCCTGAGGAGTGAGGACGTTGAGCAATTTGACTCTACTCATCGTGCTCCACCAGATCAGCCAGGGATTTGAGGTCAATGCGTTTATCGACAACTTCCAATGCCATTCCCAGGGCAGAAATCACCCTGAACACCGTATACATCGCGACATTTTCACCGGCTTCAAGATCCATGATGGTCTTGCGGTTGCACTTGGCCCGATCCGCCAGTTGCGCTTGGCTATAGCCTTTGGCACGGCGCAGCTGTCGTATCCTGTCGCCCAAATCAGGCGGATTAGTCAGCAACATGATGTCACCCAAAACGGACTTTTAAGATGAATAATGCATCTTATGTCCGCAATAAAGGACATTACAAGCACCTTACGTCCGCTGACCTCAAACAAAAACGCCCGGCATAAACCGGGCGTTTTTATTGGGCAGCGATCACTCGTGATACTGCGCCGACAACTCATGCACCGCCCGCAGGAACGCGCCCGCATGCTCCGGGTTCACTTCCGGCGTAATGCCATGCCCGAGGTTGAACACGTGCCCACTGCCCTTGCCGTAGCTGGCCAGGATGCGGCCGACTTCGGTGCGGATCGCTTCCGGCTTGGCGTACAGCACGGTCGGGTCCATGTTGCCTTGCAGCGCGACGCGGTTGCCCACGCGCTGGCGGGCTTCGCCGAGGTCGCAGGTCCAGTCCAGGCCGAGGGCGTCGGCGCCGGCGTCGGCGATGCTTTCCAGCCACAGGCCGCCGCCCTTGGTGAACATGATCACCGGCACTTTGCGGCCTTCGTGTTCGCGGATCAGGCCGCTGACGATCTTGCGCATGTAGGCCAGGGAGAACTCCTGGTACGCCGCCGACGACAGGTTGCCGCCCCAGGTGTCGAAGATCTGCACGGCTTGCGCGCCGGCCATGATCTGCGCGTTGAGGTAGGAAGTGACCGACTGCGCCAGCTTGTCCAGCAGCAGGTGCATGGCTTGCGGGTTGTCGTAGAGCATGGCCTTGGTCTTGCGGAAGTCTTTCGACGAGCCGCCTTCGACCATGTAGGTGGCCAGGGTCCACGGGCTGCCGGAGAAGCCGATCAGCGGCACGCGGCCATTGAGTTCGCGGCGGATGGTGCTGACGGCGTCCATCACATAACCGAGGTCTTTGTGCGGATCAGGGATCGGCAGGGCTTCGATATCGGCCAGGGTGCTGACGACTTTCTTGAAACGCGGGCCTTCGCCGGTTTCGAAGTACAGGCCTTGGCCCATGGCGTCAGGAATGGTGAGGATGTCGGAGAAGAGGATGGCCGCGTCCAGTTCTGGGTAGCGGTCCAGCGGCTGCAGGGTGACTTCGCAGGCGAACTCCGGGTTCATGCACAGGCTCATGAAGTCGCCGGCGTTGGCGCGGCTGGCGCGGTATTCCGGCAGGTAGCGACCGGCCTGGCGCATCATCCACACTGGGGTGACGTCCACGGGTTGCTTGAGCAGGGCACGAAGGAAACGGTCGTTCTTGAGGGCAGTCATGTCGGCATCCGCAAAAAAAGTGCGGGCATTTTCTCAGAGCCGGACGCAAAAGGCACGGAGTGCGCCGTGCCTTTTGTCTATCGGGTTGATTTACGACAATAACTTGAACCTGCACAAAACAAATGTGGGAGCTGGCTTGCCTGCGATTGCGGTAGTTCAGTCGATACATCCGGTGACTGTTACATCGCTATCGCAGGCAAGCCAGCTCCCACAGTTGACCGTGTTTCAAATCAGACTTGCAGGTAATCCAGGATGCCTTCGGCAGCGTTGCGGCCTTCGAAGATCGCGGTTACCACCAGGTCGGAACCGCGCACCATGTCGCCACCGGCGAAGATCTTCGGGTTGCTGGTCTGGTGCTTGTACTGGCCTTGTTCCGGGGCGACGACGCGGCCCTGGCTGTCGGTCTGGATCTGGAACTGTTCGAACCACGGCGCCGGGCTTGGGCGGAAACCGAAGGCGATGACCACGGCGTCGGCCGGGATGATTTCTTCGGAACCCGGGATCGGCTCAGGGCTGCGACGGCCACGGGCGTCCGGTTCGCCGAGACGGGTCTCGACCACCTTCACGCCTTCGACACGGTCTTCACCAACAATCGCAATCGGCTGGCGGTTGTAGAGGAATTTCACGCCTTCTTCCTTGGCGTTCTTCACCTCTTTGCGCGAGCCCGGCATGTTGGCTTCGTCACGACGATAAGCGCAGGTCACCGACTTGGCGCCCTGGCGGATCGACGTCCGGTTGCAGTCCATCGCGGTGTCACCACCGCCGAGCACCACGACCTTCTTGCCTTTCATGTCGACGAAATCTTCCGGCGACTTTTCAAAGCCCAGGTTGCGATTGACGTTGGCGATCAGGAAATCCAAGGCGTCGTAGACGCCTGGCAGATCCTCACCGGCAAAGCCGCCCTTCATGTAGGTGTAGGTGCCCATGCCCATGAATACGGCATCGTATTCTTCGAGCAGTTGCTCCATGGTGATGTCTTTGCCGATTTCGGTATTGAGACGGAACTCGATACCCATGCCGGTGAACACTTCACGGCGGTGGCTCAGGACGGTTTTTTCCAGCTTGAACTCGGGGATGCCGAAGGTCAGCAAGCCGCCGATTTCCGGGTTCTTGTCGAACACCACCGGGGTCACGCCGCCACGCACCAAGACGTCGGCGCAGCCCAGGCCGGCAGGGCCGGCGCCGATGATGGCGACGCGCTTGCCGGTCGGCTTGACCTTGGACATGTCCGGGCGCCAGCCCATGGCGAACGCGGTGTCGGTGATGTACTTCTCCACCGAGCCGATGGTCACCGCGCCGAAGCCGTCGTTAAGGGTGCAGGCACCCTCACATAGACGGTCCTGCGGGCACACCCGGCCGCAGACTTCCGGCAGGGTGTTGGTCTGGTGCGACAGCTCGGCGGCGGCGAGGATGTTGCCCTCGGCCACCAACTTGAGCCAGTTGGGAATGAAGTTGTGCACCGGGCACTTCCATTCGCAATACGGGTTACCGCAACCCAGGCAACGGTGGGCCTGGTCGGCCGAGTGCTGGGGTTTGAAGGGTTCGTAGATTTCCACGAACTCTTTCTTGCGTTGACGCAACAGTTTCTTCTTCGGATCTTTGCGCCCGACATCGATGAACTGGAAGTCGTTATTCAGACGTTCAGCCATGTTAAAACCTCATCAAACTCTTCAGGCGCATATCACTGCGGGTTGGCACGGATGCTGGAAAGCAACGATTTCAGGTTGGCAGCCTTGGGCTTGACCAGCCAGAAACGACGCAGGTAATCATCGAGGTTTTCGGCGAGGTTACGACCCCATTCGCTGCCGGTCTCCTCGACGTACTCGTCCAGCACGTGCTGCAAGTGGTTCCGGTAGGATTCCATGGCTTCGCCGCTGATCCGCTGGATCTCGACCAACTCGTGGTTGACCTTGTCGACGAAGGTGTTGTCCTGGTCGAGCACGTAGGCGAAACCGCCGGTCATGCCCGAACCGAAGTTGTAACCGGTCTTGCCCAGTACCGCGACAAAGCCCCCGGTCATGTACTCGCAGCAGTGATCGCCCGTGCCTTCGACCACGGTGTGGGCACCGGAGTTACGCACAGCGAAACGCTCACCGGCCGTACCGGCGGCAAACAGCTTGCCACCGGTGGCGCCGTACAAGCAGGTGTTACCGATGATGGCACTGTCCTGGGTCTTGTAGACGCTGCCTTTAGGCGGAACGATCACCAGCTTGCCGCCGGTCATGCCCTTGCCCACGTAGTCGTTGGCGTCGCCTTCCAGGTACATGTGCAGGCCACCGGCGTTCCACACGCCAAAGCTCTGGCCCGCAGTGCCCTTGAAGCGGAACGTGATCGGCGCTTTCGCCATGCCCTGGTTGCCGTGCTTGCGCGCGATTTCGCCGGAGATGCGTGCGCCGATGGAACGGTCGCAGTTGCAGATATCCAGTTCGAACTCACCACCGCTGGCGTCATTGATCGACGATCCGGCGATTTCCACCATCTTCTCGGCCAGCAGGCCTTTGTCGAACGGCGGGTTGCGCTCGACGCCGCAGAACTGCGGTTTGTCGGCCGGAATGTGATCGCTGCCCAACAGCGGCGTCAGGTCCAGGTGGTGCTGCTTGGCGGTCTGGCCCTGGAGGATTTCCAGCAGATCGGTGCGGCCGATCAGCTCTTCCAGGGAGCGCACGCCCAGCTTGGCCAGCCACTCACGGGTCTCTTCGGCGACGTAGGTGAAGAAATTCACCACCATGTCGACGGTGCCGATGTAGTGATCCTTGCGCAGCTTCTCGTTCTGCGTCGCTACGCCGGTGGCGCAGTTGTTCAGGTGGCAGATGCGCAGGTATTTGCAGCCCAGGGCGATCATTGGCGCGGTGCCGAAGCCGAAACTTTCGGCGCCGAGGATCGCGGCCTTGATCACGTCGAGGCCGGTTTTCAGGCCGCCGTCGGTCTGCACCCGGACCTTGCCGCGCAGGTCGTTGCCGCGCAGGGTCTGGTGGGTTTCAGCGAGGCCCAGTTCCCACGGTGCACCGGCGTACTTGATGGAGGTCAGCGGCGAAGCGCCGGTGCCGCCGTCGTAGCCGGAGATGGTGATCAGGTCGGCATAGGCCTTGGCCACGCCAGCGGCGATGGTGCCCACGCCGGCTTCTGCCACCAGTTTCACCGAGACCAGGGCCTTCGGGTTGACTTGTTTCAAGTCGAAAATCAGCTGCGACAAGTCTTCAATCGAGTAGATGTCGTGGTGCGGCGGTGGCGAAATCAGGGTCACGCCCGGCACGGCATAACGCAGCTTGGCGATCAGGCCGTTGACCTTGCCGCCTGGCAGTTGCCCGCCTTCGCCAGGCTTGGCGCCTTGGGCTACCTTGATTTGCAGCACTTCGGCGTTGACCAGGTATTCCGGGGTCACGCCAAAACGGCCCGTCGCGACCTGCTTGATTTTCGAGCTCTTGATCGTGCCGTAACGCGCCGGGTCTTCGCCGCCTTCGCCGGAGTTGGAACGCGCACCCAGGCGGTTCATGGCTTCGGCCAGGGCTTCGTGGGCCTCAGGCGACAAGGCGCCCAGGGAGATACCGGCGGAGTCGAAGCGCTTGAGGATTGATTCCAGCGGCTCGACTTCGCTGATGTCCATCGGCGTGTCCAGGGTCTTCACCTTGAACAGGTCGCGGATCATCGACACCGGGCGGTTATCCACCAGCGAGGTGTATTCCTTGAACTTGGCGTAGTCGCCCTGCTGCACGGCGGCTTGCAGGGTGTTGACCACGTCCGGGTTGTACGCGTGGTATTCGCCACCGTGCACGAACTTGAGCAGGCCGCCTTGCTGGATCGGCTTGCGCGCGCTCCAGGCCTCCAAGGCCAGGGCTTTCTGCTCGGCTTCGATGTCGACGAAACGCGCGCCCTTGATACGGCTTGGCACGCCACGGAAGCTCAGGTCGCAGACTTCTTCGGACAGGCCGATGGCTTCGAACAATTGCGCACCGCGATAGGACGTGACGGTGGAGATGCCCATCTTCGACAGGATCTTCAGCAGGCCCTTGGTGATGCCTTTGCGGTAGTTCTTGAACACCTCGTAGAGGTCGCCCAGCACTTCACCGGTGCGGATCAGGTCGCCGAGTACTTCGTACGCGAGGAACGGATATACCGCCGAGGCGCCGAAGCCGATCAGCACCGCGAAGTGATGCGGGTCGCGGGCGGTGGCGGTTTCGACAAGGATGTTGGAGTCGCAGCGCAGGCCTTTTTCGGTCAGGCGGTGGTGCACCGCGCCGGTAGCCAGGGAGGCGTGGATCGGCAGCTTGCCCGGGGCGATGTGACGGTCGGTCAGCACGATCTGCGTACGACCGGCGCGCACGGCTTCTTCGGCCTGGTCGGCGACATTGCGCACAGCGGCTTCAAGGCCGAGGCTCTCGTCGTAGTTCAGATCGATGATCTGGCGGTCGAAGCCTGGGCGGTCCAGGGTCATCAACGAACGCCACTTGGCCGGGGAAATCACTGGCGAGCTGAGGATCACGCGGGAGGCGTGCTCAGGCGATTCCTGGAAGATGTTGCGCTCGGCACCGAGGCACACTTCCAGCGACATCACGATGGCTTCGCGCAGCGGGTCGATCGGCGGGTTGGTCACCTGGGCGAACTGCTGGCGGAAGTAGTCGTACGGCGTGCGCACGCGCTGGGACAGCACGGCCATCGGCGTGTCATCGCCCATGGAGCCGACGGCCTCGTAGCCTTGCTCGCCGAGCGGGCGCAGCACCTGGTCGCGCTCTTCGAACGTGACCTGGTACATCTTCATGTATTGCTTGAGCTGGTCGACGTCATAGAACGCCGAACCGTGGTCGTTGTCTTCCATGGTCGCCTGGATGCGCAGGGCGTTCTTGCGCAGCCATTGCTTGTACGGGTGACGGGACTTCAGGCGGTTGTCGATGGCATCGGTGTCGAGGATCTGCCCGGTTTCGGTGTCCACGGCAAGGATCTGCCCAGGGCCGACGCGGCCTTTAGCAATCACGTCTTCCGGCTGGTAGTTCCACACGCCGATTTCCGACGCAAGGGTGATGAAACCGTTGGTGGTGGTCACCCAACGCGCCGGGCGCAGGCCGTTGCGGTCGAGCAGGCACACGGCGTAGCGACCGTCGGTCATTACGACGCCGGCCGGGCCGTCCCACGGCTCCATGTGCATCGAGTTGTACTCGTAGAACGCACGCAGGTCCGGGTCCATGGTTTCGACGTTCTGCCACGCTGGCGGAATGATCATGCGCACGCCACGGAACAGGTCGATGCCGCCGGTGACCATCAGTTCGAGCATGTTGTCCATGCTGGAGGAGTCGGAGCCGACGCGGTTGACCAGCGGGCCGAGCTCTTCCAGGTCCATCAGATCGTTGGCGAACTTGGTGCGACGGGCCACGGCCCAGTTGCGGTTGCCGGTGATGGTATTGATCTCGCCGTTGTGGGCGAGGAAGCGGAATGGCTGGGCCAGCGGCCATTTCGGCAGGGTGTTGGTGGAAAAGCGCTGGTGGAACACGCAGATTGCGGTTTGCAGGCGCTCATCGCTCAGGTCTGGATAGAAGGCGGTGAGGTCCGCCGGCATCATCAGGCCTTTGTAAATGATGGTCTTGTGGGAAAAGCTGCAGATGTAGTGCTCGGTGTCGGCGGCGTTGGACACCGACGAGCGACGACGCGAGGTGAACAGCTTGATCGCCATGTCCTGGTCGCTCAGGCCATCACCGGCGATGAACACTTGTTCGATCTGCGGCAGGCGCTCAAGCGCGAGGCGGCCGAGGACGCTGGTGTCGATCGGCACTTTGCGCCAGCCGACGAGTTGCAGGCCGGCGGCGGCGATTTCGCGGTTCATGTTTTCGCGAGCGGCTTGGGCTTTGACCGGGTCCTGGTTGAAGAACACCATGCCCACGGCGTACTGCTTGGGCAGGTCGACAGCAAATTGCTCTTTGGCGACAGCGCGCAGGAACAGGTCGGGCTTTTGAATCAGCAAGCCACAACCGTCACCGGTCTTGCCGTCGGCGTTGATCCCACCGCGGTGGGTCATGCAGGTCAGGGCCTCGATGGCCGTTTGCAGAAGGGTGTGGCTGGGCTCGCCCTGCATGTGGGCTATCAGGCCGAAACCACAGTTATCCTTGAATTCATCGGGTTGGTACAGACCTGCTTTCATAGACACTTTCTCACCAGGCTGCCTCTTATATCGAGGCAAATTTCTTTTCAATTCAACCGGTTACCTTCCACGCCGAACGTACGCCGGCTTAGCGGGGGCAAAAGGGAGGTCATTGTACACACCGACACAGACGCTCACAAATTTAGCGACGAAATGTCGCAAATCTATGTCGCATTTATGAAAGGTTTAAAGCGATATGCTGTGCTAGTCAAAACTTTTTTAATTCTGACCGCTACGACTCAAAAGCCACTGTGACGCAGACACCACAAAGCGCGCGGCCTGTAAGGGCAGCACGCACTTGCGGATATTTTTTGAGGTGCCGGGAGGGCGGCCTGGGTAAGGCCGCCGGATCTTCAGCGAGTTGTTGCGAGTTCTTGTTGAACGCTGGCAACAGTGCGAGGCCAAGGTTTACCAGCCTGAACCTTCGCTGGCAAGGCTTTGATCGCAGAATCAGCGGCTGCACGGCTGGAGAAGTTGCCGTAGGTGATCACGTAGAGAGGCTTGCCGTTGAGCACTTTCTTGAAATAACGGTACTCGCCGCCCTGCTCTTTCACGAACGCCTGGGCGTTGGCTTCGGAGCTGGTGCCGAGGATCTGCACGACGAAGTTGCTGGCAGGCTGGCTGCCATACCAACCGCTGCCCGCAGCGCCCGCTTTAGCGACGGTGACAGGCTTTTCAGCCGGCTTGGCGGCCGGAGCCGGGGTTGGCTTGGCAGCAGGCGCAGGCGCCGCGACAACCGGCTTGGTCACTGGCGCCGGCTTGGCGGTGGCGACGGTCGGTGCCGGCGTCGGCTTGGCCACGGCTGCTGGCTGGCCTGCTGGCACGCCCGCAGGTGGCGCAGTGGTGGTAACGGTTGGCGGTGTGGCGCTGGAACCTTCCACCGGCACGCCGTCGTCGCCTTCGGAGATGCCACCGGCTTCTTCGGCGAGCGGGCCGCGCATTACTGGCTGACCGACCATCGGCAGGTTGGTCGGCTGGCCGGAGTTGGCGAACTCAACGTTTGGAGTAGGCTTGCCCAGTGGCAACTGCGCCTGTTCGGTTGGCGCGCCGGCAGTGGTCGGCGCCTTGCTGCGGCCCGGGATCAACCAGGCGGCGGCAACAGCCACCACGACTACCGCGGAAATAGCCAATACGTGCTTCTTAGGCATAGTGAACCCCATCTTTGGACGCTTGACCGCAGAGCGGCTGGCAATCATGGCTTCGATCATCGCATCGCGGGCAACCTGGTTGATGGTGCCAGGCCAGCCGTCGGAGCTTTCGTGAATATCAGAGATCTGATTTGCCGTGAAAAGTTCGATACCGGCGCCGGCGCCTTCCAGGCGTTGCGCCAGGTATTCGCGGGTTTCTTCTTCTTCGTACGGCTGCAATTCGATCACGTGGAACAGCTCTTGATCGCCGCTGATCTGCTCCAGGTCGGCGATCAACGACGACTCACCAAACAGGAACACGTGCGGGCGACCTTCCGGCGTACCGGCGGCCAGCGCCAGCAGCGCTTCAAGGGCGGATTCGTCGAGCTGCTCGGCGTCATCCACCAGCAGATAGACTTCCTGGCCGGTCAGGCCCAGTTGCACCACTTGCTTGAGGATCGCGTTCGGCTCGGCCGTGGACACGTCCAGCGCCTGGGCCACCTGGCGCAACACGCCAGCCGCATCACCGGCGCCGCGCGCGGAGACCACCACGCTCTGTACCGATTGCTTGTTGGTGCTCGCCACCAGCGCCTGGCGCAGCAAGGTCTTGCCGCTGCCCAACGGGCCGGTCACCACCAGCAGCAACTGGCTGTAGCGCGCCAGGTGGTGCAGTTGCCCCAGCACTGGCTTGCGCTGGGCCGGGAAGAATTTGAAACCAGGCACCCGTGGAGCAAAAGGGTCGTGGCTTAACTGGTAATGGCCGAGGAACGCCTCGTCGGCATGCAAACTAGTCATCGGGATCTGGTTAACCTTTCAGCTGAGCCAGGGCGCGGTAATCCGCTCCCAGCGTGGCTTGTAAAATCTCTTTTGGATAATCGTCGGTTACCACGGCTTCGCCCATGTGGCGCAGCAGCACCAGTCGCAGTCGACCGTCGATCACTTTCTTGTCTATCGCCATATGTTCGAGGAAGTCCGCCTCGGTCATCTCTTCAGGCGGGATGACCGGCAAACCGGCGCGCTGGAACAGGCGGATACCACGATCACGCTCCTGGGCGCTGATCCAGCCCAGGCGTTGCGACATCTCCAATGCCATCACTGTGCCAGCCGCTACGGCCTCTCCATGCAACCACACACCATAGCCCATGTGCGTTTCGATCGCATGGCCGAAGGTGTGGCCGAGGTTCAAGGTGGCGCGCACGCCGGACTCCCGTTCGTCGGCATTCACCACCAACGCCTTGGCGGCGCAGGAGCGAGAGATCGCTTCGGTCAGGGCGACCTGGTCGAGGTTGCGCAAGGCGTCGACGTGTTCTTCCAGCCAGGCCAGGAACGGCTCGTCGCAGATCAGCCCGTACTTGATGACTTCCGCCAGGCCCGCCGACAGCTCGCGGGGCGGCAAGGTATTGAGGGTGGCGGTGTCGATCAGCACAGCCTGCGGCTGGTAGAACGCGCCGACCATGTTCTTGCCCAGCGGGTGGTTGATACCGGTCTTGCCACCCACCGACGAATCGACCTGGGACAGCAAGGTGGTCGGCACCTGGATAAAGTCCACGCCACGCTGGTAGCAGGCCGCCGCAAAGCCGGCCATGTCGCCGATCACACCGCCGCCCAGGGCGATCACGGTGGTGCGGCGGTCATGGCGCGCAGTCAGCAGGCCATCAAAGATCAGTTGCAGGGTTTCCCAGTTCTTGTGGGCTTCGCCGTCTGGCAGGATCACCGAGATCACCGAATACGCCGCAAGGCTGCGGCTCAGGCGCTCTAGGTACAGCGGCGCGACCGTTTCGTTGGAGATGATCGCCACTTGCCGCCCGGCAATGTGCGGGGCGAGCAACTCGGGCTGGTCCAGCAGACCTTCGCCAATATGGATCGGGTAGCTGCGCTCGCCTAGATCGACCTTAAGTGTCTGCATGTGTCCCCGCGTTAGAGATGGTATGACGACCGGCAACGTCGAGATGGGGCGTTGTCTGATGGCTCTACGCCACACCTCAAAGGGTAATGGCGCGCCGCCGAGAATAGCGCATTTCGGGCCTGGCTTTAACGGGGTGGCAGCCGTTGCAGGCGCTCGAGAATGTCGAGGACCACCATCCGCGGCGGCCGCTCATCGGTTTCCACCACCAGATCGGCGATTTCCCGATACAGCGGGTCGCGCAGCGTGAGCAGGTCCCGCAAGGTTTTTTCCGGGTTGGCCGTGCGCAGCAGCGGGCGATTACGATCGCGGGCGGTGCGGCCCACCTGCTGCTCGACCGAGGCATGCAGATAGACCACCCGACCACCGGCATGCAGCGCCCGACGGTTTTCTTCGCGCATGACTGCGCCGCCGCCGGTGGCCAATACCACGCCGTCGAGGCCGCACAGCTCGGCGATCATCGCCTGCTCGCGGTCACGAAAGCCCAGCTCGCCTTCCTTATCGAAGATCCATGGGATATTGGCACCCGTGCGCAATTCAATTTCCTTGTCGGAATCTTTGAATGGCAGGCGCAGCTCTTTGGCCAGCAAACGGCCGATGGTGCTTTTTCCAGCCCCCATCGGTCCTACAAGAATCAAATTTCGCACAGAATCAACGACTCACAGCAATCGCCTGGTTATTCATAATACGCGGAGTCAGGAATACCAGCAGCTCGGATTTTTTCTCCGCCAGCACATCGCGCCGGAAAAGGCGGCCAAGATACGGCACATCGCCCAAAAATGGCACTTTATCTACCACTTTGCTCTGGGTATTGGAGAAAACCCCGCCGATGACAATGGTCTCACCATCCTTGACCAGCACCTTGGCGTTGACTTCGTTCTTCTTGATCGGCGGCACATCGTTGAGTTTGTTCAGGTAGTCGGGCTCGTCCTTGGTGACCTTGACCTCCATGATCACGTGGCCGTCGGGGGTGATTTGCGGGGTGACTTCCAGGGACAGCGAGGCCTCCTTGAACGACACCGAGGTGGCGCCGCTGGAGCTGGATTCCTGATAGGGAATCTCGGTGCCCTTGAGGATGCGCGCGGTTTCCTTGTCGGACGTGACCACCTTGGGCTGTGAGACGATTTCACCGTTGCCGGTTTTCTCCATGGCAGTCAGCTCCAGGTCCAGCAGCAGGTTGTCGGTGATATAAGCGACGCCCAGGCCCGACGTGCCGGTAATCGCCCCCAAATCGACAAACGGCGAGCTGGGCGGATTTTCCGGCGGTTCTGCGCCCTCCGGCAGCGGTTTGGGGATGCCGCCAGCGCTCCAGTTGCCACGATTGAGCCGCCCACCCCAGCGCGCACCGAGGCTTTTGTCGTAATCCACATTGGCCTCGACAATCCGCGCCTCGATCATCACCTGGCGCACCGGAATATCCAGTTGCGTCACGATGCGCCGCAGCTCCTCCAGCCGCTCGCCGGTCTGGTAGGCAATAATGTTATTGGTGCGGTCATCCACCGCCACCGAGCCGCGCTCATCGGTACTGCCCTCCAGCCCCGTCACCGATTGGAATAGCTTGGCCAGGTCCGCCGCCTTGGCGTAATTGACCTGCAACAGCTCCCGACGCAGCGGCGCCAGCTCGTCCATCTGCCGGCGGGATTCCAGCGTGAGCAGTTCGCGGGCGGCCAATTCCTCGGCCGGCGCCACCAGCAATACGCCGGCCTTGATCCGCTTATCCAGGCCCTTGGCTTGCAGCACCAGGTCGAGCGCCTGGTCCCAGGGCACATCCTTGAGGCGCAAGGTGATCGAGCCTTGCACCTCGTCGCTGGCCACCAGGTTGAGGCCGGCCACGTCGGCGATTTGCTGCAACACGGCGCGCACTTCGATGTTCTGGAAATTGAGGTTGAGTCTGTCCCCCGCCAACGCCTGCGGCGGCGGCAGTTGGATCAGGTCCAAGCGATTGGGCACAGCAGCAGCCATCGGTGCCGTGAACGCTATCCATAGCGCCACACCGAAGGACAGGAAAGTCCTTTTCATGGGTTTGATTCCGTTATGAGTTGACGTTTAACACGAGGGTTCGCGGGCGCTCCAGCCATGCACCCTGTTCATCGGGGAACAACTCGACCAGCTCGACATGCCCGGCGTAAATGGCCGTGACCCGGCCGTGATTCGGCCCCAGGTAGTCACCGACCGCCAGCCGGTGCACCGTCGAGGCCATGCGCAGCAGAACGAAAGCCTGCACGCCACGGGACAGGGTGCCGACCATTTCGAACTGGTCGACCGCAAACGCTTCCAGCGCGCCACGCGGCCGCATGAGGTCCGGCGCCCGGGCTGGCCGTCCACGCGCGTGATCGGCCTGGACGGCCAGCGGCGTGAACGGGTCGCGCAGGCCGGAGGAGTCGTAGACAAAGCGCGCGCCCTGGGTGATGGCCTCGCCCTGCCGGCCACCCGCAGACGCACGCCAGTAGCTCTTCACCCGCAGTTCAAGACGCAGCAGCCTGCCCTCCGGGCGCAGGGCCACATCATGGGCCGTGACCAAACGGGACAGGCCACCGAATGCACTGACGAACATCGCCAGGTCGTGATAGGCGCCACTGACGCCAACCGCCACCGGTTGCTCGACATAAAAAGCCTGGGGCTGCTCATCCTGCGGCGTGACGCTTTCAACCACCAAGCCATTGGTCAATGCCAACCGCGCGATGTCTTCCAGCAGGCCGGGGATTTCGGATTCAGCGGGCAGCGCCTGAAAAAGCACATCAACCTTTGCCTGCATCCGCTCAAGCTGGCGAGCCCGCTCCTCCAGACCGGCAGCCAAGGCAGTTTTTTCCTGAATCTGCTGTTGCAGGACCACTTCCTGCACCTCGGCCTGGTGCAACCGTTCCCGTGACGGGCTCAGCCACACAAGGTCACCCACCACACACAACAGGCCTGCCAATGCACCACCCAGCAAGACTTTGCCAGGCAGTGGCCAATGGGCAGCGTTGTGAGTGAGCGCAGACAGATCGAGCCTGGGCAGGCTCAAGGTTGCACCTCGCCGGATTCTCCCTGGCGCACCATCAACTGGAATTCATTGGCGCCGCGCGCGCCTTCCGTCAGCACGTGCTGCAAACGGGTGGCGTGGGCACCTTCAGTGGCCTCCAGGCGACGCATCAACTGGGCGATGTCCTGGCTGGATTCAGCACTGCCGCGAATACTCACCGTATCGCCCTTGGCCACCACTTCATGCAGGTGCACCCCATCCGGCACGGCGCGCGCCAACTGGTCCAGCAGTTGGGCACCGGCCGAGCGCCCGTCGTGCAAGTCCTCGACAACCTTCATGCGTTGCGCCAATTGCTGGCTTTGCACCTGCAGGTCGTCGATGGTCTTGATCCGTGAATCCAGGACGGCGACGTCCTTGTCCAGGTGGCTGTTGCGCGTGACCTGTCGATCGATCGCCTGGTCGATCACTTGATCCGCCAGCCAGACCGCTGCGAGCGCCACACAGGCGAACGCCAGCAGCAACATCAGGAAAAACTTGCGCCGCCGTTCTGCCAGGGCCTGACGCCAAGGTAATAGGTTGATTCGTGTCATCAAGCGAAACTCCTCAGGGCCAACCCGCAAGCCACTCCCATTCCCTGGGCATCCACGGCCCATTGTGCGCCATCGACTCGACGGCCCGGCGTGAAGCTGGCGAAATCCTGACGGCAAGCACGCGCCAATGCAAACCCTTCGACATCTACCACCCGCGCCACCAGCCCGGCCTGGGCCAAAACAGCCTCGCGCGCCTCGACCTGCGCCCTGAGACAGGCCGCCAGCAACACCTCGACCCGCGCCGGGTCGTGGGCGCAAGGGCCCTGCACTTGATAGTCGATGGCCACGTCATCCAACGGATAGGGAATGTACTGATCGGCTTCCATCTGGATCCGCCAACCCACCTCTTCGTCGCTGAGCCCGGACTCCATGTCGATCACCTGGGTAATGACCGACGGGCCTGCCACGGCGATTGCCGCGTACCTGGCTGACGTGTGCAAGCGGGGCACCGCCTGTTGCAGCGCACGCCCGACAGACTCAAGGTCCAGCAGGTTGCCATCGACCACCGCACGAGGTGCCAGCGCCTGTGTGGCGTAGCTTCTGATGGTGTAACCGCTGCTTGAATGGCCCAGCTCGACCAACCTGATCGCCGTGTCGCTGATATCGACGCCGAGGACAGCATCGACTTTTCGCCTGAAAAATCCCTTTCTCATAAAACTCCCCAAAACTTTCCCTGTCATAACGGCGGTCCTACCGCCGGTTAGCCGCTGAGCAGGCGTGAATGACGCCCCAAGCCGAAAAATGCTTTAATGCCCAGCGTTTTTCCCCGCTTTTTACCTACAGCCCGGGTCGATCCATCGTTAGCCATGCATGCCCCGACGCCTAACCCATTCTTTTCTCTGGAAATCCAAAAGCCTTGATTCGTCTGCTGAAGTTTTTCGGGTACTCCATTGTCGCGATCGTCTGCGGGCTGCTGCTCGTACTCAGCGGGGCCTACCTCTACCTTAGTCCGGGTTTGCCCTCCGTAGAGGCCCTCAGAAGTATCCAGTTGCAGATTCCTTTGCGGGTCTACAGCAGCGACGAAAAACTGATCGCGGAGTTCGGCGAAATGCGCCGCACCCCGATCCGTTTCGCCGATATTCCGCCCAATTTCATCAGCGCATTGCTGTCGGCCGAAGACGATAATTTCGCCAACCACTACGGCGTCGACCCCAGCAGCCTGGTTCGTGCCGCCACGCAATTGGTAAAAAGCGGACACATTCAATCCGGCGGCAGCACCATCACCATGCAGGTGGCGAAGAACTTCTTCCTCACCAGCGAGCGCAGCTTTTCGCGCAAGGCCACCGAGATCCTGCTGGCCCTGCAGATTGAACGCCAGCTGACCAAGGACGAGATCCTTGAGCTGTACGTCAACAAGATCTACCTGGGCAACCGTGCCTACGGCATCGAGGCGGCGTCGCAGGTCTACTACGGCAAGTCGATCCGTGACGCGAGCCTGGCGCAGATGGCGATGATTGCCGGCCTGCCCAAGGCGCCGTCGCGCTTCAACCCACTGGCCAACCCGGCGCGCAGCAAAGAGCGTCGCGACTGGATCCTGGGCCGCATGTACAAGCTGGGCAAGATCGACCAGGCCGCCTACGAAAGCGCGGTGGCCGAGCCGTTGAACGCCAGCTATCACGTGCCGACGCCAGAAGTGAACGCACCGTATATCGCTGAAATGGCCCGCGCCGAGATGGTCGGCCGCTATGGCAGCGAGGCGTACACCGAAGGCTTCCGCGTCACCACGACGGTGCCGAGCGACACCCAGGAAATCGCCAACAACGCCGTGCATTCCGGCTTGATCACCTACGACCAGCGCCACGGCTACCGTGGGCCCGAGTCGCGCCTGCCAGGCAAGACCCTGAGCGCCTGGACCACCGAACTGGGCAAACAGCGCGCCATCAGCGGCCTGGAACCGGCCATCGTCACCCAGGTGCAAAAAGACGGCGTGCAGGTGCTGACCCGCACCGGCGAAGCCCATGTGGCCTGGGACAGCATGAAGTGGGCACGCCCCTTCCTGAACACCAACAGCATGGGCCCGATGCCCAAGCAGCCGTCGGACGTGGCGCAGGTCGGTGACCTGATCCGCGTGCAACGCCAGAAGGACGACAGCCTCAAATTCAGCCAGGTGCCGCTGGCCCAGGGCGCCCTGGTTTCCCTCGACCCGCAGAACGGCGCCATCCGCGCCCTGGTGGGCGGCTTCGCCTTCGAGCAGAGCAACTACAACCGCGCCGTGCAGGCCAAGCGCCAGCCGGGCTCAAGCTTCAAGCCCTTCATCTACAGCGCCGCGCTGGATAACGGCTACACCGCCGCCAGCCTGGTCAACGATGCACCGATCGTGTTTGTCGACGAATACCTGGACAAGGTCTGGCGCCCGAAGAACGACACCAACACCTTCCTTGGCCCGATCCGTATCCGCGAGGCGCTGTACAAGTCGCGCAACCTGGTGTCGATCCGCCTGCTGCAGGCGATGGGTGTGGGCAAGACCATCGACTACATGACGCGCTTCGGCTTCAACAAGTCGGACCTGCCGCCGAACCTGTCCCTGGCCCTGGGCACCGCGACCCTCACGCCGATGGAAATCGCCACCGGCTGGAGCACCTTTGCCAACGGCGGCTACAAGATCGCGCCGTACCTGATCGACAAGATCGAAAGCCGCAATGGCGACACCCTGTTCACCGCCAACCCACCGCGCGTACCGGGTGATGTGGTCAACGGCGTGGCCGCTACCGATGGCCTGGCCGCCCCGAGCAACGGTGGCATCACCATCGAGCCGACCCCCGGTGCCACGCCCGCTGCAAACGCCGCGACGCCAACCGAGCCACAGGCGCCTGCCGTTGCCGAACGCATTGTGGATGGCCGCACCACCTACATCCTCAACAGCATCCTGCAAGACGTGATCAAGAAAGGCACCGGCCGTCGCGCCCTGGCCCTCGGCCGCGCAGACATCGCCGGCAAGACCGGTACCACCAACGATTCCAAGGACGCCTGGTTCTCCGGCTACAACGGCGACTACGTGACCACCGTGTGGACCGGCTATGACCAGCCGGAAAGCCTCGGCCGTCGCGAGTTCGGTGGCACCGTCGCGCTGCCGATCTGGATGAGCTACATGGGCGCTGCCCTGAAGGACAAGCCCCTGCACACCCAGCCGGAACCGGAGGGCATCCTCAGCCTGCGGATCGACCCGGTAAGTGGCCGCGTGGCATCGCCAAGCACACCGAATGCCTACTTCGAACTGTTCAAGAGCGAAGACACGCCGCCGTCGGTCAATGAGCTGGGGAATGGCATTGCGCCTGGCAGCCCGTTGCCAGCGGATGAAGCGGCGCCGATCGATCTGTTCTAACGCGCTGGCAGTTGGCTTCTGTGGGAGCTGGCTTGTGTGGGAGCTGGCTTGTGTGGGAGCTGGCTTGTGTGGGAGCTGGCTTGCCTGCGATGCAGGCACCTCGGTGTGTCAGTCAAACTGCGGTGATGCTATCGCAGGCAAGCCAGCTCCCACATTTGGTGCTGCACAAGGCTTGAATTAATCGCCACACAGCAAAAAGCCCCGACTCGCGAGAGCCGGGGCTTTTTGTTGGTGCGCTACAACGGCTTAGCCGTTGAACACATCATCCACGCTTTGCAGCGGGTAGTTCTTCGGATACGGCAGGGTGGCCACACCGGTCTCGATGGCGGCCTTGGCCACGGCATCGGAGATCAGGGTGATCAGGCGCTTGTCCATTGGCTTCGGAATGATGTACTCACGGCCGAATTCCAGCTTGGCGCCACCGTAGGCGTCGCACACATCCTGAGGTACTGGCAGCTTGGCCAGTTCACGCAGGGCGTTGGCCGCGGCTACTTTCATCTCTTCGTTGATGCGCTTGGCGCGAACGTCCAGGGCACCACGGAAGATGAACGGGAAGCCCAGCACGTTGTTGACCTGGTTCGGGTAGTCCGAACGGCCGGTGGCCATGATCACGTCGTTGCGGGTGGCGTGAGCCAGCTCTGGCGAGATTTCCGGGTCCGGGTTGGAGCAGGCGAACACGATCGGGTTGGCCGCCATGGACTTCAGGCCTTCAGCGCTCAGCAGGTTCGGGCCGGACAGGCCAACGAACACGTCTGCACCGTCAAGGGCGTCAGCCAGGGTGCGCTTGGAGGACGGGTGGGCAAACATCGCCTTGTACTGGTTCAGGTCGGTACGCTCGGACTGGATCACGCCCTTGCTGTCGACCATGTAGATGTTTTCCAGCTTGGCGCCCATGCTCACGATCAGCTTCATGCACGAGATAGCCGCTGCACCAGCGCCCAGGCAGACGATCTTCGCGTCAGCCAGGGTTTTGCCAGCGATTTCCAGGGCGTTGATCATGCCGGCCGCGGTAACGATCGCGGTGCCGTGCTGGTCATCGTGGAATACCGGGATGTCGCACTGTTCGATCAGGGCCTTTTCGATTTCGAAGCACTCAGGTGCCTTGATGTCTTCCAGGTTGATGCCACCGAAGGTGATGGAAATGCGCTTTACGGTGTCGATGAAAGCCTGCGGGCTCTCGGAGTCGACTTCGATGTCGAAAACGTCAATGCCGGCGAAGCGCTTGAACAGCACGCCTTTGCCTTCCATGACTGGCTTGGAAGCCAATGGGCCGAGGTTGCCCAGGCCCAGAATCGCGGTGCCATCGGAAATCACTGCAACCAGGTTGCCCTTGCCGGTGTACTTGTACGCCAGCTCGGGGTCGCGGGCGATTTCACGTACGGGCTCGGCCACGCCAGGGCTGTAGGCCAGCGACAGGTCGCGGGCGGTGGCGGTGGCTTTGGTGAGCTCTACACTCAGCTTTCCTGGACGAGGATTGGCATGATATTCGAGAGCGGCAGTTTTCAAATCAGACATATCGGCATTCCGCTTTTACTGTTGGTCGACGGACCGCCGAGGATACGCGTGTCGTAAAGTCCCTACAAGACTGGGTAGTCACCGGTGTCAAGGCCCCAGAGCGCCGTACTTTGGTCTAAGGCCACGGGATACAAGGGCTCAACTGTTCACAATCGATTTAAAAAATGTCTACAATTTTTTATTTAAACGTCGATTCAAGTGGTTTTTATCAAATTCCAGGCACAAAAAAGGCGCCCACGGGGGGGCGCCTCTTTTTTCAGCGGGAAAAACCCAGGGGGTTTTTCAGGCTTACTCTGCTGGAGTAGCAGCCTTCTTGCCGAAAGCGCCGAAACGGTCAGCAAAGCGCTGTACGCGGCCGCCGGTGTCCAGAGTCTTCTGCTTACCGGTGTAGAACGGGTGGCACTCGTTGCATACGTCAGTACCCAGTGGCTTGCACAGGTTCGAACGAGTTTCGAACTTGTTGCCGCAGCTGCAAGTTACTTCGATGGTTTCGTACGCTGGATGGATATCGGCTTTCATGGCACTTCCTCGGGCTAGCGTGCCGCCACTCGACACTATTGTCGAATACCGCACGTAATTAGGCCGCGGATTCTACCCAGACCTTTTTAAACGCGCAAGCGGCGCTGCCGGCTGATTCCACGCGGATAAGCGCCTTTCATCAGAAACTACTGGCTTGCCACAATCCATGTGGGAGCTGGGCTTGCCCGCGATAGCGGTGTGTCAGACACCCAACCCTGCGACTGATATGACGCCATCGCGGGCAAGCCCGGCTCCCACAGAAGTACCCGAGACGGGACACCTCTATCGCAGGTCTGCTAGGCTCCCGCCCCTGCGCCACCGCCTGCCTATATAGATGAGACCCCCGCGTGCCCGACGCCATTTTGCGCCTCGCCCTGCCCTCGCCCCTGCGCCGCCTGTTCGATTACCGTGCCCCGGCCGGCGTGCTGCGGGCGCAGTTGCAGCCGGGCATGCGGGTGCGGGTGCCGTTTGGCCGACGGGAAATGATCGGCATCCTGGTGGAAGTCGCCGACCACAGCGAAGTGCCCGCCGAAAAGCTCAAGCCGGCGCTGGCGATCCTCGACGCCACGCCGCCGCTGCCGCCCGCCCTGTTCAAGCTGTGCCTGTGGACGGCCCAGTATTACCAGCACAGCCTCGGCGACACCCTGAGCTGGGCGCTGCCGGTGCTGCTGCGCCAGGGCGAACTGGCCGAGGCGCGCCAGGAACGCTTCTGGTCGGCGGCGCCCGGCGCGCGCCTCGACGACCCGCGCATCGCCCGCGCCCCGCGCCAGCGCGAAGCCTTGGCAACCCTGGCGCAACATCCCCACGGCGTGGCCCATCAGTTGTTAAGCAAGCTGATGCTGAGCAAAGACAGTCTCGACCTGCTGCTCGCCAAGGACCTGGTGCAGGTGGAAATCCGCAAGCACGCCCCCGACCCGCGCCACGAACACTGGCTGGCCCAGCCGGAATTGCCGTTGAACCCCGAACAACGCGCCGCCTACGAGGCGATCCGCGCAGGCTTCGACAGCTTCCACGCGTTCCTGCTGGCCGGCGTCACCGGCAGCGGCAAGACCGAAGTGTATTTGCAGTTGATCCGCGAAACCCTGCAAGCCGGCAAGCAGGCGCTGGTATTGATCCCGGAGATCAACCTCGGCCCGCAGACCCTGGCGCGCTTCGAGCAACGCTTCAATGCGCGCATCGCCCTGGTGCACTCGGCGGTCAATGACCGCGAACGCCTGGAGTCGTGGCTGGCGGCGCGGGACGGTGAGGCCGACATTATTATCGGCACCCGTTCGGCACTGTTCACCCCGATGAAAAACCCCGGGCTGATCATCATCGACGAGGAGCACGACGGTTCTTATAAACAGCAGGAAGGCCTGCGCTACCACGCCCGCGACCTGGCGCTGGTGCGCGCGCGCCAGGAAAACATCCCGATTGTGCTCGGCTCGGCCACGCCGTCCCTGGAAAGCCTGCACAACGCCTACACCGGTCGTTACGGCCTCCTACGCCTCAATGAGCGCGCGGGTGGCGCCAAACAGCCACGTTTCCTGCGCCTGGATGTAAAAAGCCGCCCGCTGGACAGCGGTATTTCCGGGCCGATGCAACAAGCCATCGGCCAGACCCTCGCCGCCGGCCAGCAAGTGCTGGTGTTCCTCAACCGTCGCGGCTTTGCGCCGACGCTGCTGTGCCATGACTGCGGCTGGATGTCCGAGTGCGAGCGCTGCGACGCGCGCATGACCGTGCACCAGCGCCACGGCGAGTTGCGCTGCCACCACTGCGGCCATGTGGAACGGGTACCGCGCCACTGCCCGCAGTGCGGCAAAGTGGACCTG
This sequence comes from Pseudomonas sp. FP453, assembly GCF_030687495.1. NCBI lineage: Bacteria > Pseudomonadati > Pseudomonadota > Gammaproteobacteria > Pseudomonadales > Pseudomonadaceae > Pseudomonas > Pseudomonas sp. FP453. The sequence goes on along the minus strand of NZ_CP117435.1, from coordinate 467,797 downwards.
CGACCGGTCGGCGCGGGCACCGAGCGCGCCGAGGAGCGCCTGGGCATTCTGTTCCCGGACTTCCCGGTGCTGCGGGTTGACCGCGACAGCACCTCGCGCAAAGACGCGATGAACCAGCTGTTCGCGACTATCCAGAAAGGCCAGCCGTGCATCCTGATCGGCACGCAGATGCTTGCCAAAGGGCACCACTTTCCACGGGTGACCCTGGTATCGATCCTGGATGCCGACGGCGGTTTGTTCTCCGGCGACTTCCGCGCCAGCGAGCGCATGGCGCAACTGATCGTGCAGGTCGCCGGCCGCGCCGGGCGCGCTGAAGAACCCGGCCGAGTAATTATCCAGACGCACCTGGCCGACCACCCGCTGCTGATCCAACTGACAGAACAAGGCTACTTTGCCTTCGCCGAGCAGGCCTTGAGCGAGCGCCGCTCCGCCGGCCTGCCGCCGTTTTCCCATCTGGCCCTGCTGCGCGCCGAAGCGCATAAACCGGGGCAGGCCGAAGGTTTCCTCGACGAAGCCTGCAGCGCCGCCGAACGTTTGCTCGGCGAACTGGGTCTGACCGGCATCGAACTGCTCGGCCCGGTGCCCGCGCCCATGGAGCGCCGCGCCGGGCGTTACCGCGCTCAGCTACTCTTGCAGGCAACGTCCCGCGCGCCCCTGCATCGGCTGCTAAGTAGTCTGTTACTTGCCCTGGAGCAAATGCCCAGCGGCCGGCAGGTGCGATGGTCGATGGACGTGGACCCCGTGGATTTGTATTGATCCACTCCACAGTTTGAATTGTGAACACCCTTAAATGTGGGAGCGGGCTTGCCCGCGATGAGGCCCGCAGGTCCGCCAACCCGTCTGAACGGTTGGCAAGCCCGCCCTCCCCACGGATAATGCCCAGTTTTTCCACCCGCGCATCGCGCGCTGTCGCTTGCGGCACAAAGAGAACACCATGAAAGACACCATTCGCCAGCTGATCCAACAAGCCCTCACCCAACTCGTCAACGAAGGTGTGTTGCCTGAAGGCCTGACGCCGGCGATCCAGGTGGAAAACACCCGCGACAAGACCCACGGCGACTTCGCCAGCAACATCGCGATGATGCTGTCCAAGCCCGCGGGCATGAAGCCCCGTGACCTCGCAGAAAAAATCATCGCCGCGCTGCCGGCCGACGAGAGCGTCACCAAGGCCGAAATCGCCGGCCCGGGCTTTATCAACTTCTTCCAGAACACCCAGGCCCTGGCTTCGCGCCTGGACGCGGCCCTGGCCGACGCCAAGATCGGCGTGCGCAAGGCCGGCCCGCTGCAACGCGTGGCGATTGACCTGTCCGCACCCAATCTGGCCAAAGAGATGCACGTCGGCCACCTGCGCTCCACCATCATTGGCGACGGCGTGGCGCGGGTGCTGGAGTTCCTCGGCGACACCGTGATCCGTCAGAACCACGTAGGCGACTGGGGCACCCAGTTCGGCATGCTGATGGCCTACCTGCAAGAAAACCCGATCACCAGCAACGAGCTGTCGGACCTGGAAAACTTCTACCGCGCCGCGAAGAAGCGCTTCGACGAATCCGAAGAGTTCGCCGACCGCGCCCGTGGCCTGGTGGTCAAGCTGCAAGCCGGCGACCCGGAATGCCTCGAACTGTGGGGCCGCTTCCGGGAGATTTCCCTGTCCCACTGCCAGGAAATCTACGAGCTGCTCAACGTCAAGCTGACCATGGCCGACGTGATGGGCGAAAGCGCCTACAACGACGACCTGATCAACGTGGTCAACGACCTCAAGGCCAAGGGCCTGCTGGTGGAAAGCAACGGCGCGCAGTGCGTGTTCCTCGAAGAGTTCAAGACCGCCGAAGGCGAGCCGCTGCCGGTGATCATCGTCAAGGCCGATGGCGGCTACCTGTACGCCACCACCGACCTGGCGGCCGTGCGCTACCGCAGCGGCGTGCTCAAGGCCGACCGTGCGCTGTACTTCGTCGACCAGCGCCAGGCCCTGCACTTCCAGCAGGTGTTCGAAGTGGCACGTCGCGCGGGTTTCATCACCCACCCGATGCACATGGAACACATGGGCTTCGGCACCATGAACGGCGCCGACGGCCGCCCGTTCAAGACCCGCGACGGCGGCACCGTGAAGCTGATCGACCTGCTCAACGAAGCCCAGGAACGTGCCTACAACCTGGTGAAGGAAAAGAACCCGGAACTGGCCGAGGCCGACCTGCGCAACATCGCCCGCGTGGTGGGCATTGGTGCGGTGAAATACGCCGACCTGTCCAAGCACCGCACCAGCGACTACAGCTTCAACTTCGAGCTGATGCTCAACTTCGAAGGCAACACCGCGCCGTACCTGCTGTACGCCTATACCCGTGTGGCCGGCGTGTTCCGCAAGCTGGGCAAGGATTTCAGCGAAGTGGAAGGCCAGATCGTGCTGGATGCCCCGCACGAACAGGAGCTGGCGGCCAAGCTGGCGCAATTCGGCGAAGTGCTGAACAGCGTCGGCGAGAAAGGCACACCGCACATCCTCTGCACCTACCTGTACGAAGTCGCCGGCCTGTTCTCCAGCTTCTACGAGAACTGCCCGATCCTCACCGCCGACGACGAAGCCCAGAAGCAAAGCCGCCTGCGCCTCGCCGCATTGGCGGGCCGTACCCTCAAGCAAGGCCTGGAACTGCTGGGCCTGGAAACCCTGGAGCGCATGTAAGTTGGCTGCCAAGAAAAAACCTGCACCCAAGCGCGGCGCCAGCCGCTACCAGGCCCCGGCGAAGAAGCCGATTCCGGGCTGGTTGTGGATGGCCATCGGTCTTACCGTGGGCGCGTTTATCGTGTTCCTGATGAAGCTGGACCCGGGCAAGGGCGACGACGTCAAACGGGTCAAGCAGGAACAGCAGAAGGCCACGAAAATGGCCGAAGCCAACAAGACGGCGCCGAGCCCGACGGCACCGGTGAAGCCAAAGTACGACTTCTACACGCTGCTGCCGGAATCGGAAGTGATCGTGCCGCCTGACGCCGTGCCGGAGAAAACCCTGCCGACGCCACAAGTGCCGACCACCCCGGTGACCCCAGCGGAAGCGGCGAAGATCGACACGGCACGTGCCCAGGCCGCCTTGGCCGGGATCACCCCGCCACCGCCGCCACCGGTTGCCGAAACCAAGGCAGCGCCGGTGACCAAGTTCTTCCTGCAAGCGGGCTCGTTCCCCAAGCAGGCGGATGCGGATCGCGTACGGGCGCAGATCATTCTGCTGGGCCAGGCGGTGACGGTGGAGTCCGGCACGGTGAAGGACGCGACCTGGTATCGCGTGCTGGTGGGGCCGTTCAGCAACCGTGAACAGCTGACCGTGGCACAGAAGCAACTGGCCGGCGCTGGGTTTAGCAACCTGTTGTTACAACAACGCCAGAGCCGCTGACACCGATCAAAATGTGGGAGCTGGCTTGCCTGCGATAGCGGTGTAACAGTCAATATTTTCAGTGACTGACACACCGCTATCGCAGGCAAGCCAGCTCCCACATTTGGTTTCTGGGTGTTCTGAAGAATGTGTCAGATCAATACACACCACTCGTCCGCACACCACCCCCACGGTTGAAATCCCCCCCACCACCCCCATATCAGTTTTCACCAGGGCATTTTCGCCCCGCTGCGTGGAGACTCTCCCCTTGACCACCATCGTTTCAGTACGTCGCCACGGCAAAGTCGTCATGGGCGGCGACGGCCAGGTTTCCCTCGGCAACACCGTGATGAAAGGCAACGCCAAGAAAGTGCGCCGCCTGTACCACGGCCAGGTGCTTGCCGGTTTTGCCGGTGCCACCGCCGACGCCTTCACCCTGTTCGAACGTTTCGAAGGCCAACTGGAAAAACACCAGGGCCACCTCGTGCGCGCGGCGGTCGAACTCGCCAAGGAATGGCGTACCGACCGTTCCCTCAGCCGCCTGGAAGCCATGCTCGCCGTGGCCAACAAAGACGCCTCCCTGATCATCACCGGCAACGGTGACGTGGTCGAGCCAGAAAACGGCTTGATCGCCATGGGCTCCGGTGGCGGCTACGCCCAGGCTGCGGCCAGCGCGCTGTTGAAGAAAACCGACCTGTCGGCCCGTGAAATCGTCGAGACCGCCTTGGGCATCGCCGGCGATATCTGCGTGTTCACCAACCACAACCTGACCATTGAGGAGCAGGACCTCGCCGAGTAAGCCGTAGGCTTATTCCCGCTTGAGGCCGCCAAACACTATGTCCATGACTCCCCGCGAAATCGTCCACGAACTCAACCGCCATATCATCGGCCAGGACGATGCCAAGCGCGCCGTTGCCATCGCGCTGCGTAACCGCTGGCGCCGGATGCAACTGCCCGAAGAACTGCGCGTTGAAGTGACGCCCAAGAACATCCTGATGATCGGTCCTACCGGCGTCGGTAAAACCGAAATCGCCCGGCGTCTGGCCAAGCTGGCCAACGCGCCGTTCATCAAGGTCGAAGCCACCAAGTTCACCGAAGTGGGCTATGTGGGCCGCGACGTTGAGTCGATCATCCGTGACCTCGCCGACGCCGCGCTGAAGCTGCTGCGCGAACAGGAAATGACCAAGGTCAGCCACCGCGCCGAAGACGCCGCCGAAGAGCGCATCCTCGACGCCCTGCTGCCACCGGCACGCATGGGTTTCAACGAAGACCCCGCGCCGAGCTCGGATAGCAACACTCGCCAGCTGTTCCGCAAGCGCCTGCGTGAAGGCCAGCTGGACGACAAGGAAATCGAGATTGAAGTGGCCGAAGTCTCCGGCGTCGATATCTCTGCGCCGCCTGGCATGGAAGAAATGACCAGCCAGTTGCAGAACCTGTTCGCCAACATGGGCAAGGGCAAGAAGAAAAGCCGCAAGCTCAAGGTGAAGGAAGCGCTGAAACTGGTGCGCGACGAAGAAGCCGGGCGCCTGGTGAACGAGGAAGAACTCAAGGCCAAGGCCCTGGAAGCCGTCGAGCAGCACGGTATCGTGTTTATCGATGAGATCGACAAGGTGGCCAAGCGCGGCAACTCCGGTGGCGTCGATGTCTCCCGCGAAGGCGTACAGCGCGACCTGCTGCCGCTGATCGAAGGCTGCACGGTGAACACCAAGCTGGGCATGGTCAAGACCGACCACATCCTGTTTATTGCCTCCGGTGCATTCCACCTGAGCAAGCCAAGCGACCTGGTGCCGGAGCTGCAAGGCCGCCTGCCGATTCGCGTGGAACTCAAGGCGCTGACCCCGGGCGACTTCGAACGCATCCTCAGCGAGCCGCATGCGTCGCTCACCGAGCAGTACCGTGAGCTGCTGAAAACCGAAGGTCTGGGCATCGAGTTCCAGCCGGACGGCATCAAGCGCCTGGCGGAGATTGCCTGGCAGGTCAACGAGAAGACCGAGAACATCGGGGCGCGTCGTTTGCACACCTTGCTGGAGCGTTTGCTCGAGGAAGTGTCCTTCAGTGCCGGCGACCTGGCCGGTGCGCAGAATGGCGAAGTGATCAAGATCGACGCGGATTACGTCAACAGCCATCTGGGCGAATTGGCGCAGAACGAAGACTTGTCTCGTTATATCCTGTAAGCCCTACTTAAGTGTGGGAGCTGGCTTGTGTGGGAGCCGGGCTTGCCCGCGATGCAGGCACCTCGGTGTATCAGTGATACCGAGGTGATGCCATCGCAGGCAAGCCAGCTCCCACACAAGCCAGCTCCCACATTGTTGAGCCGGTTTCTTCAGGATTATCGCCATGACCAAATTCCCTACTGCCGTAAACCTGCACAAAACCTCCAACACCCTCGGCCTCACCTACGGTCCCGACGAGGTGTACCAACTCCCCGCCGAGCTGCTGCGCACCCACTCGCCTTCCGCCGAGGTCCAGGGCCACGGCAAGCCGATCCTGCAATTCGGCAAGCTCAACGTGCGCCTGACCAAGATCGAACCGGCCGGCCAGTACGCACTGAAATTGACCTTCGACGATGGCCATGACAGCGGACTGTTCACCTGGGACTACCTCTACCAACTGGCCGTTCGCCAGGACGCGCTGTGGGCCGATTATTTGGCTGAACTCAAAGCCGCCGGAAAAACCCGCGACCCGAGCCAGTCGGTCGTGCGGCTGATGCTCTAGCCCAAGGGTCTTGCTCTTTAGAGGGCATTTTCTAATTTCATCTGCTTGAATGCCCTGTCGCGTGGCCAATGATTGGCCCGCTTGCGAAAAAAATTAAACTCGGGTAACCAATGGAACTGGCAAGTTCCCTGCATTTGACGATGCGGTATCAACGGTCACCCGAGTCGCAGTACCTGGCTTGTGTTGTGTATCGATATTGGGTGCACAGCGGTAACGGGTACTCGTCTTTCGGACAATGGAGCGTCGTAGATGAGTAACAAGAACAACGATGACTTGAAACGCCAGGCCTCGGAAAACACCCTGGGGCTCAACCCGATCATCGCGTTACGGAAAAAGGATTTACTCGCCTCGGCGAAGATGGTGCTGACCCAAGCCATCAAGCAACCGTTGCACAGCGTCAAGCACGTCGCCCACTTTGGCGTCGAACTGAAGAACGTGATGTTCGGCAAATCCGAGCTGGTGCCCGAGAGCGATGACCGTCGCTTTCACGACCCCGCCTGGAGCCAGAACCCGCTCTACAAGCGCTATCTGCAAACCTACCTGGCGTGGCGCAAGGAACTGCACGACTGGATCGGCGACAGCAACCTGTCGGAACAGGACATCAGCCGCGGCCACTTCGTGATCAACCTGATGACCGAAGCCATGGCGCCCACCAACAGTGCGGCGAACCCGGCAGCGGTCAAACGCTTCTTTGAAACCGGCGGCAAAAGCCTGCTGGACGGTTTGTCCCACCTGGCCAAGGACATGGTGCACAACGGCGGCATGCCGAGCCAGGTCAACATGGGCGCCTTTGAAGTGGGCAAGACCCTGGGCACCAGCGAAGGCGCGGTGGTATTTCGCAACGACGTGCTGGAGCTGATCCAGTACAAGCCAATCACCGAACAGGTGCACGAGCGCCCGCTGCTGGTGGTGCCGCCGCAGATCAACAAATTCTATGTCTTCGACCTGAGCCCGGATAAGAGCCTGGCGCGCTTCTGCCTGCGCAACGGCCAGCAGACCTTTATCGTCAGCTGGCGCAACCCGACCAAGGCCCAGCGCGAGTGGGGGCTTTCGACTTATATCGAGGCGCTCAAGGAAGCGGTGGATGTGGTCACCGCGATCACCGGCAGCAAAGACATCAACATGCTCGGCGCCTGCTCCGGTGGCATCACCTGCACCGCCCTGCTCGGCCATTACGCCGCGCTGGGGGAGAAAAAGGTCAACGCCCTGACCCTGCTGGTCAGCGTGCTGGACACCACCCTGGACACCCAGGTGGCGTTGTTCGTCGATGAGCAAACCCTGGAAGCGGCCAAGCGCCACTCCTACCAGGCCGGCGTGCTCGAAGGCCGCGACATGGCCAAGGTGTTCGCCTGGATGCGCCCCAACGACCTGATCTGGAACTACTGGGTCAACAACTACCTGCTGGGCAACGAGCCCCCGGTGTTCGACATCCTGTTCTGGAACAACGACACCACACGCCTGCCAGCGGCCTTCCATGGCGACCTGATCGAGCTGTTCAAAAACAACCCACTGGTCCGCGCCAATGCCCTGGAAGTGTGCGGCACGCCCATCGACCTCAAGCAGGTCACCGCGGATATCTACTCACTGGCCGGCACCAACGACCACATCACGCCGTGGCAGTCCTGCTACAAGTCGGCACAGCTGTTTGGCGGCAAGGTCGAGTTCGTGCTGTCCAGCAGCGGGCATATCCAGAGCATCCTCAACCCGCCGGGCAACCCCAAGGCGCGTTACCAGACCAGCGACAGCCTGACGGCGACACCGCTGGACTGGCAGGAAAATGCGACCAAGCACACCGATTCCTGGTGGTTGCATTGGCAGGCGTGGCAGGCGGAGCGGGCGGGTAAATTGAAGAAGGCTCCGACGAGTTTGGGTAACAAAACTTACGCCGCAGCGGAAGCGGCACCGGGCACCTACGTACACGAACGATAACCAGATGTATGGCTGAAATGCAGTCAGTGTGGGAGCTGGCTTGCCTGCGATAGCGGTGGGCCAGTGAGCTGATGGGCTGGCTGGAAGAATGCCATCGCAGGCAAGCCAGCTCCCACATGGACCGAGTTCCTACAGATAAACAGCACCACTTCACAGGGCTTGAGCATGCCGCAACCGTTCATCTTCCGCACCATCGACCTGGATGGCCAGACCATCCGCACGGCGGTGCGCCCGGGCAAGCCTCACTTGACGCCGCTGCTGATCTTCAATGGCATCGGCGCCAACCTTGAGTTGGTGTTTCCGTTCGTCCAGGCGCTGGACCCGGACCTGGAGGTGATCGCCTTCGACGTCCCCGGCGTCGGCGGCTCGTCGACACCCAAGCGGCCTTACCGGTTTCCCGGCCTGGCCAAGCTCACGGCGCGCATGCTCGATTACCTCGACTACGGCCAGGTGAGCGTGGTGGGCGTGTCGTGGGGCGGCGCGCTGGCGCAGCAATTCGCCTACGATTACCCCGAGCGCTGCAAGAAGCTGATTCTTGCGGCCACGGCAGCCGGCGCGGTGATGGTGCCGGGCAAGCCGAAGGTGCTGTGGCTGATGGCCAGCCCGCGCCGCTATATCCAACCGTCCCATGTGGTGCGCATCGCGCCGATGATCTATGGCGGCTCGTTCCGTCGCGACTCGAAGCTCGCCGCCGAACACGCGAGCAAAGTGCGCTCGGCCGGCAAGCTCGGTTACTACTGGCAACTGTTCGCCGGGCTGGGCTGGACCAGCATCCATTGGCTGCACAAGATCCGCCAGCCGACCCTGGTGCTGGCGGGGGACGACGACCCGCTGATCCCACTGATCAACATGCGCATGCTCGCCTGGCGCATTCCCAACGCACAGTTGCACATCATTGATGACGGCCACCTGTTCCTGATCACCCGGGCCGAAGCCGTGGCGCCGATCATCATGAAATTTCTCGAAGAGGAGCGCATGCGTGCGGTGATTCATCCGCGCCCGGCGGTGTAAGGACCACACCGCCGCGCAACTTGCCAGGAACCGACTATGGTTCTGAATTGGCGTGCCTGTTGATGGCTTGACGAAGGAGTGTTGGCTCATGCGAGAAAGACCCGTGACGAACCCGGCGCCCACCCCGGCCGCGTTTATCAATGCGCAAAATGCGATCACCGGCCTGCGCGGTCGGGACTTGCTCTCGACCCTGCGCAGCGTGGCCGCCCACGGCTTGCGCAACCCGGTGCACACGGCCCGCCATGCCTGGGCATTGAGTGGTCAGCTGGGCCGCGTCCTGCTGGGCGAAACCGTGCACGAGCCCAACCCCAACGACAGCCGCTTCATCGACCCCACCTGGAAGCTCAACCCCCTGTACCGGCGCAGCTTGCAGGCCTACCTGAGCTGGCAGAAACAAACCCGCCACTGGATCGACGACAGCACCCTCAGCGCCGATGACCGCGCCCGTGCGCACTTCGCCTTTTCCCTGCTCAACGATGCCGTCTCCCCATCCAACACCCTGCTCAACCCGCTGGCCATCAAGGAGTTGCTCAACTCCGGCGGCAACAGCGTGGTGCGCGGCGTGACCAACCTGGTCGAAGACCTGCTGCACAACAACGGCCTGCCACGCCAGGTGAGCAAGCATGCCTTTGAAGTCGGCAAGACGGTGGCGACGACGCCCGGTTCGGTGGTGTTTCGCAATGAGCTGCTGGAGCTGATCCAGTACAAGCCCATGAGCGAAAAACAGTACGCCAAGCCACTGCTGGTGGTACCGCCGCAAATCAACAAGTACTACATCTTCGACCTGAGCCCGGCCAACAGCTTTGTGCAGTACGCCCTGAAAAACGGTTTGCAGACGTTCATGGTCAGCTGGCGCAACCCGGATGTGCGCCACCGCGAGTGGGGCCTGTCCACCTACGTCGCGGCGCTGGAAGAGGCGCTCAACGTGTGCCGGGCGATCACCGGCGCGCGTGAGGTCAACCTGATGGGCGCCTGCGCCGGCGGCCTGACCATCGCCGCCCTGCAAGGCCACCTGCAAGCCAAGCGCCAGCTGCGGCGCATCTCCAGTGCCAGCTACCTGGTGAGCCTGCTGGACAGCCAGATCGACAGCCCCGCCACGCTGTTCGTCGACGAGCAAACCCTGGAGGCCGCCAAGCGCCGCTCCTATCAGCAAGGCGTGCTGGATGGCCGCGACATGGCCAAGGTGTTCGCCTGGATGCGCCCCAACGACCTGATCTGGAACTACTGGATCAACAACTACCTGCTGGGCAAGGAGCCACCGGCCTTCGACATCCTGTACTGGAACAACGACAACACGCGCCTGCCCGCCGCGCTGCACGGCGACCTGCTGGACTTCTTCAAGCACAACCCGCTGAGCCATCCCGGTGGCCTGGAGGTGTGCGGCACGCCCATCGACTTGCAGAAGGTCACGGTGGACAGCTTCAGCGTCGCCGGGATCAACGACCACATCACGCCCTGGGACGCGGTCTATCGCTCCACCCAACTGCTGGGCGGCGACAAGCGCTTCGTGCTGTCCAACAGCGGGCATATCCAGAGCATCCTCAACCCGCCGGGCAACCCCAAGGCCAACTACGTCGAAAACCCCAAGCTGAGCAGCGACCCGCGCGCCTGGTACTACGACGCCAACCACGTCGAAGGCAGTTGGTGGCCGCAGTGGCTGGAGTGGATCCAGCAACGCTCGGGCGTACAGCGCGAAACCCTCACCGCCCTGGGCAACCAGAATTACCCACCGATGGAAGCGGCGCCAGGCACTTACGTGCGGGTGCGCTGAGCTCAGCGATCAGATTAAGAAGACTGGATGAAGACCCGCGACCGTATCCTTGAATGTGCCCTGCAGTTGTTCAACCAGAAGGGCGAGCCAAATGTGTCGACCATGGAGGTCGCCAATGAGATGGGGATCAGCCCCGGCAACCTCTACTACCACTTCCATGGCAAGGAGCCGCTGGTGCTCGGGCTGTTCGAGCGCTTCCAAAATGAACTGGCACCGCTGCTCGACCCGCCGGCGGAGGCACAACTGGAGCCTCAGGATTACTGGCTGTTCCTGCACCTGATCGTCGAACGCATGGCCCACTACCGCTTTCTGTTCCAGGATTTGTCGAACCTGGCGGGGCGCCTGCCGAAACTGGCCAAGGGCATTCGCAACCTGCTCACTGCGCTCAAGCGCACCCTGGCGTCATTGCTCGCCCGCCTGAAAGCGGCCGGGCAACTGGTCAGCGGCACCCAGGCGCTGGGGCAACTGGTGGAGCAGATCACCATGACCCTGCTGTTTTCCCTGGACTACCAACGGATTCTCGACCGCGAGGGCGAGGTGCAGGTGGTGGTCTACCAGATCATGATGCTGGTGGCGCCGCACCTGTTGTCGCCGGCACGGCAAGCGACCGAGCAGCTGGCACTGCGTTATCTGGACAACCCGATTTAACGGTGTGCCCCAATAGTGTTTTCAAACAGGCCATCACCCCGGCCGGCCAAACTGTTTAGTGAACATGAACAGTTCGCTGTCAGTCTTGATCCCCAGTTTTCGATAGGCTGACTGTTTTTGCGTGCTGATGGTACTCACACTGCGCGAGAACTTTACCGCAATTGAACTTACGGACATGCCCTCGAGAAAACAACGCAATACTTCCTGCTCTTTTGGCGTGAGGCGGGTATTCAAGCGCAAAGACGCCGGACGTACCACGGGCGAATTAACATCCACCCGGTCAAAAAATGAGGTCGATTCCTGAAGCGCCAATAACATGCAACGTTCCAGGTAAATCCGACCTTGGGCAACCGTTCGAATTGCCACTATCAATTCGGTGAGTTTCTGGGTCTTGCCCAGCACACCCAGACTTCCAGCCTTCAACGCCAGCGATACGGTCGCGAGCGTGTAGTGCGACGATACAACCAGCAGCCTGCAGCGCTTGAACCGCCGACTCAAGGTCTGGATCAGGCTCAGACCATCGGTGTCCGAAGGCCCCAGTGTAAAGTCCATCACCACCACATCCGCAACCCGCCGGGCAAGCGCTTCAAGCAATTCCCTGGACGTCCTGAAGGAGCCGATCACATCCAGATCGGGCTCGTTGCCCAGGCCCAACTCGATCCCTTGCCGAACCATCTCATGATCATCCAACAACATGATGGTATGCATATCAACCACCGGGAAACTCGTAAAAATAGGTACAACTTGGTACAAGTTTTTTCTTTACAGGAACACGGTATAGCGCAGCCCCATACGGTAATCAACCTGCAAAACAACAAGAATCACTCTTACATCCCAGTACTACAGACAAGACTTACACCTACTTCTTACGGACTTATTCCGGCATAAATTCTTTAACTACAAACCGTTGATTTTCGAACAATCACGAGAGCAATCTCGTGACACTTCTATAGGCCGCGTCAACTTTTCCAGACAAATTAGGAGCCCCCACCACGCTATAAAGATCCAGAACAACACCGATGTAACGCTTCAATCTGTGGTGGGTTACTCAGTTAACTCAAGATTGGAAACACTATGAAATTCAATGTTCTCTCCACCCTTGTTGCGACACTTGCCGTGGCCGCTACCGTCTCGCAAGCGGCCCATGCTGCAAATGATGGAACGATCAATTTCACCGGGCTGGTGAACGATACGACCTGCACCATCGAAGGCGCAGCGCCCGGCACCGGTGCAGTGGTCAAGGACGTGAACCTGGGTGGTGTATCCGCCGCACGCCTGGCGAAACCGGGTGATCGCGCCAACCTGACCGGTTTCACCATCCGCATTGGCGCACCCGGCGAAGGCAGTTGCACCAACGGCCGTACCGCCATGGTTGCATTCGACCCCACCAGCCCGGCCATCGATGTGGCGACCGGGCGCTTGAATATCGACGGCCACGATGATCCGTCCGACACCACAAACGCCAAGAACGTACAGGTTGAAGTGACGAACCGTGACGGCTCGCCGATTAACGTTTACACCGAAAAATCCGAAGGCGTGGTGATCGCCGACAACCAGGCTGTGATCCCACTGGCCGCGCAACTGTACGCCAGCGGCGCTGCGACGGAGGGCACGGTCAAAACCCGCGTCGGCTTCATGATCGTGTACGCCGACTAACCAAGAGAGTACGTGGGCCTGCTGCTGTCCGGCAGGCCCATCCGCCGGATTAGAAGAGAGCTTTGCGCATGAAAAAGCTGGCCTGCCTCGCGCTTGCCACCTGTGGCGTCGGATGGTTACTGCTGCACGCATTTCCCGCTCAGGCGGGGGTCATTATCTACGGCACCCGTGTGATCTATCCTGCCGACCAGCAGGAGGTTGTCGTACGGCTGGAGAACAAAGGTCACCGCCCGGCGCTGGTGCAGACCTGGCTGGATACCGGCGACATTCGCTCGACACCGGCAACGGCGCGCACACCGTTCAGCCTGTCGCCACCGATCTTCCGCATTTGAGCCCCATCAGCAACAGGCGTTGCGCCTGCGCCATTCGGGGGAAGACACACCCACTGATCGCGAAAGCCTGTACCTGGCTCAACGTGTTGGAAGTTCCGCCGCTGACCGCCGGGGCCGAACAGAACAATCAGATCGAACTGGCCTTCCGCACCCGCTTGCGTGTGTTTCTGCGGCCCCAGGCCTTGCCCTACCCGGTGGGCAGCGCGGCGGCAAAACTGCAATGGCAACTGGTTGCCCACGGCCAGGGCTACGCCCTGCAAGCGACCAACCCTACGCCCTACCATATCTCCCTGACCTCGGTTGACCTGCTGAGCGAAGGCAAACGGTTCAGCAAAGCGCCCAACAAAGACGCCAACGACGGCCTGCTGATGCCCGCCGGCGGGGTAAGAATGTATGCCCTGCCGTTGCTGCGCCATCGCCCGGGCGGTACGCCCAAAGTCGAATTCACCAGCGTCAGCGACTTCGGTGCCCGTGTGCGCCACTCGGCAACGCTGACCTCTTCAGTTGCCCGATGACCTCTTGCATGAACGCCACCTTCGTTTCACCGCTTGCCGCCAGGCTCATGGCATTGATCTTCGCACTGCTCGGCGCAGCCGCCGCGCACGCCAGCGTGGTCATCAACAACACCCGGATCATCTACCCGCAAGACGACAAGGAAGTAACAGTCAGGCTGGAGAGCAAGAACCGTGCCCCCGTACTGATCCAAGTCTGGCTGGACAGCGGCGACGAACACGCCACACCGGACCTGGCCAGCGTGCCGTTTATCGCCACGCCACCGATCTTCCGCATGGAGCCGGGCAAGCAACAGGTGGTGCGCCTGGCGTATACGGGCGAGGCCCAGGCGGCGAATCAGGAAAGCCTGTTCTGGTTCAACCTGCTGGAAGTGCCTGCGCATTCCCAGGAGGCCAATCAACTGCAACTGGCCTTCCGTTCCCGGATCAAGCTGTTTTTGCGACCGCCGAACCTGCCGTATGGCGTCGATGCGGCACCGGGGAAACTGCAATGGCGGCGTGAATCAACGGCGCAGGGCCAAGTCCTGGAGGTCTTCAACCCCACGCCTTACTACGTGACGTTCGAACAGATCGAGGTGCTGGAATCGGCACACCGTCACGCGCGCAAGGCCGCTGGATCAGGCGCCGGAAACATGGTGGCCCCGGGGGGGCGCCAGCGCTTTGAACTGCCCACCCTCAAGACGCCACCGGGCGCCGCCACTGTTGAGTTCCAGACACTCGACGACTACGGAGTGCGCAGCGCGCACAGCGCCAAGGTCTCGACATGAACGATGAGGCTTGCGTGGCGCCGTAACGTCCCGCCCGCGCGACTCACTCCACTGCACAGGTTCGTCTTGATGCCCATTTTTCAGGGCAGGGCTCCCCTTGGCCCGGATTCGGACAGTGCCTATTTTTGGAAAGGGTAAACATGAGTTTGAACACCCACGCCAGCGTCAGAAACGTGCCCTTTGTGCGCGCCTGTCTGGCACTGCCGGCGCGTTGCCTGTTACTGCTGAGCGGCGCCTATGCCATGGGCAGCCATGCGGTAGAAAATGTCGGGTTCAACCCCGCCTTCTTTCCGGATGGCGCAGGCGGCCAGCACGTCGATATCACGAAGTTCAGCCAGGGCAACATCGTGCTGCCCGGCAACTACCGCACCGACGTTTACCTGAACGGCCAGTGGATAGGTCGCGAAACCTTGACCTTCGTCGCAACCGAAGGCCGGGACTCTGCGCAGATGTGCCTGGAGCAGGACGCCCTGCTCAGGTTCGGCATCGACCTGGACGCGCCAAAGGATCAACCCGGCGCGCCACCCCCCGACTATGAACGCTGCGCAGACATTGCCCGCTACCTGCCCGGCAGCACCGGCCAGTTCGATCCGGGCGAAAACCGCCTGACACTCCAGGTTCCGCAGATCTACCTGGCGCGCAAGGTTCGCGGCTTTGTCGACCCGAAGCACTGGGATGGCGGAATCGATGCCGCCTTTGTGCGCTACAACGCCAACACCTTTGCCACCCGCACCCAGGGGCGCTCGCTCGACTCGCACTACCTGGGCCTGAACAGCGGGCTCAACCTGGGCGACTGGCACTGGCGCCACAACGGCAGTTTCAGCCAGACAGACGCGGCCTCGGGCTATCAAAGCAGCAACACCTATGTGCAGCGCGAAGTGGGCCCGCTGCAATCCCAACTGATGGTCGGCGAGATCTATACCCCGGGCGCGCTGTTCGACAGTGTGCGCTTGCACGGCGCCAGCCTGTTCAGCGATGACCGCATGCTGCCCGACTCCCAGCGCGGGTTCGCGCCCATCGTGCGAGGTATCGCCGAGACCAACGCGCGGGTGACCGTGCGCCAGCGTGGCGTGTTGCTGGATGAAGTGTCGGTGCCCCCCGGCCCGTTTGTGCTCAACGACCTGTATCCGACGGGCTATGGCGGCGACTTGACCGTCACGGTGACTGAAGCCGACGGCCGCCAGCGCGAATTCATCGTGCCGTTCGCCGCCAACGCCAACCTGCTGCGCGCCGGCTCCAGCCGCTATGGGTTGAGTGCTGGCGTGCTGGATGAAATCGGTCTGCGCCATCCACCCAGGCTGATGCAAGCCACCTATCAGCACGGTCTCAGCAACCTGTTGACCGGCTACACCGGTGCGGTGATGGGTGACGACTATCAGGCGCAGTTGGTCGGTTCCGCGTTCAATACGCCGTACGGGGCACTGTCGTTTGACCTGACCCGTTCAAGCGCACATCTGCCCGGCAACGGATCCCGCCAGGGGCAAAGTGTGCAACTGCGCTACAGCAAGAACTTCACCGACACCGGCACGCACTTTGCCCTCGGTGCCTACCGTTACTCCACCGAAGGCTACCTGAGCATCGTCGACGCAGCGCGGGTTCGCGACCTCGCCATTGATGGGCGCAACCTGAACCGCGTATCGCGCCTGCGCGACCGGATGGACATCAGCCTCAACCAAAGCGTGGGCAACGGGACGGTCTACCTGACCGGCTCCTCGCAAAACTACTGGAACCGTACCAGCGGCAACCTGACCTTCACCACAGGTTACAGCGGCAGCTGGAAAGGCCTGCACTACACCCTCAGCGCCCAGCGCACCAAGGATTTGCTCAGTGACCGGGTGGACAAGCAAGTGGAACTGACCCTGAGCCTGCCGTTGGGCAGCGATGCACGCTCGCCGACCTTGACCACCACGGCCTACCGCGGCAACCAAAGCAGCGGCGAGCGGTTGAACCTCGGCGGCACCCTGGGCGAACGCAGCGAATTTACCTACGGGGTAGGCGGCAGCCGCACGCAGGGCAGCAGCCATGCGATAAGCGCCGACGCGAAATATCAGGCGAGCCAGGGCGTGTTGTCCGCTGGCTACGGGCAAAGCGACAGCTACCGCTCGATGTCCCTCGGCATCACCGGAGGCATTGTCGCCCACCGCGACGGCGTGACCTTCGCGCCGGAATTGGGCGACACCATCGGCATCGTCCAGGCTCCGGATGCACAGGGTGCACGGATCAATGGCAACCATGGCGCCCAGGTCGGCAAGCGCGGTTTTGCCGTGGTGCCGCACCTCACGCCCTATCGCCAGAACGTTGTCGAGCTGGACCCCAAGGATCTGTCCGTCGACGTGGAGCTCAAGACCGCCGCACAAAACGTCGCGCCTCGTGCCGGCTCGGTGGTGAAGCTGCACTTCGATACGGTCAGCGGCCAGGCCATCCTGATCCATGCACAGCGCGAAGACGGCAGCCCGTTGCCGTTCGGCTCGGATGTATTCGATGACGCCGGGGCCAGTGTTGGCGTGGTCGGCCAGGGCGGCAGGGCCTTTGTGCGGGTGTCGCGTGCGGAAGGGCCGTTGACCGTCAAGTGGGGCGCCCATGCCGACGCCGCTTGCGTGCTGCGCTACAGGCTGGGCGCCGAGCCCTCCACGGGCAAAGCCAATCGCTTGCGCCATCTGGACGCCGGCACTTGCCAAACCCATTCAAGCGGTTGATCGCCGCGTTACGCGCGCGCTCATGCCCTGTTTATTGCTGACGGACTGAAGATGAAATACTCGACCCCACTCGCTTGCGCACTACTGGCCTTCGGCCTGCCCCTTGCCGCTGAAGCGGGGTGTGACCGATACCAGAACGATACATTCACCCTGAACCTGCCAGCGACGATCAGCGTACCGGACAGCCTGCCGGTCGGCAGTGTGATCCTTCGCCAGGCGTTCAGCGGTTCGGCGCCCGACTATTTTGCCGACTGCCGCGTTGCTGAGCGCAGTTGGATCATCGGGCGATATCAACAATTGCAGGACCCCAGTACGGGCGCCTACCTCACAGAGGTTCCAGGCATCGGCGTCACGATCTCGATGAAATGGGCCGGCGGCGGGCAAGCCAACTTTGCACTTTATAACCAGGGCCCCGAGTACATCTATGGGAAGGTTCCCAGCTTCACCTACGCCGAGGCCACCTTCTACAAGATCGGCCCCGTCACCAGCTGGACAATCCCCAGCGGGCGCTTCTGGGAAAAGAAATGGATGGATGTCCCAGACCGTTTCCTCCTGCAACTCGGCAACTCGGTCAGCTTCATCAGGGCCCCCGCCACCTGTGACCTGGAGGCCGGCGACGTCAACCGCACGATCCCCCTTCCCGAGGTGCGCGTGCGCGATTTCGACAGCGCAATCAGCGCAGGCGCCCACGACTTCGAATTGACGGCCAATTGCAGCGACGCCAGTGACGTGACGTTCCGCTTTACCGGCACACCTGCGCCAGGCAACCCCTCGCTCTTCGCCAATACCGGCTCGGCCGGCGGTGTGGCGCTCTGGCTGTACTCCCGCCTCGGCGGCACGCCACAGACCCTCAGTGCCAATGACACGCGCACGGTGGTCGTCACCGGCAATCGCGCCGTGTTGCCACTTGGCGCGGCTTATCACAAAAACGGAACAGTCAGCCAAGGCACCCTGGCCAGCACTGCCACGGTCACTATCACTTACAACTGAAACGCTGGGAAAACCTGATGAACATGCGCCACCTTCCTCTGCTGCTGACAATCGCGGCAACCTTCACCCACCCTGCGGCCCAGGCCGCTACGAGCGGTACTTTGACCTTTGTCGGGCAAGTCAACGCGGGCACCTGCAACCTGGCGGCGGGTGACGAAAACCGCACCATTGCCTTGCCGCCTATCAAGATTTCCGACTTGGATTCAACACCCTACGCGGGGCAGTTGGATTTCGAGGTGTCTGCCGACTGCGAATCGGACATTCGCAACGTGATCTTCCTATTCACCGGGACCCCTTCGGCAGACAACGGGATGCTGTTCGCCAACACCGGCACTTCCGGGGGTACAGCCCTTTGGCTGACACACCGCGCCCCCGGCCTTTCGACCATCCCGGCCAATGGCACGCCCGCCGAGCGCAGCCGAACGGTGGTCACCAGCGGCAACAAGGCCGTGCTGCCACTGGCAGGGGCCTACCATAAAACCGGCGCAGCCATCACCCAAGGCAGTCTGGCCAGCGCCGTGACCGTGTCGATCACCTACAACTAGCGGTGCCTTCAGGCGCCACGTTGTGCGCCCGAAAAAAAAAATGCCCGACCTTCGCAGGCCGGGCATTTTCAGATGTCCCGCAAAAATCAGGACTGACTGGATGGCGTCGGGGTTGCCGGCGTTACAGTCGGGGTAGCAGCGGGCGTTGGCGCAGACACCGAGTTGGCTGTCGACGCGGTAGGCGCAGCTGCAGGCTTGGCGACCACTGCCGGCTTGGGCGCTGCGGGCTTTTTGGCGACCGCTGGTTTCTTCGCCGCAGGTTTGGCTGCTGGCTTGGCCACTGCGGGTTTGGCCGCGGGTTTGGCTGCTGCCGGCTTGGCAGCCGGTTTGGCGGCAGCCGTTTTAGCAGCAGGCTTGGCCGCCGCTTTGACGGCAGGTTTCGCTGCGGGCTTGGCAGCGGCTTTGGCGGCCACCGGTTTAGCAGCAGGCTTGGCGGCCGGTTTGGCAGCTGCGGTTTTTGCCGCTGGCTTGGCCGCCGGTTTGGCTGCGGCTTTTGCCGGTGCCTTGGCCGCAGGTTTTGCGGCGGGCTTGGCAGTGGCTTTCACCAGAGGCTTGGCTGCGCTTTTAGCCGCCGGTTTGGCCGCCGCCGTTTTAGCGGCAGGCTTGGCGGCGGCGGTTTTCACAGGAGCCACTTTGGCGCCGGTGAGTTTTTCGATTTGCTTGGTCAGGGTATCGACCTTGCTGTGCAGCGCTTTGACTTCCGCCTTGCTCGGCACGCCCAGGCGCGAAATGGCGCTGTTAAGGCGCTTGTCCAAAGCCCCTTCCAGCTCCCCCCAAGTCCCCAGCACTTGTTTCTTCGCATCGCTGATGCGCGAACCGGCAGTGGCTTTGGCCGCAGTGACTTTTTTACCGACTGCGTTGTTGGCTACTTTCTCGGCCTTCTCGCCGTCTTTAACCAGCGTCTCGAAGAGTTTGCTGCCGTCACTGTCGATCTTCGAGTAAACGCCTAAACCAGCCAGCCAGATCTTGCGGGAATATTCTTCAACTTTCCCGACCCACGAGCTGCCTTCTTTCTGAGGTTTCTTTTGAACAGCCATCCCGATGTCTCCTTAGTGTTTACGCGCGACACGTTCGAGCAATGCCGTTAGCTCTTCGAGCTTAGCAGAGAGTGTCTCCACGTCATGTTTAGACGCAATGCCGATTCGATTCAAGGCACTGGCAACACGAGTATCAAAAGCTTTTTCAACTTTATCCAGCTGAACTTCTACCCGACCTTTGACAGAGGAGACATTGCTCTTTACTTGATCAATCTGACTGTTGGCCGCATCAAGTTGTTCAACTGCAACTTTTTTGCCTTTACTTTCAACATGTTGACCGGCTTTAACGAGTTCCTTGAAGTACTCGCTGCCTTCGCTGCCAACCTTGGCGTAAGCCCCCAGGCCCGCCAGCCAGATCTTGCGGGCGTAGGTTTTAACGTCGCTCAGGGCAGTAGTCTGGGCGTCGATTTTTTTCTTCAAGATAACTTTGGCCATGGTGCACCTCACGCAGAATAGGGTGGAGGAACGGCCCACAGGAGTTGAGGGCTTGGCCACAAAGTAGGAGGAAAAATTAGAATCGGCACCCTAGAACACTCGGATCAAGCCAGTGCTTTATCCAGGGCCTTCTCGATTTCGGACTTGATGGTGCCACTCATGGCCGACATCAACAGCCCCAGTTCCACATCAATACGCAGCGAATCATCCGCCACTACTACCGTGCCTTTAACCCCTGAACGCTTGAGGTTCAAGGTATCGCCAGACCACGACGGCTCCAGGCCATATTGCTCCTTGAGTTTATGCGCCAACTTCTCGGCCTTTGCCCGCGCGCCTTCTTTACCCAGGGAATGTGCACGCTCAACAGTAATACGGGCCATTGCAATGACTCCTCTTTATAGCGGTTTGGATACCTTCGATGCGGCAAAAGGTCTCGGTGACCACCCATCTTACCTTCAGCCTTGCCAAGACAAAGCAGGCCTTGGGGATTATCATGTGCCGCATTCTCTTTTGGTGACAGCGATATGACTGATCAGCGCAAAGGCAGCGATGCCGAACCCACCACTCACTTCGGCTTCAAGAACGTCCCGGAAAGCCAAAAGGCGGAAAAAGTCGCTGAGGTGTTCCACTCGGTTGCGGCCAAGTACGACCTGATGAATGACGTGCTCTCCGGCGGCATGCACCGCCTGTGGAAGCGCTTCACCATCGAGCTGTCGGGCGTCCGCACCGGCAACCGCGTGCTGGACATCGCCGGCGGCACGGGCGATCTGGCAGCCAAGTTCTCCAAGCTCGTCGGCCCCACCGGCCAGGTGGTGCTGGCGGACATCAACGGTTCCATGCTCAAGGTCGGGCGCGACCGCCTGCTGGATAAAGGCGTGGCCGGCAATATCGAATTCGTCCAGGCCGACGCTGAAAAGCTGCCGTTCCCCGACAACCATTTCGACTGCGTGACCATCGCCTTCGGCCTGCGCAACGTCACCCATAAAGAAGACGCGATCCGCTCGATGCTGCGCGTGCTCAAGCCGGGCGGGCGCCTGTTGGTGCTGGAGTTCTCCAAGCCGACCAACGCGATCATGTCCAAGGTCTACGACACCTACTCGTTCGCCTTCATGCCGCTGATGGGCAAGCTGATCACCAATGACGCCGAGAGCTATCGCTACCTGGCCGAATCGATCCGCATGCACCCCGACCAGGAAACCCTGAAGTCGATGATGGTAGAGGCCGGTTTCGACCGCGTGACCTACCACAACATGACCTCGGGCATCGTCGCCCTGCACCGCGGCATCAAGCCCTGATGCTGTTCCAGGGCCTTCTCGCCAGCGTCGAACACGGCCTCAACCGTGTCCTGCGCCTGGACAGCACCGCCCTGGCGCGGCTCGCGCACTTGACCGGCAAGGTGATTGCCGTCGATTGCCGCAGCCCCGCCTTGCAGCTGTTTATCCTGCCCAGCGATGAAGGCCTGCTGCTCGCCAGCACCTGGGCCGCCGAGGCCGATTGCACCCTGCGTGCGCCGGCCTCGAGCCTGTTGCACCTGGCCCTGAGCCGCAACAAGACGGCGATCCTGCACAGCGCCGAAGTGGAGCTGGAAGGCGACAGTTCGGTGCTGATGGACCTGGCCGCCGTGCTGCAAGACCTGGAACTGGACTGGGAATACGAGCTGTCACGCTGGATCGGCCCGGTGGCCACCCAGCTGATCAGCGGGCACCTGCGCAGCCGTTCGCGGTGGTATCAGCAAGGGTTCGCCAGCCTCAACCAGAACCTTGCCGAATACCTGAGCGAAGAATCGCGCACCCTGGTCGGAGAACGGGAAGCGCAAGCGCGCTTTCGCGAACTCGACAAGGCCAAAATCGACCTGGAACGCCTTGAGGCCCGCTTCGAGCGCCTGAGCCGTTCCCTTGATCCAAGCGATAACGCATGAAGCTGCTCGCCGTCCGCCGTTTGTTTCGTATCCAGCGCGTCGTAATCCGCTACCAACTCGATGACCTGCTGTTCGCCCTGCCCCTGCCGTGGTTCCTGCTGGCAGTGCGCTATGTGCTGCCGTGGCGCTGGTTCCCGCGCAAAAAGCTGGAGCTGAGCCGTGGCGCGCGCCTGCGCCTGGCGTTGCAGGACCTGGGACCGATCTTTATCAAGTTCGGGCAGATCCTCTCGACCCGCCGCGACCTGCTGCCCGAGGACATCGCCGACGAACTGATGCTGCTGCAAGACCGCGTGCCGCCGTTCGACTCCCAGCAGTCGATGAAGCTGATCGAGGAACAGCTGGGGCAGAAGATCAGCGAAGTGTTCAGCCGTTTCGACGTCGAGCCGCTGGCCTCGGCCTCGGTCGCACAAGTCCACGCCGCGCAGCTCAAGAGCGGCGAAGAAGTGGTGGTGAAGGTCATCCGCCCGGGCCTCAAGCCGATCATCGGCCAGGACCTGGCGTGGCTGTTCATCCTCGCCCGCGCCGCCGAGCGCTTCAGCGCCGATGCGCGCTTGCTGCACCCGGTGGACGTGGTCGCCGACTACGAAAAAACCATCTACGACGAACTCGACCTGCTGCGCGAAGCGGCCAACGCCAGCCAGCTCAAGCGCAACTTCGAAGGCTCGCCGCTGCTGTACGTACCGCAAGTGTATTGGGACTGGTGCCGCCCGAAAGTGCTGGTGATGGAGCGCATCTACGGCGTGCAGGTCACCGACCTCGCCACCCTGGCCGACCAGCGCACCGACATGAAGATGCTCGCCGAACGCGGCGTGGAGATCTTCTTCACCCAGGTGTTCCGCGACAGCTTCTTCCACGCCGACATGCACCCCGGCAACATCTTCGTCAGCACCGTCAACCCGTGGAGCCCGCAGTACATCGCGATCGACTGCGGCATCGTCGGCAGCCTCACCCCGCAGGACCAGGACTACCTGGCACGCAACCTGTTCGCCTTCTTCAAGCGTGACTACCGCCGCGTGGCGCAGTTGCACATCGATTCGGGCTGGGTGCCGGCCGAGACCAAGCTCAACGAATTCGAAGCAGCGATCCGTACGGTGTGCGAGCCGATCTTCGAAAAACCGTTAAAGGATATTTCCTTCGGCCAGGTGCTGATGCGCCTGTTCCAGACCGCGCGGCGCTTCAATATGGAAGTGCAGCCGCAGCTGGTGCTGCTGCAAAAGACCCTGCTGAACATCGAAGGCCTGGGCCGCCAGCTGTACCCGGACCTCGACCTGTGGAACACCGCCCAACCGTTCCTCGAACGCTGGATGCGCGAGCGGGTCAGCCCGAAAACCCTGCTGGGCAACCTGCACAGCCAGGTCGAGCAACTGCCGCACCTGGCCAACATGACCCGCGACCTGCTGGAGCGCATGTCCCAGCCCCACGCCAAAGACCCCGCGCCACCGTGGCACACGCGCAAGGACGACTGGTTCCTGCGCCTGCTCGGCGCCGCGCACCTGACCGGCGGCATCGTGCTCGCCCTCGGCGGGCCGTTGAATGCGCTGGGCTACTGGCCGGCGGGCATCATGGTCGCCGTCGGTGTTTATCTGATCGTGCGTCGATAGCCAATCCGGTTATACACTGTCGCAAATTGCCGGAGCCGAACATGAAAGACTGGCTGGACGAGATCAAATGGGACAGTGACGGCCTGGTGCCGGCCATTGCCCAGGACTACAAGACCGGGCGCGTGCTGATGATGGCCTGGATGAACCGCGAGGCCCTGAGCCTCACCGCCACTGAGCAGCGCGCCATTTACTGGTCACGTTCGCGTGGCAAACTGTGGCGCAAGGGCGAAGAGTCCGGGCACGTGCAGACCCTGCACGAGATGCGCATCGACTGCGACGCCGACGTGGTGATCCTCAAGGTCGAGCAGATCGGCGACATTGCCTGCCACACCGGCCGTCACAGCTGCTTCTACCGCGTGTTCGAGAACGGCGCGTGGAAGGTTGTCGAACCGGTGCTCAAAGACCCGCACGCCATCTATTCCGCAGGACATTGAACATGAGCGATACCCTGAACCGCGTGGCCCAGGTGCTGGAAGACCGCAAAGGCGCGGACGCCGACAGCTCCTACGTCGCCAGCCTCTACCACAAGGGCTTGAACAAGATTCTGGAAAAACTCGGCGAAGAATCCGTCGAGACCATCATCGCCGCCAAGGACGCGCAAATCAGCGGCGACTGCAGCGACGTGATCTACGAAACCGCCGACCTCTGGTTCCACAGCCTGGTCATGCTCGCCCAACTGGGGCAGCATCCGCAGGCCGTGCTGGATGAACTGGACCGTCGCTTCGGCTTGTCCGGGCATGCCGAAAAGGCATCGCGCCCGTCCGCCTGAATAACTTTTACTGAGGATTTGCAGCATGGGTATTTTTGACTGGAAACACTGGATCGTCATTCTGGTGGTGGTGGTATTGGTATTCGGCACCAAGAAACTCAAGAACCTCGGCACGGACGTCGGCGAATCGATCAAGGGCTTTCGCAAAGCCATGAACGACGACGAAAAACCGGCCGACCCGGCCGCCAACCCAGTGCCACCGGCGCAGCCTGTGCACCCGCAGGCCGCCCAGCCGATCACCGAGCGTCGTACCTTCGACGTGCAGGCTGAGAAAGTCGAAGAGCCGACCCGCAAAGACTCGTGAGCACTGACTAATGTTTGGTATCAGCTTCTCTGAACTGCTGCTCGTCGGCCTCGTGGCCCTGCTGGTACTGGGGCCGGAACGCCTGCCCGGTGCCGCACGCACGGCCGGCCTGTGGATCGGCCGCCTGAAACGCAGTTTCAATGCGATCAAACAGGAAGTTGAACGGGAAATCGGCGCCGACGAGATCCGCCGGCAGCTGCACAACGAACACATCCTGTCGTTGGAGCAGGAAGCCCGGAAGATTCTGTCGCCGGTGCAAGAGCCGGAAAAACCGGTTACCCCTGTGGCCGAACACAGCATCGCCCCTGCGCCTGTTGTTGAAGCCACGCCCGTCGCGCCCACCGAGCCAGCACCGACGCCCGTCGCGGCGCCTGCTCCCCATGACCCTACATTGCCGCCGCGAGCCCCATGAGCGCTGATAAACCGGAAAACGACCAGCATATGCCGCTGGTCTCGCACCTCACCGAGCTGCGTACCCGCCTGCTGCGTTGCGTAGCGGCGATCTTCATCATCTTTGCCGGGTTGTTCGCCTTCACCCAGCAGATCTACACCTTCGTCTCCACGCCCCTGCGCCAGTACCTGCCGGCCGGCGCGACGATGATCGCCACTGATGTGTCGTCGCCGTTCCTCACGCCGTTGAAGCTGACGATGATGGTCTCGTTGTTCCTCGCGATCCCGGTGATCCTGCACCAGATCTGGGGCTTTATCGCGCCGGGCCTGTACAAGCATGAGAAGCGCATCGCCGTGCCGTTGCTGGTGTCGAGCATCTGCCTGTTCTACACCGGCATGGCGTTCGCCTACTTCCTGGTGTTCCCGCTGATCTTCAAGTTCTTCGCCGCCGCCACCCCGGCCGGCGTGGAAATGATGACCGACATCACCAGCTACCTCGACTTCGTGATGACGCTGTTCTTCGCCTTTGGCGTGGCCTTCGAAATCCCCGTGGCCGTGGTGCTGCTGGTGTGGATCGGCGTGGTCAACGTGGCGTACCTGAAGAAGATCCGCCCGTACGTGATCATCGGCTGCTTTGTGGTCGGCATGATCCTCACGCCGCCGGACATCTTCTCCCAGACCCTGCTCGCCGTGCCGATGTGGATGCTGTTCGAGATCGGCATCCTGTTCAGCAGCCTGATCACCAAGCGTGGCGACCACCCGGATGATCAGCCCGCCGACGACGACCAGCCGCCAGCGACCCAGCCGTGAACCTGCTGCTGCTTGAGGAGGCCGACTTCATCGCGGCCGACCGCGTGGTGCTGCGTGACCGGCGCTTGGTGCACATGCAGGAAGTCCACCGCGCCGCCGTCGGCGACAGCCTGCGCGTCGGCCGTATCGGCGGGCTGATGGGCAATGCCCAGCTGCTGCGCCTGGAAGCCAGTGAGGCGGAGTTGCAAGTCAGCTTCGACCAACCACCGCCGGCGAAACTGCCGCTGACTTTGCTGCTGGCCCTGCCCCGCCCGAAAATGCTGCGCCGGGTCCTGCAAACCGTGGCGGCCATGGGCGTGCCCAAGGTCGTGCTGCTCAACAGTTATCGCGTGGAAAAAAGCTTCTGGCAGACACCGTTCCTGGAGCCCGAGGCGATTCGCGAGCAACTGATCCTCGGCCTGGAACAGGCGCGCGACACGGTGCTGCCCGAGATCATCATCGAGAAGCGCTTCAAGCCGTTCGTCGAAGACCGCCTGCCGGCCATGGCCGCAGGGACGCTGGGTTTGATCGGCCATCCCGGCGATTACCCAGCCTGCCCACGCGGGCTGGGTGAGCCGGTGACCCTGGCCATCGGCCCGGAAGGTGGCTGGATTCCCTACGAAGTGGACCTGCTGGCCAAGGCCGGCCTGCAACCGGTGCAGCTGGGCGCGCGCATTCTGCGGGTTGAAACCGCCGTGACTGCCCTGCTCGCCCGCCTCTTCTAACCCAACCCCAAACAACACCGCAGTCTCCATGTGGGAACTGGCTTGTGTGGGAGCTGGCTTGCCTGCGATAGCGGTGGGTCAGCTTGCACATTGACTGCTGACACACCGCTATCGCAGGCAAGCCAGCTCCCACATTTTGATCTGTGCCAAGTTGGGAAACTGAGTACATCACCCCCCCATTTGACCTGCGTCGCTACAGAATCCCGCGCCAATGCCGATACTCTCTGAATAAGTCCAAGCCTTGTTCCAGGGGAGTTCGCAGCATGTATCGTTGGTTAGCCGAAAAGCTGGGGAATGTCAGCGTCAAATCCAAGCTGGGTGTAGGTTTTGGCCTGGTGTTACTGCTCACGCTCATGATCACCTTCACCGGCTGGAGCGGCCTCAGCGGCGTGATCAGCCGGGGTGACAAGCTGGGCTTTATCTCCAGCGTCAATGAGCTGACCAAAGACCTGCGACTGGCGCGCCTGGACTACGAAATGCGCCGTGGCGAACAAGGCCCGACAACGGTCAACACGCTGCTGGTGCAATTGGAAAGCAGCCTGAAAACCGCCGACACCCTGATCGATCAGCCCGCCGACAACCGCCTGGTGGACGACCAACTGGTCGCCGTCGACCAATACCGCCGCGCCTTCGAGGCCATGGTCCAGGCCGGCGCCAACCGCGAAAACGCGCGCAGCAAGCTGGGCGACACCGCCGACAACGCGGTGGTCAAGGTCGGCGAGATCGAGAAAGCCCTGCTGCAAGGCGACAGCGTCAGCCAGTTCAACAGCGTGGTGGACCTGAGCAAGCTGATCCAACAGGCGCGCTTCCAGGTGCGCGGCTACACCTACAGCGGCAAGGTCGAAGCCGAGCAGCCTGCGCTGGACGCCATCGACAATGCCCTGAAGAAAATCACCGGCCTGAACGGGCAAATCCCTGATCAATATTCGACCAACCTGCAACAGGCCAGCGTTTCGCTGCAAGCCTACCGCGCGGCGGTCAGCCAGTACCGCGACTCCCAGGTCGCCACCGCCGCGGCGATGAAAACCATGGCCGAGCAAGGCGACATCCTGCTCGACCGCAGCAAAAAACTCACCGCGTCGCAGACCGTGGTGCGTGACAACGAGGCCGCACAAGCCAAGCAATTGTTGGCGCTGGCCACCGTGCTCGCGCTGGTCTTCGGCCTGATTGCCGCCTGGGCCATCACCCGCCAGATCATCATCCCGCTGAACCAGACTCTCAAGGTCGCCGAGCGCGTGGCCTCCGGCGACTTGAGCCACAACCTCGACTCCGCGCGCCAGGACGAACTGGGCCAACTGCAACGCGCTATGCAAAGCATGACCGTGGGCCTGCGTGAGTTGATCGGCGGCATCAGCGACGGCGTGACCCAGATCGCCAGCGCCGCCGAGCAACTGTCGGCGGTGACCGAACAGACCAGCGCCGGGGTCAACAGCCAGAAAGTCGAAACCGACCAGGTCGCGACCGCCATGAACGAAATGGCCGCCACCGTGCAGGAAGTGGCACGCAACGCCGAGGAGGCTTCCGAAGCCGCCGTCGCCGCTGACCAGCAAGCCCGCGAAGGTGACAAAGTGGTCGGCGAAGCCATCGCCCAGATCGAACGCCTGGCCACCGAAGTCGGCAACTCCACCCTGGCCATGGGCGATCTGAAACGCGAAAGCGACAAGATCGGCAGCGTGCTCGATGTGATCAAATCCGTGGCCCAGCAAACCAACCTGCTGGCCCTCAACGCCGCAATTGAAGCCGCCCGCGCCGGTGAAGCCGGGCGTGGCTTCGCGGTGGTGGCCGATGAAGTGCGCAGCCTGGCCCAGCGCACGCAGAAGTCCACCGAAGAGATCGAAGAACTGATCGTCGGCCTGCAAAGTGGCACCCAGCAAGTGGCAACCATCATGGACAACAGCCGCGGCCTCACCGACAGCAGTGTCGAACTGACCCGCCGCGCCGGCGCCGCCCTGGGCAACATCACGCGCACGGTCTCGACGATCCAGGCGATGAACTCGCAGATCGCCACCGCCGCCGAGCAACAGAGCGCCGTGGCCGAAGAGATCAACCGCAGCGTGCTGAATGTGCGTGACGTGTCGGAGCAAACCTCTTCGGCCAGTGAGGAAACTGCCGCGTCCAGCGCAGAACTGGCGCGCCTGGGGATTTACCTGCAAACGTTGGTAGGACGCTTCCGCATCTAACAGTTTGTGAAATTTCCTACGCCGTTATCAGCCCGGTAGCCGCCCAAATCGATTTAGCGTTTCCGTTACTGCGAAACGCTTTTTCGGATCTGGAGGTGCACCATGTTTCCTCGGCTGACCCGCTTGCTGGTCAACGCCAGCGTCCGCCTCAAGCTTGCCCTGGGTTTTGGGCAGGTCCTGGTGCTCAGCCTGGCCATCGCCGTGACCGGCTGGCAGGCGCTGAATGCTGTGCTTTACCGGTCAGGCAACCTGAGCGCCCTCGGGCAATTGGCCGCTGATGCCCAGGCCATGCGGGCCGACCGCATCGTGTACCGCACCCTCACCGACACGGCCAGCCTGGGCAAGATGGCAACCCACATTGAAAAAATCGAACGGCACCTGGCGTTCTTTGCCGGCCGCATGCGTGATCCTGCCGACCAACAGCGACTCCAGGAGGCCACGCGCCTGGTTGCCGCCTTCAAGGCTGCGCTGGTGGAGCTGCCCCCGCTGATCGAGCAACGCGATAACACCCGCTCGCCCCTCAGCAAAACCGCGTTGCAAGCCAGCGACACCCTTGCTCAAGTGGCCAGCGAACTGCCGGATCAGCAAGACCAGCAAGCGCTCGACAGCATCGAACAGCTGCGCCAGGCCATTGCCCAGGCCGAAGACAGCGCCGTACGCCCCGCCTGGGCCGCCGTGTCGCTGCAAGCCTATGCCGAGGCCGTCGGCGCCACCCTGGACGCCCTGGACGTCGCTCAGGCCGCCGTCACTCGCCTGCCCGTTGACGCAACGCTGCTCAAGACCGACCTGGCCGACTATCGCGAGCAACTGCAACGGCTCAAGGAGGCGCAGGTCACCACCGAAACCGTGCAGAACCGCTTCGAGCAGCAACTCGACCAGTTGCTGGAGCACAGTCACCAACTGAGCCAGGCCCAGACCGTCAAGCGCGACAAAGAGGCGCGGCACACCCGCACCCTGCTGGTCGCTGTGACCGCCGCGGCCTTGCTGCTCGGCGCCCTCGCCGCCTGGTGGATCGCCCGGCAGATCGTGGTGCCGCTACGCCAGGTGCTGACGGTCGCCAGCCGTATCGCCAAGGGGGACTTGAGCCACGACGTGCCGGTGGAGCGCCGTGATGAACTCGGCCAGTTGCAACGCAGCATGGGGGACATGACGGGCAACCTGCGCACGCTGATCAGTGGCATTGGTGACAGCGCCCAGCAGATTGGCAGCGCGGCCGCGCAGTTGGCGGCCGTCACCCAACAGACCCGCGACGGCATCCATCACCAGAAAGAAGAAACCGACCAGGTGGCAACGGCCATGAATGAAATGCTGGCCACCGCCCAGGAGGTCGCCCGACACGCCGAGCAAGCGTCAGTGGCGGCCCATGAGGCGGATCGACAAACCAGTATCGGTGATCAGGTGGTGACCCAGGCGGTTGAGCACATCGGTCATCTTGCCGATGAAATGTCTCGCGCCAGCCAGGCGATGCTGGCCTTGCAACAGGAAAGCCAGAAGATCGGCAGCGTGCTGGAAGTGATCAAGTCGGTGTCCCCAGCAAACCAATTTGCTGGCCCTGAACGCCGCCATCGAAGCCGCACGGGCCGGCAGCGCAGGCGAAGGGTTCGCCGTGGTCGCCGATGAAGTACGCAGCCTGGCCCTACGCACCCAAGCCTCGGCCGAAGAAATCGAAGAGTTGATCCGCAGCCTTCATGCCGGCACCCAGCAAGTGGCCGATATCATGCACAGCAGCCGCACCTTGACCGACAACAGTGTCGGCCTGACCCGCAATGCCGGCGACGCGCTGGCGGCGATTGCCGACACGGTGTCGATCATCCAGGAAATGAACCCGCAGATCGCCGCTGCCGCCGAAGAACAAAGCGCGGTGGCCGAGGAAATCAATCGCAGTGTGTTGAAGGTGCGCGATGCGTCCGAACAAACCGCCGCCGCCAGTGAGGAAACGGCGGCGGCGAGTGCTCAACTGACGCGGTTGAGCCGGGACCTGCAAGCCCTGGTAGGCAGGTTCAGGTTATAGGACCTGACGCAGGAAAGCCTGGGCACGCGGGTCTTTGGGCGCGTCGAAGAACTCGGCCGGGGCCGCGTCTTCCAGCAACTTGCCATGATCAAAGAACAACACCCGATCGGCCACTTCACGGGCAAAGCCCATTTCGTGGGTGACGCAGACCATGGTCATGCCTTCCAGGGCCAGGGTCTTCATCACGTCCAGCACTTCGCCGACCATTTCCGGGTCGAGCGCCGAGGTGGGTTCATCGAACAACATGACCTTGGGCTCCATGGCCAGCGCGCGGGCAATGGCGACCCGTTGCTGCTGACCGCCGGAGAGGCGCGAGGGAAACTCATTGGCCTTCTGCGCAATGCCGACCTTTTCCAGCAACGCCAGGGCCTTGGCCTCACGCTCCTTTTTGCCGCGCTTGCGCACGACCTTTTGCGCCAGGCAGAGATTTTCCAGCACGGTCATGTGGGGGAACAGGTTGAAGTGCTGGAACACCATGCCGACTTCGCGGCGATAGGCGTTCACGTCGGTCTTCGGGTCAGCCAGTTGCAGGCCGTCGATGCTCACCGAGCCCGAGTCGAATTCTTCCAGGCCATTGAGGCAGCGCAGGAAGGTGGACTTGCCGGAACCCGACGGGCCGATCACCACCAGCACTTCACCCTTGGCCACCTGGGTGGTGACGTGGTCCACCGCGCGCACCACATGGCCACGGGTGTCGAAGACTTTTACCAGATCGCGGACTTCAATCACTTTGCGCGAGCCTCCGCTCAAGCCGGCTGGCCATTTTCGACAGCGGCAGGTTGATCAACAGGTACAAGCCTGCGACGCAGAACAGGATTTCAAACGGCGAGAACGAGGTGGTGATCACTTCGCGGCCGCTTTTGAGCAGTTCGGTGATGGCGATCACCGAGACCAGCGAGGTGTCTTTCACCAGGCTGATGAATTGCCCGGCCAGCGGCGGCAGCACGCGCTTGAACGCCTGCGGCAACACCACGTGGCGCATCGACTGGCTGGCGCTCAGGCCCAGGGAGCGGGCGGCTTCGTTCTGGCCACGGGTGATCGACTGCACGCCCGCGCGCACGATCTCTGCCACATAGGCACCGGTGAACAGCGACAGCGCGGCGATCCCGGCGAATTCCCGGGACAGGTTGAGCACCGTGCCGATAAAGAAATAGAAGATGAAGATCTGCACCAACAGCGGCGTTCCGCGTACCAGTTCGACGTAGATCGTCGACAGATCGCGTAAGGTCGGGTTATTCGACAGCCGGCACAGGCCGGTCGCCAAGCCGATCGCCAGCCCGAGGATGCCGGACACCACCGACAGCCACAGCGTGGTCCACAAGCCCCACATCAACGGGCCCAGCGCCCAATGCCGGGTCACGCCGATCACGTCGCCTTCGGCCACGTCATCGCCACGCGCCACTTGCAGGCTGTTGTCGGCGACGGTCAGCTTTTGCTCGGCGCCCGCGTCGTTGCGCAGGGTCACTTCGGCGACGTCACCTTTGCGCACCAGCTCGACCACGGTGGAAATATCCGCCGCGCGCTGGGACGTTTCAGCCTGGTAGGCGAAGTACTGCGGTACGCGATTCCAGCGCCACTCGTAGGACATCAGCGAGGTGGCGTAGTACAAGGCGCCGGCCAGGCCAACCAGCACGACCACGGTCAGCAGGTGCCAGGGCCATTGGGCTTTTTTCTGTTTCATTTAACTTTCCGCGATGTGTGTTGCCTGTGAGGCCGCCATCGCGGGCAAGCCCGCTCCCACCTTTGGATGTGTGAACACGGTCAAATGTGGGAGCTGGCTTGCCTGCGATACAGGCAACTCGGTCTAGAGCCTTATTCCATGTCCTTGAGCCACTCGGAGCTCTTGAACCACTTGTCATGGATGCGATCGTAGGTGCCGTCGTTACGGATCTGGTGCAGGAAGTTGTTGATGAAGTTGATGCTGTCGTAATCGCCTTTTTTCAGGCCAAACGCCAGGGGTTCGAAGGTGAACGGTTCTTCGAGGAACACCAGCTTGCCGTTACCGACTTTCTTCTCGGCAACCACGTTGTACGGCGCGTCATACACAAAGGCATCGGCCTTGCCGTTGACCACGTCCAGCACACCTTCTTGCTCATTGTCATAGCCGTGGTACTTGGCTTTGGAGATCAGCTTCTTGGCGACCATCTCACCGGTGGTGCCCAGCTTGGAGGTCAGGCGGTATTTCTCGTCGTTCAGGTCTTTGTAGGACTTGATAGTGCCTTCCAGGTCCTTGCGGATCAGCAGGGTTTGGCCGACTACGATGAAGGGTTCGCTGAAGTTCAGGCGCAGGTTGCGTTCCTGGGTCAGGGTCATGCCGCTGCCGATCATGTCGAACTTGCCGGTCAGGAAAGCCGGGATGATGCCGTCGTAACCGGTGGACACCAGCTCCAGCTTGACGCCCATGGACTTGGCCATGGCCTTGAGGATGTCCACTTCGAAGCCGATGATTTCACCGCGTTTGTCGGTCATTTCGAACGGCATGTAGGTCGGGTCCATGCCGACTTTCAGCGTGCCGCGCTTGACCGCATCGTCGATCGCACCGGCCTGGGCCGCATTGGCCGCGACCAGCGCGGTGACGCCGAGCAGCAGCATCGAAAGATACTTTTTCATCATCAAGTCCCCTGAACGATTCTTATAAGGTCGGCGCGCAAAAGGGCTGCACCATAACGGGATGCGATCCTAACCCACTCGCTGCCCGTCACAAAGGTTTCACGGGTATTTGTTGTCGGCGTATGTCAGAAAAACCCCACAAAAGCCGGGGGAACCACAGGCGTAGACGCGTCAGCGCCCGTGCGTGGCAATCGACTGATATGTAAGCAGTTATGACTTTCACTCAATATCCGCCATCCAGGCCGTGTCCTTGAACCACTTGTCGTGCAGCCGATCATAGGTGCCGTCCTGGGCCACCTGGTTGAGGAAGTGATTGATCCAGTTGAGGCTGTCGTAATCGCCCTTTTTCAGGCCGAACGCCAGGGGCTCGTAGGTAAAGGGTTGTTCGAGGGCAAACAGGCTGGCGTTTTCCGCTCGGCTGATAGCGATCAGGTTGTACGGTGCGTCGTGGACGAACGCATCGGCCTTGCCTTCCACCACGTGCCGCACGCCTTCTTCCGGCGTGGTGAAACTGCTGAGCCGGGCCGCCCCCAGGAACCGTTGCGCCGCCATTTCCCCCGTGGTGCCGGCAGTGGCCGCGATCCGGTAGCCCGCTTCATCCAGGTCTTCGATGCTGGTGACCTTGCCCGCCAGGCTGGGGTGCAGCAGCACGGTCTGGCCCACCACCATGAAGGCATCACTGAAATTCAACCTGAGATTGCGTTGCTGGGTGACGGTCATGCCGCTGCCGATCAGATCGAAGCGCTTCGCCATGAGCCCCGGCAGCAGCTCGGTATAGGGCACCGCAACCAACTCCAACTCGACGTCGAGGGCACGGCTCATGGCCTGGAGCAAGTCGATTTCAAAGCCGACAATGCGCCCCTGCCGGTCGGTCATTTCAAAGGGCACATAGGTGGGCGTGGTGCCCACCTTGAGCACGCCGCGCCGCACGGCGTCATCCAGGGCGCCAGCCTGCAGCGGGCCACCGAACATCAATGCGACAGCGCCTATCAGCAATGCCGAACCATACCTTTTGAACATGAATATCCCCGTGTCGAGTCAAATTTGCGGGGCGATGCTACCCCAGCCGCAGGCACGGCAATACGCCTCGGCGAAGGGTCTTTTGTTTCGAAATAACAAGGAGTTAGCGCTAACAGGAAGAAGCGCAAAACGCTGTAGGACCAGCGTTTGAAACACCCCCGGAGTGAACCCCCGGGGGCGTCTGAATCAGGCCGGTTGGGCCTGGGAGACTTGCGGTTGCAGCGGCAGCAACGGCGCGTGCGGATCAGCCTTGATCGACTCACGCCACGCCCCCAGCCACTCGGCATGCCCTTCGCTCCAGACCTGCTCGTGCAGGCGGGCCAGGGCGACCGGGTCACTGAGCAAGGCCACGCGTTCGCCGTTGTTGAGGCCGGCAGGGCCGACTTTCAACGCATGGCGCACACGCTCGGCGCGCAGGTACTCGATCGGCTCCGCTTCGCGGTGACGCGACGTCGCCAGGGCACAGGCCAGGGCATTCTGCTGCGGGTCGACCACGGCGCGGACAAAGCCGTCGTTGAGTGCATGCCAACGGTTTTCGTGGGTGTACTTCTCGGTGGACAGCAGCGCCTGCGGCGGATTGTATTCCTCGGGAATCAGGAACAGGCTCTCGTCGCGGGACTTGAGGCCCAGCTTGACCCGGCTGGAAATCACCGAGACCGGAATCGACAGCATCAGCGAACCGACAA
Organism: Pseudomonas sp. FP453; assembly: GCF_030687495.1. Lineage (NCBI taxonomy): Bacteria > Pseudomonadati > Pseudomonadota > Gammaproteobacteria > Pseudomonadales > Pseudomonadaceae > Pseudomonas > Pseudomonas sp. FP453. The sequence goes on along the minus strand of NZ_CP117435.1, from coordinate 432,397 downwards.
TCGGCACCAGCCACCACAGGAAGCTCGGGTTCAGCCACACCACCAACAGTGCCCACAGGAAGCCCAGCACGGTTTGCGGACCGTGGCGCTTGACCGCCTCGCTCCACGGCGTGGAGTCGTCGTCACGCTGCGGCGAGTTCCAGGTTGCGGCCCAGCCGAGGAACGCGGCCAGGACGAAACGGGTGTGGAAGATCATTCGCACCGGCGCCAGCAGCATGGAGAACAGCATCTCCAGCAGCATCGACAGGGTCACCTTGAACTTGCCACCGAACTCTTTCGCGCCCTTGGCCCAGATCAGGATGATGCTCAGCAGTTTTGGCAGGAACAGCAGCACGATGGTGGTGGAGAACAGCGCCACCGCCTTGTCGGGATGCCATTGCGGCCACAGTGGGTACAACTGGCGCGGGGCCATGAAGTACTGCGGTTCCATCAGGGTGTTCACCGCCAGCAACGCGGTAGACAGCACCAGGAACAGGAACCACAGCGGCGCCGACAGGTAGGACATCACGCCGGTGAGAAACACCGCACGGTGCACCGGGTGCATGCCCTTGACCAGGAACAGGCGGAAGTTCATCAGGTTGCCGTGGCACCAGCGACGGTCACGCTTGAGTTCGTCCAGCAGGTTCGGCGGCAGTTCTTCGTAGCTGCCCGGCAGATCGTAGGCAATCCACACGCCCCAGCCGGCACGGCGCATCAGCGCAGCTTCAACGAAGTCGTGGGACAGAATCGAACCGGCGAACGCGCCTTTGCCCGGCAACGGTGCCAGGGCGCAGTGCTCGATGAACGGTTTCATGCGGATGATCGCGTTGTGACCCCAGTAGTGGGATTCACCCAGCTGCCAGAAGTGCAGGCCGGCGGTGAACAGCGGGCCGTACACACGGGTGGCGAACTGCTGCATGCGCGCATACAGGGTGTCCATGCCCGACGCACGCGGCGCGGTCTGGATAATCCCGGCATCCGGCGTGGCTTCCATCAGGCGCACCAGGCTGGTCAGGCACTCGCCGCTCATCACGCTGTCGGCGTCGAGCACGACCATGTACTTGTAGTCACCGCCCCAGCGACGGCAGAAGTCGTCGAGGTTGCCGCTCTTGCGTTTGACGCGACGGCGACGGCGGCGATAGAAGATCTTGCCGAAACCACCGGCTTCACGGCACACGTCGAGCCAGGCTTGCTGTTCGGCGATGCAGATGTCGGCGTCGTTACTGTCGCTGAGCACGAAGAAGTCGAAGCGGTCCAGGTCGCCCGTGGCGGCCACCGATTCGAAGGTGGCGCGCAGACCGGCGAATACGCGGGGCACGTCTTCGTTGCAGATCGGCATCACCAGCGCGGTGCGGGCGTCCTTCGGAATCGGCTCGTCACCGGCACTTTTACCGGAAATGCGGTATTTATCGTGACCGGTCAGCAGTTCCAGGAAGCCCATCAGCGCGGTCCAGAAACCCGCCGACACCCAGCAGAACAAGATCCCGAACATGATCAGGATGCTGGTTTGCAGGGCGTAAGGCAGCACCTGCGTTGCGGTTTGCAGCAGGGTCTGGTTGCGGATTTCGTCGAAGTCGACGAGCGACCAGCCCTGGTACGGCATGATGCCTTTCATGTACCAGCCGGCAACGATGGTCTGGCCGAGCATCAGCACCAGCAGGATGTAGCGACGGATCGAACCCACGGTACGCCAGCGCGCAGCCGGCAATACACGTTCGTCTTTCGGCGGCTTCGGCGGGTTGGTGCGACCAGTCATCCGGCGCCAACCGCGCACCAGGATATTGGTGCGCCAAGGCTCGGGCACCACTTTGGTCCGACGGATCGGCGGCGTGGCTTTCAGGCACACGCGGCCTTCGGCGTCGAGCACGAGCATTTCGGCGTCTTGCAGCTCTTCGGCACTGTTGAGCAGCAGCCGCGAGCCCACCGACGCTTGGGCGGCGTCGGTCGGGGCGTCGAAGGTGGACGACGACAAGCGTTCGTGCAACTCGCTGAAAGACGTGCAGCCCGCCAGCTCGGCGCGCTGCTCGGCCGTCATCGGCAGGTGCGCCAGGTACTCTTGCAGAGTCTCTGGCGTGGCTTGGGAATTACTCATCGGCAGGCAACTGATAGCTCCAGGTCTCGGTCAGGACTTGTTCGGTCTTGATCGGCTCCGGTGTGGCTGGGGCAGCTTCTGGCTGCTTGTCTTTCGCGTCTTTTGCGTCTTTTGCGTCTTTCGCGTCTTTCTTGGCCTGCTTCTCGTGTTGCTTGGCCAGGACTTTGTCGGCCTTGAGCACGTGGCTCGAATCCTTCTCAGGCTCAGGCTTGACGATGTCCTGCACCAGGGCCGCACGCATTTCGGTCGGCTTGCCTGCGTCCTTGATCTTCATGCGCAGGGTCAGGCGCCAGCCTTTGGTGTGCTCGTTGTAGCGCACGCTGTTTTCGACCACTTCAGCGTTGTCGCCAACACTCACCTGGCTGCGCACCGGGGCGTCCGCCGGCAGTGCCTTGAGGGACGGGCCCTCGAAGTCCACCAGGTAGGCCACGCTGCCGTCCGGCTGACGGATCAGGTTGGACTGCTTCACGTCACCGGTGGAACGCAGGGTCTGCTTGACCCAGGCGCTGTCGGCCGGGTGCAGGGATTTTTCGTCCATGGTCCAGTGCAGGCGGTAGGCGACGTCCAGCGGCTCGCCCGGTTTGGGCAGCTCGGCCGGGCTCCAGAAGGCAACGATGTTGTCGTTGGTTTCGTCGGCGGTCGGGATCTCTACCAGGTCGACGGAGCCCTTGCCCCAGTCGCCTTCAGGCTCGATCCAGGCGCTTGGGCGCTTGTCGTAGTTGTCGTCGAGGTCTTCGTAGTGGCTGAAATCGCGGCCACGTTGCAGCAGGCCGAAACCTTTCGGGTTTTCGACGGTGAAGTTGCTGACCGACAGGTGTTTAGGGTTGTTCAGTGGGCGCCAGATCCACTCGCCGTTGCCGGCATGGATCGACAGGCCGCTGGAATCGTGCAGCTCACGGCGGTAGTTGAGCACCTTGGACGGCTGGTTCGCGCCGAACAGGAACATGCTCGTCAGTGGGGCAACGCCCAGCTTGCTGACCTTGTCGCGCAGGTACATCTGGGATTTCACGTCGACAATGGTGTCGGTGCCCGGACGCAGGGTCAGGCGATATGCACCGGTGGCACGCGGGGAATCCAGCAGGGCAAAGATCACCAGCTGTTTTTCACCCGGCTTCGGACGCTCGATCCAGAACTCGGTGAAACGCGGGAATTCTTCGCCGGACGGCAACGCGGTGTCGATCGCCATGCCACGGGCGGACAAGCCATAGGCTTGGCCCTTGCCGACGACGCGGAAGTAGCTGGCGCCGAGCATGGTCATGATTTCGTCTTGCTTGTCGGCCTTGTTGATCGGGTACAGCACACGGAAGCCGGCATAACCCAGTTGTTCGGTGGCTTTCGGATCAAGCTTCATGTCGCCGAAATCGAAACGCGAGGCGTCATATTTGATTTCGTTGACGCTGTCGGCCGTGACTTCGTTGATTTTCACCGGCGTATCGAAGTGCATACCCTGGTGATAGAAGGACAGCTTGAATGGGGTGTTCTGATCGGCCCACTCCGCTTTTTCGTTGCGGAAACGAATCTTCTGGTAATCGGCGAATTTCATTTCGCGGAATTCGTTCGGCAGATTGCTGCGCGGCGCTTCGTATTTCTGCCCGGCCAGCTCTTTAGCCTTGGCCGACACATCATCCAGACTGAATGCCCACAGTTGACCCGCGCCGAACAGGCAAAACAGGGCAGAGCCCGTCACCAGTGCGTTTCGTAACCGTTTGGCAGACAATTTTGGTGCATTACAGGGACTAACAATCACGAGCAACCCTCGCCGAAAACAGATCAAAAAACCAACGGCCAGCTATCTATATGCCAGGTTGGCGAGCATTGTTCCGACTCCCCTGGGGCAAAATGATTCCCCATTGGCGATCGGACAAGTCTCTACCTAAGTCAAAAATGGACCAAACAACGCTGATCCCCGTAGCGCGCGATTATCTAGTAGCCCGCGAGACAACGCATCAGGGGCAACGAAGTATTTGTAGTGAAATACTGCGTTTTTAGGCATTAAAAGTCGTTTTTAATACATTCATGTCTGGAGCAGGAAGGTCACAGGGCCATCATTGACCAAATGCACCTGCATATCGGCGCCAAAACGCCCCGACCCCACCTTGCCATGCAATTGTTGCGCTTGTACCAGCAAATGATCGAAAAGCGCCGCGCCCAAGGCCGGAGGGGCCGCCGTGGAGAAGCTCGGCCGCAACCCGCTCTTGGTGTCCGCCGCCAGGGTGAACTGCGATACCAGCAGCAAACCGCCGTCGATGTCCTTCAGCGACAGGTTCATCTTGCCCTCATCGTCGCTGAACACCCGATAGTTAAGCAGCTTGTGCAACAGTTTGTCGGCGCTCTCGGGCGTGTCGCCCGGTTCGACCGCCACCAGCACCAGCAAACCCTGGTCGATGGCCCCGACAATTTCCCCCGCGACCTCGACCCGGGCCCCACGCACCCGCTGCAACAGGCCCTTCATGCTTCTTCGGGCGGCAAGTCGAGCAGGCGCCGGGCCATCTCGCCGGTCGCACGCACCAACGCATCGGTAATGCCCGGCTCGGATGCCGCATGCCCGGCCTCGCGAATCACCTGCAATTCACTGTTGGGCCACGCCTGATGCAGCTCCCAGGCGTTATCCAACGGGCAGATCATATCGTAGCGGCCATGGATGATTACGCCAGGCAGATGGGCGATCTTGTGCATGTCGCGAATCAGCTGGTTGGGCTCCAGGAAGGAGTTGTTGGTGAAGTAATGGCATTCGATCCGCGCAATCGACAACGCGCGCTGCGGCTCGGAAAAACGCTCCACATGCTGCGGACTCGGGCACAGGCCGAGCATGCGCCCTTCCCAACCGGACCAGGCCTTGGCCGCGTGCATCTGGGCGATCTGGTCGTTGCCGGTGAGGCGCTTGTGGTAGGCCGCGATCATGTCGTGGCGCTCCTCCACCGGGATCGGCGCGAGGTAGTCCTGCCAGTAGTCCGGGAACAGGCGGCTGGCACCGGCCTGGTAGAACCATTCGATGTCTTGCGGGCGGGCGAGGAAAATGCCGCGCACGATCAGGCCAAGCACACGCTCGGGATGGGTTTGCGCATAGGCCAGGGCCAGGGTCGAGCCCCAGGAGCCGCCGAACAGCACCCATTTGTCGATGCCCAGGTGTTCGCGGATGCGCTCAAGGTCAGCGACCAGGTCCCAGGTGGTGTTGTTTTCCAGGCTCGCACGCGGGGTGGAGCGCCCGCAGCCACGCTGGTCGAAGGTGACAATGTGGTACAGGTTCGGATCGAAATAGCAGCGGCTGTTGGCATCGCAACCGGCGCCAGGGCCACCGTGGATGAAGACGACAGGCAAGCCTTCGGGGGAGCCACTTTCGTCGACGTACAGGGTGTGCGTGTCATCGACGGCCAGATCGTGCCGGGCGTAGGGTTTGATCTGTGGAAACCAAGTCTGCATTGCGCGCTCCGTAAGGGGTCGGGTTCATCCCTGAGGGGACGTCTATTATTGTGCCGTCTGGCACTATAAACCCGAATTGTGCAATGAGCATGTCCTTGAGCGCTTAGACCTGTGTCAGCCCTTCGCTCCTCAGGTAACCCAGCAAGCAGTCGTAGAGTTGATCCACCTCCGCCACCTGCCGCCGCGCCCGCAGGCAGCCATGGATCAGGCCCTTGCCGGGATACAACAGCGTCTCCACGGCCGCCGCGTGCAGGCGTTCGGCGTAGAGCCTGCCATCGTCGCGCAGCGGGTCGAACTGGGCCACGGCGATAAAAGCCCTGGGCAGGCCGCTGAAATCGGTGGCCAGCAGCGGCATGCCGTAGGGCGACAGTTGAGCGTCGTCGCCCAGGTAAAGCGCTCGATAGTAGTCACTGTCGGCAGTGCTGAGCAGCGGCGCATCCCGGCAATCACGACGGGACGGTAAATCCGCCGGGCCGCCCAGCCCCGGATAAATCAGCACCTGGGCCAGCGGCAACGCCTGCCCGGCGTCGCGTAACCCCAGGCATAACGCCGCCGCCAGGTTGCCGCCCGCACTGTCGCCCGCCACCACCAGCCGTCGCTGGTTGACGACGTGCGGCCCCTGCCCCATCTGGATCGCCTGCCACACCGCGCGGCAATCGTCGTACGCGGCCGGGAACGGGTGCTCGGGGGCCAAGCGGTAGTCGATGGCGATCACCAGCACCTGTAACTCATTGGCCAGTTCTGCGCAGATGAAGTCGTGGGAATCCAACCCGCCGACCACCCAGCCGCCGCCGTGCATATATAGAAGGCAGGGCCAACCGTCGGAGGGGGTGGCTGTGGTGGGTCGGTAACTGCGCACGGCTACGCCGCCCAGGGAAAAATCTTCTATTAGCAGGTCTTGCGGCGGTGGCGGGGTGAAGGCCTGGCACATGCGGTTGTAGTTCTGGCGCAGGCCGGCCAGGGAGGTATCGGCGCTGGTGAAGGATTCGGTTTTATCCACAAAGGCGCGCATTTGCGAAGATATCGGGTATTGGGACATACATAGACTTCCCTGACGATGGAGATCAACTGTGGGAGCTGGCTTGCCTGCTCCCACATTGCCCCTCTTTGTTTGATTTACCGTGTTTGGCTCAGGGTTTGAGGCTGGCCTGCACAGCCGCCACGCCATCCTGGCCATCAAACGCCGTCACCCCGGCCAGCCAGCGCTGCAGATCCTCGGGATGGTCACGCAGCCACTGCTTGGCCACGGCCTGGGGCGACTGGCGTGCCATGATCGGCACCATCAACTGGCTTTCCTGGGGGGCGGTAAAGGTAAGGTTTTCCAGCAGGCGGTTGGCGTTGGGACAACGCTCAGCGAAGTCCGGCGCGGTGACGGTAGAGACGGTAGCGCGGCCTTCATTGGGGCCGAACAGATCGTTACTGCCGGTCAGGTAGACCATGTCCATATTGATATTCATCGGGTGCGGGGTCCAACCGACGAAGACCACAAATTCCTTGCGGCTCACCGCACGCTGCACGGCGGCCAGCATCCCGGCTTCACCGGAGGCGACCAGCTTGAAGCTGCCCAGGCCGAAATCGTTGGCATCGATCATTTTTTGCAGGTCCGTATTGGCGGCGCTCCCCGGCTCAATACCGTAGATCTTGGCGCCCAATTGGTCCTTGAAGCGGGCGATATCGGCAAAGGTGTTCAACCCGGCATCGGCCACGTACTTCGGCACAGCCAACGTCGCCCGGGCCTCGGCAAGGCTTGGTGAATCAAGGACCTTGACCTGCTTGGCCGCCAGGAACGGGGCGATGTTCTTGTCCATCGCCGGTTTCCAGTAACCCAGGAAGATATCCAGGCGTTTATCGCGAATACCGGCAAAAATCAGCTGCTGCACGGCCGTGGTTTGCTTGCTGTGATAGCCCAAGCCGCTGTACAGCACGTCGGCGATGGCAGAAGTGGCGACCACGTCGGTCCAACTGACCACGCCCATGCGGATGTTTTTGCAGGAGGCCGGTTCGGCGGCCATGGCTTGTGCACTGAACAGTGCGGCGACGATGAGGCTCAACAAGGTTTTTTGCATGGGGGGCGGTCTCACTCGGCTGTTGTTATTGCACAACCTTAGCCAGTGGGGCCTGGGTGGACACGAACTGGGGCGACCGGCAGTTGCACTGGGGCGACTGTGGGGCCCTCATCGCGGGCAAGCCCGCTCCCACATTTGGACTTGTGAATACAGTGAAAACTGTGGGAGCTGGCTTGCCTGCGATAGCGATATCAGCCGTAACGCCGTTGCCCCCAGGCCAACACCCCTTCCAACAACTGCTTCAACACCACCCGCGTCGGCTCAGCCAGATCCGCCCGATAACGAAACGGTTCCACCTCTTCCATATAAGTGCTCTGGCACAACTCCAGCTGCACCGCATGAATATCCTGCGCCGGGTTGCCGTAATGGCGGGTGATATGCCCGCCCTTGAAGCGCCCGTTCAACACATGGCTGTACTGCGGATGCCCGGCGCAGATGGCTTCCAGTTGGCTGGCCAACGCGGGATCACAGGCAGCGCCATTGAAGGTGCCAAGGTTGAAGTCCGGTAGCTTGCCGTCGAACAGGTGCGGGATCACCGAGCGGATCGAGTGCGCATCGAACAGCAAGGCGTAGCCGAACTCGGCCTTGAGCCGTGCCAGCTCCTCCTGCAGCGTGCGATGATACGGGCCCCAGATCTTCTGCAAGTAACTGGCGCGCTCGGTCTCGGTCGGCTCCAGCCCCTCACGGAACAACGGCACGCCGTCGAACAACGTGGCCGGGTACAGCCCGGTGGTGGCGCCGACGTACAGCGGCTTGTCGTCGGACGGCCGGTTCAGGTCGATCACAAACCGCGAATATTCGGCCGACAAGGTGCTGGCACCCAGCGCCTCGGCAAAGTCATACAGCGTGGGGATATGCCAGTCGGTGTCCGGCAGACTTTGTGCCTCGGGGATCAACCCGGCCGCGACCGCCGGCGTCAGGCGCAAACCCGCGTGGGGCATGCTGATTAGCAGCGGCACCCGGCCTTGTTTGAAGTTCAGAACCTTATCCACAACCCTACTCCTCAAACGGTGACATCAGCGCCGTGGCGCACGACGCGTTTATCCAGTTCGCCGCCCAGCCAGTAGGCCAGGTCGGCGGGACGATCAATCTGCCAGGCGACAAAGTCCGCGACCTTGCCCACTTCCAGGGAGCCGTGGGTGTCGCCCATGCCCAGCGCCGTGGCGGCATGTTGCGTGGCGCCGGCCAAGGCTTCTTCCGGGGTCATGCGGAACAGGGTGCAGGCCATGTTCAACATCAGGCGCACCGACAACGCCGGCGAAGTGCCGGGGTTGAGGTCGCTGGCGATGGCGATCTTCACCCCGTGCTTGCGCAGGGCGTCCATCGGCGGCAGCTGGGTTTCCCGCAGGAAGTAGAACGCCCCCGGCAGCAACACGGCGACGGTGCCGGAGGCGGCCATGGCGATGGCGTCTTCCTCGGTCATGAACTCCAGGTGATCCGCCGACAACGCGTGATAACGCGCCGCCAGGCTGGAGCCGTGCAACGACGAAAGTTGCTCGGCGTGCAGCTTCACCGGCAGGCCCAAGTGCTGGGCGACCTTGAACACACGCTCGACCTGCTCGGTGGAGAACGCCAGGTATTCGCAGAACGCGTCCACCGCGTCCACCAGCCCTTCTGCCGCCAGGGCGGGCAGCATTTCGCTGCAAATGTGCTGGATATAGTCGTCGGCCCGATCCTTGTACTCCGGCGGCAATGCATGGGCCGCCAGGCACGTGGCACGCACACTGACCGGCAGCGCCTCGCCCAGGCGCCGGGCGACCCGCAGCATCTTGCGTTCGTTGGCCAGGTCCAGGCCATAACCGGACTTGATCTCCACCGTGGTCACGCCGTCACGCAGCAAACTGCGCAGGCGCTTGTGGGCACTGGCAAACAGTTCATCTTCGCTTGCCGCGCGGGTGGCGCGCACGGTGCTGGCAATGCCGCCGCCCTTGGCCGCGATCTCGGCATAGCTCACGCCCTCAAGGCGCTGCTCGAATTCGCCACTGCGATTGCCACCGAACACCGTGTGGGTGTGGCAGTCGATCAGCCCGGGGGTGACCCACGCGCCTTGCAGGTCGTGAACCTGCGCATAGTCGCCCTGGGGCAGTTCAGCCAAGGGGCCGATCCACTCGATGAGCTGACCTGCGGTGACCAGGGCAGCATCCTCGATGATCGAGTATTTGCCGCCCGCCATGGTTGCGACGTGGCAGTGTTGCCAAAGCGTTTTCATCAACGCCTCCCTAAATTAACGATGAGACAAAGCCGGGTCGTAATGGACCTTGGCCGCTTGCCCGGCAGCGGGCTTGACCCACAGCAGGTAGGCCAGCACCAGCAACACGATCCACACGGCGCCGACCAGCAAGGCGGCCTGGGTGTCCGGGAAATAACCCAGCACACCAAACACAAACAGCATGAACACGATGGCCGCCGCTGGCGCATAGGGCCAGAACGGTACCGGGAATTTCAGTTCGGCCACCTGCTCGCGGGTCATCGAGCGGCGCATGGCGACCTGGGTAAACAGGATCATCAGCCACACCCACACGGTGGCGAAGGTGGCAATCGAGGCGATCAGCAGGAACACATTTTCCGGGATCAGGTAGTTGAGCACCACGCCGCCCAGCAGCGCGGCGGCCATCACCACCACGGTCATCCACGGCACGCCCTGCTTGGACAGTTGCGCAAAGCCTTTGGGCGCCTGCCCTTGCTGGGCCAGGCCGTACATCATGCGGCCGGCGCCGAAGATGTCACTGTTGATCGCCGAGACGGCTGCCGAGATCACCACGATATTGAGGATGGTCGCCGCCGAGCCGATGCCGAGGTTGCTGAAGATCTGCACGAACGGGCTGCCCTGGCTGCCGATCTGCGGCCACGGGTAGATGGCCATCAGCACAAACAGGGTGAGCACGTAGAACAGCAGGATGCGCAGCGGCACGGCGTTGATCGCCTTGGGGATCACGCGTTGCGGGTCCTTGGCTTCACCGGCGGTGATGCCGATGATCTCGATGCCGCCGAAGGCAAACATCACCACGGCAAACGAGGCGATCAGGCCGCCGATGCCGTTGGGCATAAAGCCGCCGTGGGCCCACAGGTTGCTGAGGCCGCTGGCCTGGGTTTCACCGGCGGTGTGGATACCAAACAGCATGATGCCGAAGCCGCCGAGGATCATTGCGACGATGGCGCCGACCTTGAGCAGCGACAGCCAGAACTCCATTTCGCCAAACACTTTGACGTTGCACAGGTTCAGGCCGCCGATCAAAAACACGATGCCCAGCACCCAGACCCAACGTGCCACGTCGGGAAACCAGAAGCCCATGTAGATGCCGAACGCCGTCACATCGGCGAGACAGACAATGATCATTTCAAACGCGTAGGTCCAGCCGAGGATAAAACCGGCCATGGGCCCCAGGTAGGTGCTGGCGTACTGGCCGAACGAGCCGGACACCGGGTTGTGCACGGCCATCTCGCCAAGGGCGCGCATCACCATGAACACCGCGGCGCCGCCGATCAGGTAGGCCAGCAGCACGGCCGGGCCGGCCATCTGGATGGCCGAGGCGGAGCCGTAGAAAAGCCCGGTGCCGATCGCCGACCCCAGTGCCATGAAGCGAATATGTCGGGCGCTTAGGCCGCGTTTCAAACCTTGTTCTTGCTGGTGCATTTCTCGTCCCTAATTATTTTTATCCTGAGAAAATTCTGAATCTACTGAAGATCAAATGTGGGAGCTGGCTTGCCTGCGATGGCGGTGTGTCAGTCACCTATGTTTCAACTGATAGATTGCTATCGCAGGCAAGCCAGCTCCCACATTGATCGGTGTTGCGCCTTAGAGGCTTGGCAGCAACTTGGCCGGCACCAGTTCATTCAGGCAGCGGCTGGCAAGCAGTTCGCTGGCGGCGTTGATGTCCGGGGCGAAGAAACGGTCCTTCTCATAGAACGCCACTTTGTCGCGCAGGATGGCGCGCGCCTTTTCCAGCTTCGGCGAGGTTTTCAGGCCTTCGCGCAGGTCCAGGCCCTGGCAGGCCGCCAGCCATTCGACCGCCAACACGCCACGGGTGTTCTCGGCCATTTCCCACAGGCGCTTGCCCGCCGCCGGGGCCATCGACACGTGGTCTTCCTGGTTGGCCGAGGTTGGCAGGCTGTCCACGCTATGCGGGTGCGCCAGCGCCTTGTTCTCGCTGGCGAGCGCGGCGGCGGTCACCTGGGCGATCATGAAACCGGAGTTGACCCCGCCATTGCCCACCAAAAACGGCGGCAGCTGGGACATGTGCTTGTCCATCATCAACGAGATACGGCGCTCGCTGAGGGAGCCGATTTCGGCGATGGCCAGGGCCATGTTGTCAGCGGCCATGGCCACCGGTTCGGCGTGGAAGTTGCCGCCGGAGATCACGTCGCCTTCGGCGGCAAATACCAGCGGGTTATCCGACACGGCGTTGGCTTCGACCACCAGCACTTCAGCGGCCTGGCGGAACTGGGTCAGGCAGGCGCCCATGACTTGCGGCTGGCAACGCAGGGAGTACGGGTCCTGGACCTTGTCGCAGTTCTGGTGCGACTGCGACACCTGGCTGCTTTCACCCAGCAGGTCGCGATAGGCCGTGGCGGCGTCGATCTGCCCCCGCTGGCCGCGCGCGGCGTGAATACGCGCGTCGAATGGCGAGCGCGAACCGAGCACTGCTTCCACGGTGAGCGCGCCACACGCCAGGGCCCCGGCGAACAGGTCTTCACCTTCAAACAGGCCACGCAAGGCATAGGCGGTGGAGACCTGGGTGCCGTTGAGCAGCGCCAGGCCTTCTTTGGCGGCGAGGGTCAGCGGCGTGAGGCCGGCGACTTTCAGCGCGTCGGTGGCTTCCAGCCATTCGCCCTTGTAGCGCGCCTTGCCTTCGCCCAGCAGCACCAGGGACATGTGCGCCAACGGCGCCAAGTCACCGGAAGCACCCACCGAGCCTTTCAGCGGAATGTGCGGGTACACCTCGGCATTGATCAGCGCGATCAACGCGTCGATCACCTGGCGACGGATGCCGGAGAAGCCACGGCTGAGGCTGTTGACCTTGAGCACCATGACCAGCCGCACCAGCGCATCGCTGATGGGCTCACCGACGCCGGCGGCGTGGGACAGCACCAGGGAACGCTGGAGGTTTTCCAGGTCTTCACTGGCGATGCGGGTCGAGGCCAGCAGGCCGAAACCGGTATTGATGCCGTAGGCGGTGCGATTCTCGGCGAGAATCTGCTCCACGCACGCCACGCTGGCTTCGATCTGCGCCGTGGCGCTGTCATCCAGGCTGAGTGTTACCGGCTGCTGGTAGATGGCCCGCAGTTGGGCAAGGCTCAGTTGGCCTGGAATCAGATTTAGCGCAGTCACATTCCTACTCCTTTTGAATTGTTCTTTTGACGATCAGTGCAAATTGGGTAACGCGGTGTCTTTGATCAACTGGGCAGCGGCGGCAATGTCCGGCGCCAGCCAGCGGTCTTGTTCGTAGGCCGGCACCCCTTCGCGCAGCAAGCGCCAGGCGCGGTCGGTGCCGGCGCCGAAACGCTGGTCCTTCAGGAATTCGAACGCCTGGGCCGCCAGCAAATACTCGATGGCGAGGATCTGCGTGACGTTGGCCAGCACCTGGTGCAGCTTGAGCGCGGCGTTGGTGCCCATGCTCAGGTGGTCTTCCTGCAAGCCGGAGGTGACGAAGTTGTCGAGCACGGCCGGTTGCGCCAGTTGGCGATTTTGTCCACACAGGGACGCGGCGACGTACTGCACGATCATCATCCCGGAGTTGACCCCGGGGTTGCTCACCAGGAACGCCGGCAGACCGCTGACGTGGGGGTTGATCAGGCGGTCCAGGCGGCGCTCGGCCACCGAGCCGATCTCGGCCATGGCGATGGCGAGCAGGTCTGCCGCCAGGGCCACCGACTGGCCATGCGGGTTGGCCTGGGACACCACGCGGTAGCTGTCCGGCGTGCCGAGCAGCAGCGGGTTGTCGGTGGCGCTGTTGAGTTCGGTCTCGATCTGGCGCGTGGCGTGCTCCACCTGATCGCGGGCTGCGCCGTGGATCTGCGGGATCGAGCGGATGCTCAACGCGTCCTGGGTGCGAATGCCTTTGCTGCTGGCGATCACTTCACTGCCGTCCAGCAGCGCACGCAGGTTGATACCGACGTGCTGCATGCCCGGGTGCGGCTTGAGGGCGATGATTTCTTCGTCAAACGCATCGATCTGGCCGCGCTGGGCCTCGAAACTCATGGCGCCGATCACATCGGCCCATTGCAGCAAATGGTGCGCATCGGCCAGGGCCAGGCAGCTCAGGCCGGTCATGCACGGCGTGCCGTTGACCAGGCACAGGCCGTCCTTGGCGCCGAGCACCACCGGCTGCAAACCTTCGGCGCTCAACGCTTGCTGCGCCGGGACGATCTGGCCGCGATAGCTCACATTGCCCACACCCAACAGCGCCACGCCGACGTGGGCCATATGGGTCAGGTAACCCACCGAGCCCTGGGACGGCACTTGCGGCGTGATGCCGTGGTTGAGCAGCGCCAGCAACGCGTGCACCACCTGCGGGTGCAGGCCGGATTTGCCGTGGCTGTAGTTGATGATCGTGGCGCAGATGATCGCGCGGGTCTGTTCGTCGCTGAGCACCGGGCCGACGCCGCAGGCGTGGCTCAGCAGGGTGTTGCGTGACAGCTGGCTGAGTTGCTCGCCCTTGAGCGAGACATTGCACAGCGCGCCGAGGCCGGTGTTCACGCCGTAGGCGCGTTCGCCGCTGGTAACGATGCGTTGCACGATGGCCTGGGCATTGTCGATGCGCGCCCAGGCTTGGCCCGAGAGTTCGAGGACGGCGCCGTGGCGGGCGACGGCGACTACGTCCTGCCAACGTAAGGGGGTGTTGGCGATGATGATTTTGGTTGGCTGGGACATCTTCATACCTTCGTTAATTCTGGTGCAGCTTCACTGGCCTCATCGCAGGCAAGCCAGCTCCCACATTTGGAATGCATTTCCCTGTGGGAGCTGGCTTGCCTGCGATAGCGTCCGTCAGACCACCGCCGCCCGCCGCTGAACAAACCGGTCCACATATTCATCCGCCGGCGAATGCAGGATCTCGCGCGGCGTGCCGACCTGGATCAGCTTGCCGTCCTTGAGGATCGCAATGCGGTTGCCAATCCGCACCGCTTCATCCAGGTCGTGGGTGATGAATACGATGGTCTTGTGCAGGGTCTTTTGCAGCTCCAGCAACTGGTCCTGCATCTCGGCGCGGATCAACGGGTCGAGGGCGCTGAACGCTTCGTCCATGAGGATGATGTCGGTGTCCGCCGCCAACGCCCGGGCCAGGCCAACGCGCTGGCGCATGCCGCCGGAGAGCTGGTGCGGGTATTTGTTCTCGTAGCCCTTGAGGCCCACGGTTTCGATCCAGTGCAGGGCGCGTTCGGCGCACACCTGCTTGCTTTCGCCGCGCACTTTGAGGCCGTAGGCGACGTTGTCGAGCACGCTCTTGTGGGGCAGCAGGCCGAAGCTCTGGAACACCATGCTGATCTTGTGCCGACGGAATTGGCGCAGGGCTTCCATGTCCAGCTGCAGGATGTCTTCGCCGTCCACCAGGATCGCGCCGCTGGTAGGATCGATCAGGCGGTTGAAGTGGCGTACCAGGGTGGATTTGCCGGAACCCGACAGGCCCATGATCACAAAGATCTCACCGGTGCCGATGCTCAGGGACAGGTCATTCACGCCGACCACGCAGCCGGTCTCGGCCAGCACCTGGTCCTTGGTCTTGCCCTGGCCGATCAGCGCCAGCGCTTCCTTGGAGCGCGAGCCGAAGATCTTGAAGACGTTTTTAACTTCGATTTTGCTGACAGTAGTCATTTGCTCGCCTCATGCCGTGGACGACCATAGGCCTGGGTAATGCGGTCGATGACCACGGCGAGAATCACGATCGCCAGGCCGGCTTCAAGGCCGCGCCCGACGTTGAGGGTCTGGATGCCGACCAACACGTCTTCACCCAAGCCACGGGCACCGATCATCGAGGCGATCACCACCATCGACAGCGCCATCATGGTGGTCTGGTTAATGCCGGCCATGATGCTCGGCAGCGCCAGCGGCAGTTGCACGCCGAACAGCTGTTGCCAGCGGTTGGCGCCAAAGGCGTTGATGGCTTCCATGACTTCGCCGTCCACCTGGCGAATCCCCAGGTCGGTCAGGCGAATCAGCGGCGGCGCGGCGTAGATCACCGTGGCGAAAATCGCCGGGACCTTGCCCAGGCCAAACAGCATCAGCACCGGGATCAGGTACACGAAGCTCGGCATGGTCTGCATGATGTCCAGCAACGGCATCAGCACCGAACGCAGGCGATTGCTGCGCGCCGAGAGGATGCCCAGCGGGATGCCGATCAGCACCGAGATCACCGTGGCGACCATCATCAGCGCCAGCGTTTGCATCAGCTTGTCCCACAGGCCAACCGCGCCCACCAGGAACAGCAAACCGACGATCACCGCCGTGGTCAGCACCTTGCGGGTGGCATGCCAGGCGACGCCGCCGACGATGGCCAGCATCAGCCACCAGGGCGCCGCGCGCAGCAGCCCTTCCAGGTTGACGATGGCCCACAACAGGGTGTCGGAGATGTGCCGGAACACATCGCCGTAGTTGGTGACCAGTGAGTCCACCCAACCGTTGACCCAGTCGGCGATGGAAAACGTAAAACTCTCAGGAAACATATCGTGCTCTCGATCCAATGGGTTGTGGCCAGGCGCCCGGCCGACCCCTCAGGGTAGCCGGGCACGCTTGACCTACAAGGCCGCGTCGATTTTCTTGGCTGCGTCTTCGCTCACCCAGGCGTGCCAGACTTCAGGATGTTCCTTGAGGAAGATCTTCGCCAGCTTCGGCGACTCAATGCGCTCCTTGGCCATGCGTCCCAGGTTCTGGTTCAGCAGGTCGATGGGCAGGTTGACCTTTTCCAGCACGGCCACCAGTTCCGGGGCTTGCTCGTGGAAGGTCTTGGACAGGCCGACCTTGATGGTCACGCTCTTGTCCACACCGGCTTTTTCTTCCAGCTTGACCAGATCGACCTGGCCCATCAGCGGCGTTGGCGACCAGTAGTAGAACAGGATCGGCTCGCCACGCTTGTAGCTCGACAACACCGCCGCATCCAGCGCCGGGCCGGTGCCTGGGCGGAAGTTGGTGTAGGAACTTTCCAGGCCGTAGCTCTTGAGCATTTCGCTGTTGTCCAGCTCACAGGTCCAGCCGGCCGGGCAGTTGTAGAAACGGCCTTTGGACGGTTCTTCCTGGTCCTTGAACACGGCGGCGTACTTGGCCAGGTCGGCGATGGTTTTCAGGTCCGGCGCCTTGGCTTCAAGCTTGCGCTTGGCGTCGCCTTCGATCACGTAGCGCGGCACGTACCAGCCTTCGATTGCGCCGACCACCGGCGCGCCGACGCCGACGACTTTGCCGGCCTTCTCGGCCTTGTTCCAGACTTCGCTGCGGCCGACCCATTCTTCGGCGAAGACCTGGATGTCATTGCTGCTCAGGGCGTTTTCCATGGTGATGGAATTGCCCGGCAGGCTGTCGGTTTTGCAGTCGTAGCCTTTTTCCAGCACGGTTTGCAGGATGTCGGTAAGCAACATGCCGCTTTCCCAGTTCAGGCCGGCGAATTTCACCGGTTTGCCGGACTCGCACCAGCCGGCTGCCTGGGCGCCAACACTGGCCAGCACGCCCGCAGAGAACAGGGTGGCCATCAGGGTTTTATGCATTTTCATTGTTGTGACGCTCCCAATCTTGAAATGGATTACGGCAGTCAGTAGGCATCCTGCCCTGTCCACGTCCCATCAGGCTTGTGCCGCCAGCCCGGTTGTTGTTGGTACAGCGCCCTGCTCTGTTGGCAGGATCAGTTGAGCGGGCACGCTGCCGTGCCATTTTTTCGCACACACGTAGTACAGGGCGGCGGGCAGTACCAGGCCGATGATCCAGGAAATATCCACATCGCCCAGGGCGGCCACCAAGGGGCCGGTGTAGAACTTGGTGGAGATGAACGGCAACTGCACCAACACACCGAACACATACACGCTGATACCCAGCAGGTTCCAGCGGCCGTAACGACCGTTCGGGTCGGCCAGCGCGGGCACGTCATAGCGGTCGCGGGTGATGCAGTAGTAGTCCACCAGGTTGATCGCGCTCCAGGGCGTGAAAAACGCCAGCAGGAACAAGATGAACGACTTGAACGCCCCGAGGAACGAGTGCTGGCCGAGCAACGCAATCAGGGTCGCCGTGCCGACAATGGCCAGCACGAACACCAGGCGCTGCATGCGCGTCACTTCCATGCGCCCGCGAAAACCGCTGACGATGGTGGCGATGCACATGAAGCTGCCGTAGGAGTTCAGCGTGGAGATGGTCACCTTGCCAAACGCGATGCTGAAATACAGCAGCGCAGCGGTCGCGCCGGTGCCGCTCAAGCCGACGATGTAGGCCACTTCGTGACCGGCGAATTGCCCGTTGGACATGGCCGCGGCAAACACGCCGAGCACCATCGCCACCTGGGCGCCGATCACCGAACCCGCACCCGCCGCGAGAAAGGTTTTCACCGACGACGTGCTGCTCGGCAGGTAGCGCGAGTAGTCCGCCACGTACGGGCCGAAGGCGATCTGCCAGGACGCCGCAAGCGACACCGCCAGCAGGAAACTGCTCCAGCTGAAGTGGCGGATTTGCAGGAGCGCGCCTACGTCGGTCTGGCTCATCAGGCGGCTGAACAGGTACACAAAGGCAATCACGCCGATGACGCTGGCGACACGGCCGATGAAGTGGATCACCCGGTAGCCGAGCACTGTGACCAGCACGATGACGCTGGCAAAAATCAGGATGCCGACGCTGTCGCTGACGCCAAACAACTGGCCCAGCGCCTGGCCGGACAACACCGTGCCCGTCGCGGTGAACCCGAGGTACATCAAGCACACCAGCACAATCGGAATGGCCGCGCCATACACCCCAAACTGCACCCGGCTGGAAATCATCTGCGGCAAGCCCAACTTGGGCCCTTGCGCCGCATGCAACGCCATCACCCCACCGCCCAGCAGTTGGCCGATGAACAGACCGATCAACGACCAGAACACATCACCGCCCAACACCACGGCCAAGGCCCCGGTGACAATCGCGGTGATTTGCAGGTTGGCGCCCATCCACAGGGTGAACTGGCTAAATAGACGACCGTGTCTTTCCGCTTCCGGGATGTAGTCGATCGAACGTTTCTCGATCAACGGGGTGGTGTCATTTGCAGCCATGTCGGTTCAACCTCTGGTGGATTGTTCTGTGTGCACATTGCTTTTCTGTGGGAGCTGGCTTGCCTGCGATGCGGGCGACTCGGTCTGTCAGTAGAACCGAGGTGATGCCATCGCAGGCAAGCCAGCTCCCACAGGAACCGAGCCAGCCGTTACTTGACCATTGGCAGGTTGAGGCCCTGCTCCTTGGCGCAGTCGATAGCGATCTGGTACCCGGCATCGGCGTGACGCATCACCCCAGTCGCCGGGTCGTTGTGCAGCACGCGGGCAATGCGCTCAGCCGCTTCGTCGGTACCGTCGCAGACGATCACCATGCCGGAGTGCTGGGAGAAGCCCATGCCGACACCACCACCGTGGTGCAGCGACACCCAGGTCGCGCCGCTCGCGGTGTTGAGCAAGGCGTTGAGCAGCGGCCAGTCGGACACGGCGTCGGAGCCATCCTGCATGGCTTCGGTTTCACGGTTCGGGCTGGACACCGAGCCGGAGTCGAGGTGGTCACGGCCGATCACCACCGGCGCCGACAGCTCGCCGCTGCGCACCATTTCGTTGAACGCCAGGCCGAGCTTGGCGCGCTGGCCCAGGCCAACCCAGCAGATACGCGCCGGCAGGCCCTGGAAGCTGATGCGCTCGCGCGCCATGTCCAGCCAGTTGTGCAGGTGGGCGTCGTCGGGAATCAGCTCTTTGACTTTGGCGTCGGTCTTGTAGATGTCCTGCGGGTCGCCGGACAGTGCGGCCCAGCGGAACGGGCCGATGCCACGGCAGAACAGCGGGCGGATGTAGGCCGGCACGAAACCCGGGAAATCGAAGGCATTTTCCACGCCTTCTTCCTGGGCCATCTGACGGATGTTGTTACCGTAGTCGAAGGTCGGGATGCCTTGCTTCTGGAAGTCCAGCATGGCTTTGACGTGTACGGCCATCGACTGCTTGGCGGCCTTGATTACAGCGGCGGGCTCGGTCTTGGCACGGGCACGGTATTCGTCCCAGGTCCAGCCGGCGGGCAGGTAGCCGTTGAGCGGGTCGTGGGCGCTGGTCTGGTCGGTGACCATGTCCGGACGCACGCCGCGCTTGACCAGTTCCGGCAGGATTTCGGCGGCGTTACCCAGCAGGGCGATGGAGATGGCCTTGCCTTCCTTGGTGTATTTGGCGATGCGCGCAAGGGCGTCGTCGAGGTCAGTGGCTTGCTCGTCAACGTAGCGGCTGGCCAGGCGGAAATCGATGCTGACCTGCTGGCATTCAATGTTCAGCGAGCATGCGCCGGCCAGGGTGGCGGCCAATGGCTGCGCGCCGCCCATGCCGCCGAGGCCGGCGGTGAGTACCCAACGCCCGGTCAGATCGCTGTTGTAATGTTGGCGACCGGCTTCGACGAAGGTTTCATAGGTGCCTTGGACGATGCCCTGGCTGCCGATGTAGATCCAGCTGCCGGCGGTCATCTGGCCGTACATGGCCAGGCCCTTGGCATCCAGCTCGTTGAAGTGTTCCCAGCTGGCCCAGTGCGGCACCAGGTTGGAGTTGGCGATCAGTACGCGCGGGGCGTTGCTGTGGGTCTTGAACACGCCGACCGGCTTGCCGGATTGCACCAGCAGGGTTTCGTCGTCATTCAGGTTGGTGAGGCTTTCGACGATCTGGTCGTAGCACTCCCAGTTGCGCGCCGCGCGGCCGATACCGCCGTACACCACCAGTTCTTTCGGGTTTTCGGCCACTTGTGGGTCGAGGTTGTTCATCAGCATGCGCAGCGGCGCTTCAGTCAGCCAGCTTTTGGCGGTGAGCTTGTTACCGTGGGCGGCGCGGATTTCTACGTCACGGTATTTAGTAGGCTTGGTCACAACTCAGACTCCTCAGCGATCGATGCGCATACTTGATTGGTGCGATGTGGACTCTTACGCACACATCTTTACTTGTACATACAAGCATATGCAATCAAGCGGCCAACTTGTTGAGGGGGCTGTTGGGATTTTTGGGGAAAGGGCGTGCAGGGCTTGGAAATTAAGGCTTCCAGGCTTGATGAAATTTCTTACGGGGGAGTTTTGTCGCGGGGGATGTTTGTTGCGTCGGCATGGCTTTGCGCCATGCTGGGGCGTTCGGTAACAAGTTGGTGCGCCGGTTGGAAACAGATCGAATGAACAGTGGGAAACAACTGTGGGAGCTGGCTTGCCTGCGATGGCGGTGTGTCAGTCAGTACATCTGCTACTAAAACACCGCTATCGCAGGCAAGCCAGCTCCCACAGTTTTTAACCGCGTGCGGTCAGTTCGATCACACAACTGCGGCCGGCTACGGAGATATCCAGCAGGCCAGTGTTACCGTCCACTTGCAGGCAGTCGTGATGGCCGAGCTTCTCGCCCAGCACCTTCACCTCATCCGCCACGCTGAACACCAACACCGTCTGCGCCGTGGTGAAAAACCGCTGCTGACCATCAATCCACTGCAACCGTGCGTGGTAGCGTTCTGGCGAATAGATCAGGTTGAAATCGCGAATCGGCCCGGTGATCAAACGACACGCCACCTGGCTGTCACCCTTGAACGCGAACGGTTGCAGCGGTAACAACCCGCGCTGTTCCTCGCCATCCACGGTCAACACCATGCCCGCGCCCTGGATCACGGTGATCACGCGCTGGTAGCCGGCAAAGGTCGAGAAGCCGCCCGACTCAGCGATATCGGCAATCGACAGGCGCCAGCCAAAACCATCCAGGCCGCTGCCGGCGTCACGGGTGATTTCTTCGGTGCTGCCGCCGCCGTTTTTCCACGGCATGCGCACGTAGTCAGTGGCGCGCCAGACTTTCACTGCACTCATTTACTGAAACGTCCTTCCAGGCTGTGACGGGAACCGGGGTGGATCAACCGCGCGGCGGTCACCGGTTGGCGACCGGACCAGGTGCGGCGGCGAATCAACAGGCACGGCTCGCTGGGTTCGATTTGCAGCAGCTTGCACTCGGCGGCGTCGGCGAGGATCGCCTCCACCACGTGTTCGCCTTCGGTCAGCGGCGCAACCTGGTTCAAATAGGCATATGGGGTTTGCTGGGTGAAATCCTGTTGCAGGTATTCCGGCGCGACCAGGGCGTTGACGAAACGGTCTTCGATTTGCACGGGAATATCGTTTTCGAAGTGCACGATCAACGAATGGAACACCCGCCCGCCTTCGCGCATTTCCAGGGCGACGGCGCGTTCGGAACCGGCGGCCTCTTCGCCCAGGTGGATAACCTGGCACGTATGCCGATGACCGCGGGAGGCGATCTCATCGGCAATGTTGTGCACTTCGAACAGCGCCGACTGGCTCTTGGGCTCGGCGACAAAGGTGCCGACGCCTTGCATGCGCACCAGCAACCCTTCGGCGGTGAGCTCGCGCAGGGCGCGGTTGATGGTCATGCGGCTGAAGCCCAGTTGGCTGACCAGCTCGCTTTCCGACGGCACGCGGTAATGGGGCGGCCAGTTGCCGTTGAGAATCTGCTGGCTGATCATCTGTTTGACGCGGGCGTACAAGGGCGCCGGACTTTCGTCCATGTGGGCAGCCAGCGAAGACTTGGCAGGCGGAGTCGGCACAGGGAATCCTTGCAGGGGAAAAAGATGCATAGATTGCCGGAGTTTACCGAGCAGGCAAACGTCTGTATATGTATATACAAATAAACACACGACCGGGGTGCCTTGATCATGTCCGCTTTCTTTGCCGAACGCGCACTGCTGCCTAATGGATGGGCCAATGATGTACGTCTTGAAGTCAGCGCCGACGGCTTGCTGACACAGGTTGCGGCCAATGCCAGTGCAGAGGGCGCCGAACGGCTGAGAGGCCCGGTGTTGGCGGGCATGCCGAACCTGCATTCCCATGCATTCCAGCGCGCCATGGCCGGTTTGGCCGAAGTGGCGGGCAACCCGAATGACAGTTTCTGGACCTGGCGCGACCTGATGTACCGCATGGTCGGCAAGATCAGCCCGGAACAATTGCAGGTGATCGCGCGTCAGCTGTATATCGAGATGCTCAAGGCCGGCTACACCTCGGTGGCCGAATTTCACTACGTGCACCATGACGTCAGCGGCCAGCCCTATGCCGATCGCACCGAGCTGTCGCGGCAGATCAGCCAGGCAGCGGCCAGCAGCGGGATCGGTTTGACCCTGTTGCCGGTGCTCTACACCCACTCCGGGTTTGGTGGGCAAGCGCCGAACGAGGGCCAGCGCCGGTTTATCAACAGCACGGAAAACTACCTGGACCTGCAAGCGCACCTCAAGCCGATCCTCGCCGCGCAACCGGCGCAAGCGCTGGGCCTGTGCTTCCACTCCCTGCGCGCGGTCACGCCGCAACAGATCAGCGCAGTGCTGGCGGCCAGCGACAAGGCTTGCCCGGTGCATATCCACATCGCCGAACAGCAAAAGGAAGTCGACGACTGCCTGGCCTGGAGCGGCAAGCGCCCGCTGCAATGGCTGTATGACAATGTTGAAGTGGATGAGCGCTGGTGCCTGGTGCATGCCACCCACGCCGACGGGGATGAAGTCACGCGCATGGCCAAGAGCCGGGCGATTGCGGGGTTGTGCCTGACCACCGAGGCGAACCTGGGCGATGGGATTTTCCCGGCGGTGGATTTCCTCGCACAGGGCGGGCGCATGGGGATTGGGTCCGACAGCCATGTGTCGTTGAGCGTGGTCGAGGAGTTGCGTTGGTTGGAATACGGGCAGCGCCTGCGGGACCAGCGGCGCAATCGTCTGTATCGCAGTGATCAACCGATGGTCGGGCGGACGCTGTTTGATGCGGCGCTGGACGGCGGCGCGCAGGCGCTGGGGCAGCCGATTGGTCGGTTGGAAGTGGGTAAACGTGCGGACTGGATTGTGCTGGATGGCAATGATCCGTACCTGGCGACGGCTAGCGAGGATGGGATTCTGAATCGCTGGTTGTTTGCCGGTGGGGATCGGCAGGTGCGGGATGTGTTGGTGAATGGGAAGTGGGTGGTGCGGGATGGGCATCATGCCGGCGAAGAAGACAGCAATCGCGCATTCACCCAAGTTCTAAAGAACTTACTCGGCTAAACCTGTGGGAGCTGGCTTGTGTGGGAGCTGGCTTGCCTGCGATGCAGGCACCTCGGTGTTTCAGGCATACCGAGGTGATGCCATCGCAGGCAAGCCAGCTCCCACACTTAGATTCGCATTGATTCAGGGTTACTGCGAAGTCTTCGCCATCTGCTTGTCCGACGTACGCCAGATCAACCGCGTGGTGTCATACCCCTGCTGTCGCGCCCGGCTCAGCAGGTCTTCGCGGGTGTCCGCATTGACCGTCGGCGTACGCGACAGGATCCACATGTAGCGCCGGCTCGGGCTGCCCACAATCGCGGTCTTGTAGTCATCGCTGACATACAGCACCCAGTAATCGCCCTTGGCGACGCCCGGCAGCAACGACGTAAACCAGTTGTTGAATTCCACCCAGAGCTTGTCGGTCTTGCCCGGCACTTGCGGCGTGGCCGTGCCTTTGGCTTCTTCCCACTTCCATTCAGTCGTCAGGCAGCGGTTGAACACCGACATGTCGCCATCCGGCAACAGGGTGTAACGGGCTTCGGACTGCGCGCAGTTGCGCTGGAAGTACATCGGCAATCGCGCCAACTCATACCAGGTGCCCTGGTAACGCTTGAGGTTGACGTTGCTCGCGGTCTTGGGTTGCAGATCATCGCCAGAATGGCTGGCGCAGCCTGCCAAAAACAGGCTGGCGCAAAGGTATAAAACAAAACGCATCATTCTTCTTCTCCCGCAGGCTCGCGCCCCGGTTTACTTCAGGCCTTGCCCGGAAAACATCAGAACCTTGTCACCGGCATATTGCACGCTGATAAAGCTGGTTTTATCGCCCCAGGTGCAGCTGGACATGCCCAGTGCGCCGGAACAATCGGTCGGCTTACCCAACAGCGACTCCACCTCGGCCTTGGCCATGCCAGCCGACAGCTTTGCGTAGTTTTCTTGGTTGACCTTGCTGCAAGCGGCCAACAGCACGCAAAAAGTCAGCAGGGCGAGACGGCGTAACGACATGGAAAAACTCCTGGAGGGACGAAGCAGCATGGGGGTCTGCCAGAAGCTTAGAAGGGAAAAGGGGTTTCTGGTTCCCGATGTAGGGGGGTATTTATTTTTTCTACTCGAAGATCTCCACATACTGCCAAAATCAAGCCGCTCTCCTCGCCATACAGGGGTTTACGCTCATGAGTGAAGACAGGAAAACGGCAGAAGCAGCCCAAGAAACACAAGCCTTGCTAGCGCTCCTAGCCTCGGGCAACCGCGAAATAGAACTGGGGCACTACGAAGATATGGAAGAAGTATTCAAAGAGTTGGACCAGAACCATCCGCCAGACAGTTACCCAAGCAGAGAAGCCCCAAAACGCTGAAACGCTTTGGGGCTTCTCTGGTTACCGCAAAATCTGTAGTGAGCGGGCTTACCCCGCTCACTAAAAAGATTAGGCCTTGTGATACGCCGTCACACGCTCAACTTCTTCCTTCGAACCCAGGAACACCGCCACACGCTGGTGCAGGCCTTCCGGCTGGATGTCGAGGATGCGCTGGTGGCCGTCGGTGGACGCGCCGCCCGCTTGCTCAACCAGGAACGACATCGGGTTGGCTTCGTACATCAGGCGCAGCTTGCCCGGCTTGGACGGCTCGCGGCTGTCGCGTGGGTACATGAACAGGCCACCACGGGTCAGGATGCGGTGCACGTCGGCAACCATCGCGGCCACCCAGCGCATGTTGAAGTTTTTCTTCAGCGGGCCTTCTTCGCCAGCCATCAGTTCGCCAACGTAGCGGGTTACGGGTTCTTCCCAGTGGCGCTGGTTGGACATGTTGATCGCGAATTCCTGGGTAGCGGCAGGAATGGTGATGTCTTCGTGGGTCAGCACGAAGCTGCCCATCTCGCGGTCCAGGGTGAAGCCCTTGACGCCGTCGCCCAGGGTCAGCACCAGCATGGTCTGTGGGCCGTAGATCGCGTAGCCGGCAGCAACCTGCTGGGTGCCTGGCTGCAGGAAGGCCTTTTCGTTCAGCGGCTCGTTCTGGCTCAGGTATTCGTTCGGGCAACGCAGTACCGAGAAGATGGTGCCAACCGGGGCGTTGATGTCGATGTTGGACGAACCGTCCAGTGGGTCGAACACCAGCAGGTACGCGCCTTTCGGGTATTTGCCCGGGATCTGGTAGGCATTGTCCATTTCTTCGGACGCCATGCCGGCCAGGTGACCGCCCCATTCGTTGGCTTCGAGCAGGATCTCGTTGGAGATCACGTCGAGTTTCTTCTGCACTTCACCCTGCACGTTTTCAGTGCCCATGCTGCCCAGGACACCACCCAAGGCGCCTTTGGAGACGGCGTGGCTGATTTCCTTGCAAGCACGCGCCACCACTTCGATAAGGAAGCGCAGATCGGCAGGCGTGTTGTTGCTGCGGGTCTGCTCGATCAAATAGCGACTCAAGGTAACGCGGGACATGTAAGGCTCCGAAGAATGGGGGGCTTGAAAACCCGCGCAGTTTAACGCGAGTCGGGGCTTATTTCCTCTAATCAGAGGATTTAACGCCAATAGAGTTCACGGTTTGGCCTGGGGCTTGCGCAACAAACTGTAGGCCATGCCTCCCAGCGCTGCCACACCGAGCAGGAGCACGGCCCACAGGCCGAGCTTCTTCCAGTCGGCAGCGGCTTGCGGCGCAGCGGCAACGGCGACTGTTTTGACCACAACCTCCCCCGCTACCTTCGCCTGCCCCAGCGCCTTGAAGCGCTCGGCACTGTAGTCCGGGATCAGCGTGGTCAACGGCAGGTTCGCCGCCTTCACCGACGCGTTGCCCAGCGCCAGGGTAAACGGCGGCTCACCTCGCGCCAGGAACACCAACTGCGTGGCGCGCACCGCAAAGCGCAGGGCCGGTGCCTCGACGCCCAGGCCGCCGCCGCGTTCGTCCACCTGCAACTTGAGCTCAGTCACGACCTGACCCGGCAACGGCAACTCATCCTGCACCACGTCCTGGCCGTTCTGGGTCAGGCGGTAGAGCAAACCGTTGCTCAACGGTTGCCAGGCCTGCTGGCTGTCGCGCCGCCCGGACAAGGTCACCGGCGCCAAGGTATTGGGTTGGTTCAACTCGACACGCAAGCGCTCGATATTCAGCCCGGTCGGCAACTGCCAGCTGTATTCCCCCGCCTTGAGCCGCGTGCCCGCCAACGGCTGCGACCACACCAGCGGCATTGGCAGGCTGCTGCTGGTGGCGCTGACCAGCTTGGCCGAGGTCAACTGCGGCGCCGCCTGGCCTTGCCACACCAGGCGCAGGTAACGCGCCGCCCGCCCCGGCAGGTTCACGTCATGCTGCTCGACCCGCTCGTCGGCAAACGACAGGCGCGCCACTTGCCCGTCGCCCCAAGGCGTCCAGTGCTGCAAATCATCGCTGGCCTCGATGCTGAAACGCTGGAAACCATCACGCTCGCGGCTCCAGTCCAGGCTCAGTTGCTGCAACGGCGCCTTGATCGCGCTGGCGTCCAGCACCCAGCCGCGCAACACCTGCTGCGCCTGCGGCGTGGAGGGGCGGATTTCCAGCAATGTGCCCTCGCTGGTGGATTTCATCACCACGCCCGGCAAGGCTTCATGGGTGTCGGCGGCGTACAGCGGGAACCACTTCACGTCCGCCACATTGCGGCTTTCGCTGCGCTGCGAAGCTTGGCGGGACAGCGCGTAGGCCTGCGGTTCCCCGGCAGCGTTGAACACCCGCACGTCGCTGAGATCCGCCTGCCGCGCGCGCAATTGCACCGCCAACGGCAACTCCAGGCGATACCAGGGACCGGCGCCGCTCACCGCCAGCGGCACCTGGACCGCAAAGTCGGCCGGCGTTTCCTGGGCGAAGGCCGCCGCACACAGCAGCCACAACGCCAACCCACTCAGACTCAACTTGCCCATCAAGACGATGCTCCCTCGGTTTCCACACGCTTGGGCGGCAGCGGCGCAAAGTAGCCCACCACCAGCAACAAGCCGCCCACGCCGATAAACGACACGATCCGCGCCAGCCCGCCACGGTTGCTCAATTCGACAAAAAACAGCTTGGCCACCACCAGCGCAATCAGCGCCGCGCCGATCAGCCACACTTCGCGACGATGGCGCAGGTGGCCGCCGATCATCAGGCCCAGGGCGATCAACGTCCACACGATCGACAGGCCGGCCTGCACCAGCATCGATTCGAGCAACGCATCCAACTGGAACGGCACACCGCCCCAATGATGCGCGGCGCGCATCACCAACGCGGTAAAGAACGCAAACAGCGAGATGCCCGCCACACCCTGGCCGATCAACGCCACGCGCGGCCCACGCTCCGGCGCGGCACTGCGCGACCACAGGTAGATGCCCAGCAACGCGAACAGCAAACCCAGATCCAGCGCGTTGAGCAGCGGCACATAAGGCAGCGGCTCGGCCGTGCCATCGCTGAACATGTTCGCCAACCAGAACCAACCGAGCATCAGCACCGCCAACGGCAGCGCGGCGAGCACGCGGTATTCCCGTGGATACGCGGCCACCGGCCACGGCCAATTGCGCGGCGCAGCGGCCAGCACCAGGTACAGGCTGGGCAGAATCGCCCAGCCGAGCCAGCGCCAGGCGTTGTACTGATCCGACAGCAGCAACAGGCCGTAACGCAGTTCCAGCGCAAGCACGCCGATCAGCATCCAGCAGCCCAACACGTGGGCCGCGCTCAGCACCTTGCCGGGCACCGTGGAAGCCAAGCGCCGCAACGAGATGAAATGCACGGCGAACACCGCCAGCCAGGCCAGCCAGCCAAACTGCGCCGCCGGGTGGTAATAGGCGTGGGTCGACACCAGCAACACCACGCCCGCCGCCGGCATCAGCAAGGTGCAGAGCATGCCCAGCGACGCCCAGTTCAGGCGGGCGGCCAACAGCGTCCAGATCGCTACGCTCACGGCCGCGATTGCCAACAGCAATGCGCCTTGCAGTTCGCGCGGGACAAAACGCAGCACTTCGCCGATCAACGCCAACGCCCACCACGCCGCGCCCCAGACCAGCAGCAGGTCGGACAGGCGTTGCAGTTTCAGCACGCTAAACACCGGCGCATGGGGTTGACGCTGCAAGCGCCAGGCGCCGACCAGTGCGGCCAGGCCCAGCACCAACGGCGTCCAGAAACCGCTGTGGGCAAAGGGTCGCAAGCCTTCGCTGGTCAGCGGCCCCAGCAGTTCCGGCACCGACAACAGGAATGAACCGCCGCCGATCAGTTGCAGCAGCAAACCGAACACAAAGCTGACGCGCTGTTGCAGGTACAGGCTCAGCCAGATGATCAACAGCCCACTGGCCGCCCACACGCCGCTGGCGCTTTGCCACGGCAGCACGAACAGCACCGCGAGGTTGATCAGCACCAAGCCCGCCAGCAGCACCACCGACAGCCCGCGCAGCAAGCGCACATCGCCGCGCACCATGTCGTCGCGCGCCGCCAGCAGCATGCCGCCGATCAAGGCCAGGCCGATCAGCGACGCGGTGAGCAAGCCACTCCAGCCCGCACTGAACACCGCCGCGCCTTCACCGCCTTGCAAGCGCAGGAGGAACAACGCGCCGCCCAGCAACTGCACGGCGAACGCGGTGAAGAGGAAGGTGCGCGAGCCGATGCGCAGGCCGACAAACAGCGTCGCCAGACCGGCGATGGCCCAACTGATGGCGGTGCCTTGGGTCTGCAACAACAACGGCGCCAGCAGGTACAAAAAGCCCAGGCCAAGGCTCGCCAGCACCGGCAGGCCTTTGCGCTCCCAGTCCGCCGCCTGTTCGTTCGGTGCCTTGCGCAATTGATCGAAGCTGAACAGCAGCGCCGCGCCGAGCAGCAAAGCACCCAAAGGTGCACCGTCGAGCAAGGTGTGTTCGCCAACGCGTAACTCGCTGAGGAACGCCAACGCCGAGCCCACTTGCAGCAGCAAGCCGAAGGCCCGCGCCAATGGCCGCTGCTGACGCAAGCCAAGCCAGAAGATCCCGGCGCCTTCCACGGCCCAGGCGGCAGCGGTCCAGCGCGCATCGAGGCCCAAGGGAATCGCCAGGCTGGCAAAGATCACACCCAGTGCCAGACAGGTTTCAGCCAACAACAACGCGCGGCCACCACTGAGCAGTCGCGCCAGCCCCATGTAGATAATGCCCAGGCCCAGCGCACTGAACGCGGCGGCAAACTCAAGGTGCTGCACCAGCGCGAACTGCAAGCCAAAGCCCACCAGCGGTGGGCCGAACAGCAGGCTGCCGTCGACATAATCGCCCTTGGCAGCCGACCAGCGCAGCAACGCATCACGGCCTTCAGGCGCGCCCCCCATCTCCAACAACTTGCGCCGGGCAAACAACAGGCCGATGGCCAGGTACATCAGGAAAAACAGGATCAGGAACGGCTCGGTGCTCCACAGCAGTTCCGGCGTGTAGGAGCGCAGGCCCCAGGCGAAGCCGATGCCGAAGGTGCCGACAAAGCCGATCAGGTTGAGCAGGCGCCACGCCTTGAACCAGGCGATGGCGAGGATGCCGGCGTTGAGCAAGGCGAAGTAACTGAACAACGCCACATGGTTGCCGGCGCCAGTGGACGTGAGGATCGGCGCCGCGAAACCGCCGAGCGCGGCGGCACAGGCCAGGCCCAAGGCGTCCTGGGTAATCGCCAGGATCGCCGAGAACACCGTGACCGCCACCAGCAAGCCCAGCGCCGCACCGGGATCGATCAGCGGATGCAGGCGCATCGCCGCGAAGACCGTGAGGTACAGCACCGCGATCCCGGTGCCTTGCAGCATCAGGCCGTAGTTGCTGTTGCGCAGGCGCAGCCACCAGCCCAGGCCCAACAGGGCGATGGCAGCGGCGGCGACACCGGCGTAGCGCAGTTCAATCGGCACCACCATGCCTTCGGTGGCATAACGCAGCAAGAACGCCAGGCCGAGGAACAACAGCACCACGCCCACACGCAATACGGTGTTGCCGCCAAACAACCAATTACGCGCACCGCTGATGGCGCGTTCGATCAGGTTGGGGCCACGGGGGATTGCCGGTTCTTTTTCCGGGCGTGGCGTTGGGGCCCAGGCGTCTTCCGGCAGTGGCCGGCTCGTTTCGGCAACCACGGCGACGGGTGCCAATTCGGCCGGCAGCTCCCAGACAAGTTCGGGCGCCTTGGCCACGGGGGTTGGCTCGGGGATTGGGGGTTCGACGATGGCGCTGCTTGGCGGCGCGGGCACTTCCAGTTGCCGCAGGCGTTCACCCAGGGCGATCAGCGCCTTTTGCGTGGTTTCCAGCTGGGTTCCCTGCTTGTCTGCCTGGGCCGACAGTTGCGTGAGGCGGATCGCCTGGCCAATACCCAAGCCCAGCAGCGCACCGATGCCGGCGTCACTGAACGACTCGTCGAGTGTCCAGCCGAGCGCGAGGCCAATCAGCATGAAAATCCATTGCATGGTCGATAATCCCTAGGCAAACCGAGGCCTAGTATATCGACGCAAGCGCAATGTGGGAGAAGGCTTATGTGGACTTATGTGGGAGCGGGCTTGCCCGCGATTGCGGTGTGCCAGTCGACATATTGGTTAACTGACACACCGTAATCGCGGGCAAGCCCGCTCCCACAAGAGCCTGTTCCCACAGGGTGTTGCGGGGTTTAGTCGAGGGCTTTCCAGATTTCGGTGGCGTATTCGCGGATGGTCCGGTCGGAGCTGAACCAGCCCATCCGCGCCGTATTGAGCACCGCCGAGCGCCACCACGCCTTGGAATCGTGCCAATGCGCTTCGACCCGCGCCTGGGCGTCCCAGTAGGAATCGAAGTCGGCACACACCAGGAAACGGTCGTAATCGACCAACCCGTCGATCAAGCCCACATAACGCCCCGGATCATCCGGCGAGAACACCCCGCCACGGATCGCTTGCAGCACATCGTTGAGGCGATGGGACGCGGCGATATCGGGCCCGGCGTTGAATTCACCGGCATGTTTACGCGCTTCAACCTGCTGCGCGCTGAGGCCGAAGATAAACATGTGCTCGGCGCCGACGCGCTCGTGCATCTCCACGTTGGCGCCGTCCATGGTGCCGATGGTCAGCGCGCCGTTGAGGCCGAACTTCATGTTGCTGGTGCCCGAGGCTTCAAAGCCGGCGGTGGAGATCTGCTCCGACAAGTCCGCCGCCGGGATGATGCTTTCCGCCAGGCTGACGTTGTAGTTGGGCAGGAACACCACCTTGAGCAGGCCGCGCACGGTGGGGTCGTTGTTGACGGTGCGGGCGATGTCGTTGGTCAGCTTGATGATCAGCTTGGCCTGGTGATAGCTGGCCGCCGCCTTGCCCGAGAAGATCTTCACCCGTGGCACCCAATCGGTACCCGGCTCGGCGCGGATCGCCTGGTACAGCGCCACGGTGTGCAGCAGGTTGAGCAGTTGGCGCTTGTACTCGTGGATGCGCTTGACCTGCACGTCGAACATCGCCGCCGGGTTGACCGAAATGCCCAGGCGTTCGTGGATGATTTCCGCCAATGCCCTTTTACTGTGCAGGCGTTGCTCGGCGAACTCCTTGCGGAACGCCTGCTTGTCGGCAAACGGTTCCAGCTCGATCAGGCGTTGTTCGGGTTGGTCGAGGATGTCCGGGCCGAGGGCCTCCACCAGCATCTCGGTGAGCTTGGGGTTGGCCTGGTACAGCCAGCGGCGAAAGGTGATGCCGTTGGTTTTGTTGTTGATCCGCTCGGGGTAGAGCTTGTGCAGTTCGGAGAACACTGTGCTGCGCATCAGTTGGGTGTGCAAACCCGACACGCCGTTGACGCTATGGGAGCCGAGGAACGCCAGGTTGCCCATGCGCACGCGGCGGCCGTTGTCTTCTTCGATCAGCGACACGGCGCGCAGCACGTCGAAGTCGTGGATGCCCTTGGCGCGCAGCGAGTCGATGTGCTGGGCGTTGATCAGGTAGATGATCTGCATGTGCCGGGGCAGCATGCGTTCCATCAATCCGACAGGCCAGGTTTCCAAGGCTTCGGGCAGTAGGGTGTGGTTGGTGTAGGACAGGGTTTCAACCGTCACATCCCACGCGGCGTCCCACGGAATATCGTGAAGGTCCACCAATTGGCGCATCAATTCGGCCACGGCGATGGACGGGTGGGTGTCGTTGAGCTGGATCGCCGCGTGTTCGCCCAGGCTGAGGACCGAGCCGTGCATGTTCTTGTGGCGGCGCAGCAGGTCTTGCAGCGACGCGGCGACAAAGAAGTATTCCTGGCGCAGGCGCAGTTCCTGCCCTGCTTCGGTGCTGTCGGCCGGGTAAAGCACGCGGGAGATGCTTTCGGCGCGGGCCACTTCGGCGACGGCGCCGAGGTGGTCACCGGCGTTGAAGCGTTCCAGGTGCAGATCTTCCACGGCGCGGGCACGCCACAGGCGCAGGGTGTTGACGCTGGCACCGCGCCAGCCGACCACCGGGGTGTCATAAGCAATGGCGCGTACGGTTTCGCTGGGGGTCCAGCGCTGGACCATCTTTCCTGACTCATCCTCCAGTGTTTCGACGCTGCCACCAAAGCCAATCGGGTACACCACTTCCGGCCGTTCGAATTCCCACGGGTTGCCGAAATCCAGCCAGTGTTCGGTCTGTTCCTGTTGCCAGCCATCGACAATCGCCTGGCGGAACAGGCCATGTTCATAACGGATGCCATAACCGTGGCCGGCAATGCCCAGGGTCGACATGCTTTCCATAAAGCACGCCGCCAGACGGCCGAGGCCACCGTTGCCGAGCGCCGCGTCGGGCTCCAGCAGGCGGATGCGCTCCAGGTCCACGCCCAGCTCGGCCAGGGCTTCGCGGGCAATCTCCAGCACGCCGAGGTTGCTCAGGCTGTCGTAGAGCAAGCGGCCGATGAGGAATTCCAGGGAAAGGTAATACACACGCTTCTGGCCTTTGCGGTAGATGCGCCGCGTGTGGTCCATCCAGTGATCGACCATCTGGTCGCGCGCGGCCAGGGCAATGGCTTCGAACCAGTCGTGGTCGAAGGCGTGATCCGGGTCCTTGCCCACCGCGTAGGTGAGTTTGGTCAAGACGGCATCGCGGAATGCGGCTACCTCTGCTTCTCGTGCAAGTGGTTCCTGAGACATCAGATGCGACCTCGGGCGAGATAGAAGGAGTTGCTAGAGCCTAGACGGTCTGACAGACGGTGACCGCTCTGGTTCGGCACTTTTTTAACGCATTTACCTTTGCTGGTTTTTGATGCATTGGCCGTGCCTGCTTTTGCGGCAAGCGCACCTTCTGGCTGAAACCCGCAAAATATTGTTCAAAAAATCACCAATCCCGGTATGATCGCGCGCCCGGATACAGCCCCACCTTTTGGAACCCTGATGAAGCCTCAACTGATCGCCGCCGCGGAACTCGACCGTCTTGAAACGTGGCAGAAATACTCCGCGCACATGTGCGGTGGCTGCGTGTCCAGCTGCTGCACGCTGCCGGTGGAAGTGAAGGTCAAGGACCTGATCCGCATTGGCTTGGTCGATGAATTCGAACTCGGCGACCCGGCGAAGAACATCGCCAAGCGCTTGCAGAAGGAAGGCATCGTCGAGCGCTTCAATTCCAAGTCCGAGATTTTTACCCTGCAGCGCATGAGCAACAACGACTGCCTGTTCCTGGATCGTAAGACGCGCTTCTGCACTATTTATGACAAGCGCCCGGATACCTGCCGCAACCACCCGAAGATCGGGCCGCGCCCGGGGTATTGCGCGTACAAGCCGAAGGAAGT
Organism: Pseudomonas sp. FP453; assembly: GCF_030687495.1. Lineage (NCBI taxonomy): Bacteria > Pseudomonadati > Pseudomonadota > Gammaproteobacteria > Pseudomonadales > Pseudomonadaceae > Pseudomonas > Pseudomonas sp. FP453. The sequence continues at coordinate 397,984 of NZ_CP117435.1, read as the reverse complement.
GGTGCGCGAGACCAAGTTCAAGACGCTCGATAAGTTCTGATCCAGATTCTGTAGTGCCCTTTAGGGCCTCATCGCAGGCAAGCCAGCTCCCACATTTTGATTTGTGAACACATTCAAGTGTGGGAGCTGGCTTGCCTGCGATGGGGCCGGTAGAGACAACACACAAACTGCAGGCACAAAAAAACGCCCCCGGCCTTTCGACCGGGGGCGTTTTTCATTCAGCCTGAGTTAACTCAGTTCTTGGCTTTCTTGGCAGCGCGGGTACGCTCGCCTTCGTCCAGGATCTTCTTACGCAGGCGGATCGACTTAGGCGTAACTTCGCACAGCTCGTCGTCCTGGATGAATTCCAGGGCCTGTTCCAGGGTGAAGCGAACAGGTGGAACCAGAGCGATGGTTTCGTCTTTACCCGAAGCACGCATGTTGTCGAGCTTCTTGCCTTTGGTTGGGTTGACGCCCATGTCGGTGTCACGGCTGTTCAGACCAACGATCTGACCGTTGTAGATCTCTTGACCGTGTTCAACGAACAGCTTGCCACGCGCCTGGAGGGTTTCCAGGGAGTAGGTCAGCGCCTTGCCGGTTTCTACCGATACCAGAACGCCGTTCTGACGGCCGGACATTTGACCGGACTTCATCACGTCGTAACGGTCGAAGATCGAGGTCAGGATGCCAGCACCGTTGGTCAGGGTCAGGAACTGGTTACGGAAACCGATCAGACCACGAGCAGGGATGTTGTATTCCAGACGTACACGGCCTTTGGCATCCGGCACCATGTTGGTCAGGTCGCCTTTACGCAGACCCATCTCTTCCATCACCTTGCCCTGGGATTCTTCCGGGGTGTCGATGGTGACGTTTTCGAATGGTTCGTGCTTGTTACCGTCAACAACGCGGATGATCACTTCTGGACGACCAACGCCCATTTCGAAGCCTTCGCGACGCATGGTTTCGATCAGTACGGACAAGTGCAGCTCGCCACGGCCCGATACCTTGAACTTGTCAGCCGAGTCGCCTTCTTCAACGCGCAGTGCAACGTTGTACAGCAGCTCTTTGTCCAGACGTTCCTTGATGTTACGGGAAGTCACGAACTTGCCTTCTTTACCGCAGAAAGGCGAGTCGTTTACCTGGAAGGTCATGGAAACGGTTGGCTCGTCAACGGTCAACGGCTTCATCGCTTCAACGTTCAGCGGGTCGCACAGGGTGTCGGAGATGAACAGCGAGTCCATGCCGCTGATGCAGACGATGTCGCCGGCAGCCGCTTCTTCAACGTCTACACGGTGCAGACCGTGGTGACCCATCAGCTTCAGGATACGACCGTTACGCTTCTTGCCGTCGGCGTCGATAGCCACAACCGGAGTGTTCGGCTTGACGCGACCACGAGCGATACGGCCAACGCCGATAATGCCCAGGAAGCTGTTGTAGTCCAGTGCCGAGATTTGCATCTGGAACGGACCGTCACGGTCAACTTTTGGCGCTGGTACGTTGTCGACGATCGACTGGTACAGCGGGGTCATGTCTTCAGCCATGTCGGTGTGGTCCAGACCGGCAATACCGTTCAGGGCCGAGGCGTAGACGACTTTGAAGTCCAGCTGTTCTTCGGTGGCACCCAGGTTGTCGAACAGGTCGAAGATCTGGTCCAGAACCCAGTCCGGACGCGCGCCTGGACGGTCAACCTTGTTGATCACCACGATTGGACGCAGGCCGGCTTCGAAAGCCTTCTTGGTCACGAAACGGGTTTGCGGCATAGGACCGTCTTGGGCATCAACCAGCAGCAGAACGGAGTCAACCATCGACATTACGCGTTCTACTTCGCCGCCGAAGTCGGCGTGGCCCGGGGTGTCCACGATGTTGATGTGGTAGCCGTTCCAGTTGATGGCGGTGTTTTTCGCCAGGATGGTAATACCGCGCTCTTTTTCCTGGTCGTTGGAGTCCATCACGCGCTCGTCGTTGAGCTCGTTGCGCTCCAGGGTGCCGGATTGACGCAGGAGTTTGTCTACCAGGGTGGTTTTACCATGGTCAACGTGAGCAATGATGGCGATGTTACGTAGATTTTCGATCACTTGTGTATCTCGATCAGAGGATTCGGTGTGCTGACAGGTCGTGGCAGCGATTAACAGTAGAGTCAGGCCTTGCCGTTACAGCTTGACGGCAGAGTCGGGGGGCCGGTGACGCAGGCCACAGGCAAACAGCCCCGGGCTCTTAGCTCGGTCGATAAACGCGCACATTGGCATGCCCCTCACTGAGCAAATGGTGGGCATGCAGGCGACTCATCACGCCTTTGTCGCAATACAGCAGGTACTGACGGCTGTTATCCAGTTCCTTGAAACGCGCGTTCAATGCATAAAACGGCAGCGTTTGTACGTCGATGCCAGCGATTTCCAGCGGCTCATCTTCAGCGGCATCCGGGTGACGGATGTCGATGACGATCTGGCCGGCCAGGGCTTCGCTGACTTCTTCGATCTTGATGTCCTGGCCCAATTCGTCGATCACGCGATCGATCGGCACCAGCTTGGCATTCTCGAGCGCACGCTCCAGAACGGCCATGTCGAACTGTTGTTCTTCGTACTCCACGCGGTTGCGCTTGGCGTGGGTCTTGGGGTTCACCGAGATGACCCCGCAATATTCAGGCATGTGCTTGGCAAAATCCGCCGTGCCGATTTCTTCGGCCAGGTCGATGATGTCCTGCTTGTGACTGGCGATCAGCGGGCGCAAGACCAGCTTCTCGGTGACGCAATCGATCAGCGACAGGTTCGGCAGCGTTTGGCTGGAGACCTGGGAGATGGCTTCACCGGTCACCAGAGCGTCGATCTGCAACTGATCGGCGATCCGCGACGCAGCGCGCAACATCATACGCTTCAATACCACGCCCATATGACTGTTATCGACTTTACCGAGAATTTCTCCCAGCACTTCCTCAAACGGTACGCTTACAAATAGCACGCGTTGGGAGCTGCCGTACTTCTTCCAGATAAAGTGCGCGACTTCCATCACGCCCAATTCGTGTGCACGCCCGCCCAGATTGAAGAAGCAGAAGTGGCTCATCAGGCCACGGCGCATGATCTGGTAGGCCGCCACCGTGGAATCGAAACCGCCGGACATCAAGACCAGGGTCTGTTCCAGGGCGCCCAGCGGGTAGCCGCCGATGCTGTTGTGCTGGCTGTGGATGACAAACAACCGTTGGTCGCGAATTTCCATGCGCACTTCAATTTGCGGCGCTTTCAGGGAAATTCCGGCAGCGCCGCACTCGCGACGCAGCTTGCTGCCGACGTATTTTTCGACGTCCATGGAGCTGAAGGCGTGCTTGCCGGCGCGCTTGCAACGCACCGAAAAGATCTTGCCTTCGATCTCGCTGCCGAAGTGCTGTTTGCACTTCTCGGTGATGTCGTCGAAGTCGCCCAGCGGGTACTCATCCACCTGCAGGAAATGCGCGATGCCCGGCATGCAGCTCAGGCGTTCGGTCATGTCCTTCAAGGCTTTGGCGTCGGTGAGGCGGGTTTCCAGCTCGAGGTTGTCCCACACGCCGTTCACCACCACAGCCGGGTCCAGGTCACGGAGCACGGCACGGATGTTCTTGGCCAACTGACGGATGAAACGCGTCCGTACCGGTCGGCTTTTGATGGTGATCTCGGGGAAGACTTTAACGATTAATTTCATGGAAACAGCGCGCGCCGGGCCTGCTGAAAAAGGGGGGCGCGGATTATAGCGGAAATCGCTCAAGGTTTAACCAGTTAATATGCATTGGACTGTGCGCGCACTAAAGCAGTGCGCTTTCAGGCGGAAGCGCCACATTGCGGTGCGCCATTTTCGAGCTTTTGTCGCATTGCACCTTTATAGGGGCGTTTTTGGACCAAAAAACCCATGTTGGCGCACTGGCATGCAATTTGCTCTCTTGTGAGGCAGGTTGCCATGGCGGACTATCCGCGCCGGCATCACCCACATTCTAAGGGCTAACTCCACTACCCCAGCCCGAAGCCACCCGGAGGACACTATGTCGAAGTCGGTTCAACTCATCAAAGATCATGACGTTAAATGGATTGATCTGCGCTTCACGGACACCAAAGGCACGCAGCACCACGTGACCATGCCGGCTCGTGACGCGCTGGAAGACGACTTCTTCGAAGTCGGCAAGATGTTCGACGGTTCCTCCATCGCTGGCTGGAAAGGCATCGAAGCCTCCGACATGATCCTGCTGCCGGACGACGACTCCGCCGTACTGGACCCGTTCACCGAAGAGCCGACCCTGATCCTGGTCTGCGACATCATCGAACCTTCGACCATGCAAGGCTACGATCGCGACCCGCGCGCCATCGCCCACCGTGCCGAGGAATACCTGAAGACCACCGGTATCGGTGACACCGTTTTCTGCGGTCCAGAGCCTGAGTTCTTCATCTTCGACGAAGTGAAGTTCAAGTCCGACATCTCCGGTTCGATGTTCAAGATTTTCTCCGAGCAAGGCTCGTGGATGTCCGACCAAGACATCGAAGGCGGCAACAAAGGCCACCGTCCAGGCGTCAAAGGCGGCTACTTCCCAGTACCTCCGTTCGACCACGACCACGAAATCCGTACCTCCATGTGCAACGCGCTGGAAGAAATGGGCCAGGTCGTTGAAGTTCACCACCACGAAGTGGCAACTGCTGGCCAGAACGAAATCGGCGTCAAGTTCAACACCCTGGTGAAGAAGGCCGACGAAGTTCAAACCCTGAAATACGTTGTCCACAACGTAGCTGACGCCTACGGCCGCACCGCGACCTTCATGCCTAAGCCTCTGTACGGTGATAACGGTTCGGGCATGCACGTGCACATGTCCATCGCCAAAGATGGCAAGAACACCTTCGCCGGCGAAGGCTATGCCGGCCTGTCGGAAACTGCCCTGTTCTTCATCGGCGGTATCATCAAGCACGGTAAGGCCCTGAACGGCTTCACCAACCCGGCGACCAACTCCTACAAGCGTCTGGTACCAGGTTTCGAAGCACCGGTCATGCTGGCCTACTCGGCCCGTAACCGTTCCGCCTCGATCCGTATTCCTTACGTCAACAGCCCACGTGGCCGTCGTATCGAAGCACGTTTCCCGGACCCGGCTGCCAACCCGTACCTGGCGTTCGCCGCCCTGCTGATGGCTGGCCTGGACGGCATCCAGAACAAGATCCACCCAGGCGACGCCGCCGACAAAAACTTGTACGACCTGCCGCCTGAAGAGGCCAAAGAGATCCCACAAGTGTGCGGCAGCCTGAAAGAAGCCCTGGAAGAGCTGGACAAGGGCCGTGCGTTCCTGACCAAAGGCGGCGTGTTCAGCGACGACTTTATCGATGCCTACATCGCCCTGAAAAGCGAAGAAGAAATCAAGGTCCGCACCTTCGTACACCCACTGGAATACGAGCTGTACTACAGCTGCTGATCCGGTAGCGCTGCTTAACGTGGCGTGACAAAAAAGACCTCCTTCGGGAGGTCTTTTTTTTGCCTGTTTGCCTTGTCCGATCACGCCCCAGTTCAGTGCAGGCCATTTCCGGTCATTTCATAAATTTGCAGAAATATCCGACATACCCCAGACAGCCGATTCGCCAGGATGCAACGACCAGCCGCCACCCTCCTGCGTACTTAGCAATGAATCCCACCTGCAAACGCCTATGCTCACTGATGCTCATGCTCAGCCCGCTGGCCTGCGCACAAGAACGCACGTCCTCCCCAATCAACAACTTCGTGCCCGCCACCTGGATCGTGCAAGCGCCCGAGCCGCGCAGCAAGATTACCAGCGTGCACATCGACGGCATGGCCGCTCACGCTGACGAGACCAGCATTGCGATCCTGCAAGTCGCCTGCTATCGCTCACCTTTGCGCCCGGTCATCTCGCTGTACACCCACACCGATGAACTGCGCTTCAATCCCAGCATTTATGAAGGTAAAAGAACCCGGCCAACAGACCCCCTCAGCCTCACGACAGGTGCGCTTCCCGCCCACACCTATCCCGTAAACGGCTACTACAGCGCAGAACACCCGCAACCGCAGGGTGCACTGTTCAAATTCACCATGCCTGCCAATCGCCGCGAGTTACGCGAGTGGATCAGCGCTGATATGGCCGGCCACCCCATCAAGATAAAACTGCCTTCAGCCGTCCGCGGAGGCACACCGTTGACTGCGGTGTTTTTATTGCCGCACGACAATGGTGGCCTGCGCGAAGTCATCACCCCTTGCCTGAACAACAGAAAGACCCCGCCGAAAAAGCCTTCCTGAATCCAGAACGCCACCGTTGCGTGATCTACCGCCGTACCCTCTGCCAACAAAGCCTTTTTCAGCATTCCTGAACAGACCCGCCAAATACGCACTATATTGGTGCGCAAGACTGCCCCCTTCCCACCCATCAGCCCATTTTGGTTCGAAACTTCCCGGGCAAGCCGGCAGACCGCCACAGATTCGCGCCCTAAACCCCCATTCCAGGGCATTTACGCTTCTTTTCGGAGCCTTGGTTTGGTTTTTGCATTTTCCTTGTATCAGCGCGTGCCTCAAGCCCGCGCCTTGCTCCAAAAGAGGTCCTGATGACCATCAGCGATGCACTGCACCGTTTGCTACTCGACAACCTGACCACCGCGACCATCCTGCTCAATGACGACCTGCGCCTTGAGTACATGAACCCGGCGGCGGAGATGCTCCTGGCCATCAGCGGCCAGCGCAGCCATGGGCAGTTCATCAGCGAACTGTTCACCGAGTCGGCCGAGGCCTTGAGCTCGTTGCGCCAGGCGGTGGAGCAGGCACACCCGTTTACCAAGCGCGAAGCGATGCTCACCGCCCTCACCGGCCAGACGCTGACCGTCGATTACGCCGTGACCCCGATCCTCAGCAACGGCACGACCCTGCTGTTGCTCGAAGTGCACCCCCGCGACCGCCTGCTGCGCATCACCAAGGAAGAAGCGCAGCTGTCCAAGCAGGAGACCAGCAAGATGCTGGTGCGCGGCCTGGCCCATGAGATCAAGAACCCGCTCGGCGGCATTCGCGGCGCGGCGCAGCTGCTGGCCCGTGAGCTGCCCGACGAGAACCTCAAGGACTACACCAACGTCATCATCGAGGAAGCCGACCGCCTGCGTAACCTGGTGGACCGCATGCTCGGCTCCAACAAGCTGCCGTCCCTGGCGATGACCAACGTGCACGAAGTGCTGGAGCGCGTCTGCCAACTGGTCGAGGCCGAAAGCCAGGGCTGCATCACTTTGGTGCGCGACTACGACCCAAGCATTCCCGACGTGTTGATCGACCGCGAACAGATGATCCAGGCGGTGCTCAATATCGTGCGCAACGCCATGCAGGCCATCAGCAGCCAGAACGAGCTGCGCCTGGGCCGCATCAGCCTGCGCACCCGCGCCCTGCGCCAGTTCACCATCGGCCATGTGCGCCATCGCCTGGTGACCAAGGTCGAGATCATCGACAACGGCCCGGGCATTCCTGCGGAACTCCAGGAAACCATTTTCTTTCCCATGGTCAGCGGCCGCCCGGACGGTACCGGGCTGGGCCTGGCCATTACCCAGAACATCATCAGCCAGCACCAGGGTCTGATCGAATGTGAGAGCCATCCTGGCCACACCACGTTCTCGATCTTTCTGCCACTGGAACAAGGAGCCCCATCGACATGAGCCGTAGTGAAACTGTCTGGATCGTCGATGACGACCGTTCTATCCGCTGGGTCCTCGAGAAAGCCTTGCAACAGGAAGGCATGACCACCCAGAGCTTCGACAGCGCCGACGGCGTGATGAGCCGCCTGGCACGCCAGCAGCCCGACGTGATCATCTCCGACATCCGCATGCCCGGCGCCAGTGGCCTGGACCTGCTGGCCCGCATTCGCGAGCAGCACCCGCGCCTGCCGGTGATCATCATGACCGCGCACTCGGACCTGGACAGCGCTGTCGCGTCCTACCAGGGCGGCGCCTTTGAATACCTGCCCAAGCCGTTCGACGTGGACGAGGCGGTGGCGCTGGTCAAGCGCGCCAACCAGCACGCCCAGGAACAGCAAAGCCAGGAAGCCCCACCGGCCCTGACCCGCACCCCGGAGATCATCGGTGAAGCGCCGGCGATGCAGGAAGTGTTTCGCGCCATCGGGCGCTTGAGCCATTCCAACATCACCGTGCTGATCAACGGCGAATCCGGCACCGGTAAAGAACTGGTGGCCCACGCCCTGCACCGGCACAGCCCACGGGCGGCGTCGCCGTTTATCGCGCTAAACATGGCGGCGATTCCCAAGGACTTGATGGAGTCCGAGTTGTTCGGCCACGAGAAAGGCGCGTTCACCGGCGCGGCCAACCTGCGGCGCGGGCGCTTTGAACAGGCCGACGGCGGCACGCTGTTCCTCGATGAAATCGGCGACATGCCGGCCGACACCCAGACCCGCCTGCTGCGTGTGCTGGCGGACGGCGAGTTCTATCGCGTGGGCGGGCACACGCCGGTCAAGGTCGACGTGCGCATCATCGCGGCGACCCACCAGAACCTGGAAACCCTGGTACACGCGGGCAAGTTCCGTGAAGACTTGTTCCACCGCCTCAACGTGATCCGCATCCACATCCCGCGCATGTCGGACCGTCGCGAGGACATCCCGACCCTCGCCCGCCACTTCCTCAGCCGCGCCGCCCAGGAGCTGGCCGTCGAGCCGAAGCTGCTGAAAAGCGAGACCGAGGAGTACCTGAAAAACCTGCCATGGCCGGGCAACGTGCGCCAGCTGGAGAACACCTGCCGCTGGATCACGGTGATGGCGTCCGGCCGCGAAGTGCATATCAGCGACCTGCCACCGGAACTGTTGAGCCTGCCGCAGGACTCGGCGCCGGTGACCAACTGGGAGCAGGCGCTGCGTCAGTGGGCCGACCAGGCATTGGCACGCGGCCAGTCGAACCTGCTGGACAGCGCGGTGCCGGCGTTTGAGCGGATCATGATCGAGACGGCCCTCAAGCACACCGCTGGTCGTCGTCGCGATGCGGCTGTGCTGCTGGGCTGGGGCCGCAATACCTTGACGCGCAAGATCAAGGAATTGGGGATGAAGGTCGATGGCGGCGATGATGACGAGGGCGATGACGCCTGACATCTCTCTCACCTCCACCGAAAATCCAATGTGGGAGCGGGCTTGCCCGCGATAGCGCCGTGTCAGCCACTGAAAATGCTGGCTGATACACCGCTATCGCAGGCAAGCCAGCTCCCACAGTTGTTTTGTGCTGGAGCCAATACTGTGCACCGCTTCAAGGCACCATGAACCGGCATTGGGCATGGAACCAACACATGAAACTTCAGCGTCGCTGATAAAAACCTGAAAACCAAAAACACCAAAGCCCCGTATTCCGGGGCTTTGCGCTTTCTGTAAAAAGTTTTTTGCACAACCTGGCCACTCTGGCACGCCCCCTGCAATAACCCTCGTACAACCCAGTTTCGGGGACCTTGGTACAGGCAGGCCGAGAATCCCCTCTTTACACCCGGGGTGCTCGATGCGAACCGCGTCGCGCTCCACACCGCTTTGGGGAACCTTGGTACAGGCAGGCCGGGGATTCCCTCTTTAACACCGAAGCCCGTGCGGCTTCAGCCCGTTTTGGGAGCCCTGGTACAGGCAGGCCGGGAACTCCCTCTTTTATTGCTCCTGGAGATGGATCTCCAACCGCCAGCGGCCTTCGGCCTTCTCGCCCTTCCACTCCCCGCGCAACGGCCGAGCCGCCACCAGGTTCAGCAGCAGGCCGCCATCGGTCTTGCGGATGCGCCAGTTCACGTCCTTGTCATTGACCTTGAGTTGCCCACTGGCCGCCTTGCCCTGGGCGTCGAACAGCAGCGCCACGGTGCCGTCGACATGCTCGCCGTGCAGCTTGGGTTCGCTGTTGAACCACACCACCACGCCGTCCGCCGCCGTCTCGACCTGTTGCAGTTCGATGGGGTCCGCAGTGGTCAGGCGACCAATCATCAGCCCCACCATCATGCCGACAATCGCCAAAGAGCCCATGACCCTCGGCATTAGCTTCGGTCTTGGGTCCTCTTCGGGAGTAGAATGCAGCGCATCTTTACCTTCGGAGCCGTGCATGTTTCACGTCATCCTTTTTCAACCAGAAATTCCGCCGAATACCGGCAACGTTATCAGGCTGTGCGCCAACAGTGGCTGCCACCTGCATTTGATCGAGCCCCTGGGCTTCGACATGGACGACAAGCGCCTGCGCCGCGCCGGGCTGGACTACCACGAGTACGCCACGCTCAAGCGCCACGCCGACCTGGCCAGCTGCCTGGAAAGCCTGGGGCACCCACGGCTGTTCGCGTTCACCACCAAGGGTTCGCGACCGTTTCATGATGCCAGCTTTGCCGAAGGGGATGCCTTCCTGTTTGGCCCTGAGAGTCGCGGTCTGCCGGCTGAGGTGCTGGATGCCCTGCCCGATGGTCATCGCTTGCGGTTGCCGATGCGTGAAGGGTGCCGCAGCTTGAACCTGTCCAACACCGTGGCCGTCGCTGTCTATGAAGGCTGGCGTCAACTCGGTTTCAAGTAATACACAAAACAAAATGTGGGAGCGGGCTTGCTCGCGAAAGCGGTGTGTCAGTCAATGAAGATGTCGACTGAAGTACCGCATTCGCGAGCAAGCCCGCTCCCACATTTGATCGGTGTCGCTGTTCAGAACCGCTTACTGAACAGTCGACGAACCTTCCTGTTGCATGCGCTGCAGCTCTTGCGCGTACAGGGCATCAAAGTTCACCGGTGCCAGCATCAGCGCCGGGAACGAGCCACGGGTGACCAGGCTGTCCAGGGTCTCACGGGCATACGGGAACAGGATGTTCGGGCAGAACGCGCCCAGGGTGTGGCTCATGGACGCTTCGTCCAGGCCCTGGATCAGGAAGATACCGGCCTGTTGCACTTCAGCGATGAAGGCGACTTCTTCGCCGTTCTTCACGGTCACCGACAGGGTCAGCACGACTTCGTGGAAGTCGCCTTCCAGTGCCTTTTGACGGGTGTTCAGGTCCAGCGCAACGCTTGGGGTCCATTCCTGGCGGAAGATCGCCGGGCTTTTCGGCGCTTCGAACGACAGGTCACGCACGTAGATGCGCTGCAGCGAGAACTGTGGGCCTTGGTCTTGCGCAGCTTCGGTGTTCTGTTGGTCAGTCATCGCAGATCCTTGTGATCTTGGGGTCTTTTAGGGGTTAGGCGAGCAGCGCATCCAGCTTGCCGGCGCGCTCAAGGGCAAACAGGTCGTCGCAGCCACCGATGTGCTTGGCGCCGATCCAGATCTGCGGCACGGACGTGCGCCCCGCCTTCTGGGCCATTTCGGCACGCACCTGGGGTTTGCCATCGACCTTGATTTCTTCGAAGGCAACGCCCTTCTTCTCCAGCAAGGCCTTGGCCCGCATGCAGTAAGGGCACCAATCGCTGGAATACACGACAACCTGGCTCATATCACTTCACCAGCGGGAGGTTATCGGCTTTCCAACTGCCGATACCGCCGGACAGCTTGGCGGCGGTGAAACCGGCCTTGAGCATTTCGCGGGCGTGGGTGCCGGCGTGCTGGCCCTGGGCATCGACCAGGATGATGGTCTTGGCCTTGTGTTTTTCCAGCTCGGCCAGGCGCGCGATCAGCTTATCCTGTGGAATGTTCAGGGCACCGACGATATGGCCGGCGGCAAAATCCTTGGCCGGGCGGATGTCCACGACAACGGCCTCATCCTTGTTGACCAGCGCGGTCAGCTCCGCTGTGCTCAGGCTGCGGCCACCACGGCTCATCTCGTGAGCGATCAGCAGCGCCAGCAGGATGACGAAGGCACCCACGAGCAGATAGTGGGCAGTGGCAAATGCAATCAGGTGATCAACCATCAAGGAGGTTCCAGGGCGTTAAAATGGCGGTAAGTATACACAGCCGCCGGGGGGGGCCAACCCCCGTAAAGCGGTGACGCGGTCGGAACTTCGCTTTAAACTGCCACTCCCTTTTCAATCGCCTTCCTTTATTACCGCCACGAGAGGATCTATGACTACTACGCCTAAACCTTTGGTCCTGATAATTCTCGATGGCTTCGGACACAGTGAAAGCCACCACGACAACGCGGTATACGCGGCCAGGAAGCCCGTCCTCGACCGCCTGACCGCGACGATGCCCAATGGCCTGATCTCCGGTTCCGGCATGGACGTGGGCCTGCCGGACGGCCAGATGGGCAACTCGGAAGTCGGCCACATGAATCTCGGCGCCGGACGAGTGGTCTATCAAGACTTCACCCGCGTGACCAAAGCGATCCGCGATGGCGAGTTCTTCGAGAACCCGACCATCTGCGCCGCCGTCGATAAAGCCGTGGCTGCCGGCAAGGCCGTGCACTTCATGGGCCTGTTGTCCGATGGCGGCGTCCACAGCCACCAGGACCACCTGGTCGCCATGGCCGAACTGGCCTTCAAGCGCGGCGCCGACAAGATCTACCTGCACGCCTTCCTCGACGGCCGCGACACCCCGCCGAAAAGCGCGCAATCGTCCATCGAACTGCTGGACGCCACCTTTGCCGCCCTGGGCAAAGGCCGCATCGCCAGCCTGGTCGGCCGCTATTTCGCCATGGACCGCGACAACCGTTGGGATCGCGTGTCCCAGGCCTACAACCTGATCGTCGACGGCCAGGCCGAATTCAACGCCGCCACTGCCCAGGAAGGCCTGGAAGCCGCCTACGCCCGTGGCGAGAGCGATGAATTCGTCAAGGCCACCACCATCGGCGAGCCGGTCAAAGTGGAAGACGGCGACGCCGTGATCTTCATGAACTTCCGCGCCGACCGCGCCCGCGAGTTGAGCCGGGTGTTTGTCGAAGACGGTTTCAGCGAGTTCGAGCGCGCGCGCCAGCCGAAAGTCCACTACGTCGGCCTGACCCAATACGCCGCCAGCATCCCGGCCCCTGCCGCTTTTGCGCCGGGCAGCCTGGAAAACGTGCTGGGCGACTACCTGGCGAAAAACGGCAAGACCCAGCTGCGCATCGCCGAAACCGAAAAATACGCCCACGTGACCTTCTTCTTCTCCGGCGGTCGTGAAGAACCGTTCCCGGGCGAAGAGCGCATCCTGATCCCGTCGCCCAAAGTCGCCACCTACGACCTGCAGCCGGAAATGAGCGCGCCGGAAGTCACCGACAAGATCGTCGACGCCATCGAACACCAGCGTTATGACGTGATCGTGGTCAACTACGCCAACGGCGACATGGTCGGCCACAGCGGCAACCTCGCCGCCGCGACCAAGGCCGTGGAATGCCTGGACGAGTGCGTCGGCCGCATCGCCGAAGCGCTGGAAAAAGTCGGCGGCGAAGCGCTGATCACCGCTGACCACGGCAACTGCGAGCAAGATGTCCGACGAATCCACCGGCCAAGCCCATACCGCCCATACAACCGAACCGGTGCCGTTCATCTACGTCGGCAAGCGTGATCTGAAAGTACGTGAGGGTGGCGTGCTGGCCGATGTGGCGCCAACCATGCTGAAGCTGATGGGGCTGGAGAAGCCGGCTGAGATGACCGGCACCTCGATCCTGGTCTAAATCTCGGATACACCACATAACAGTGTGGGAGCGGGCTTGCCCGCGATAGCGGCAGATCAGTAGCCATTTATGTGGCTGACCCACCGCCATCGCGGGCAAGCCCGCTCCCACATTTGTTTTGCACAGCTTTCAGAGATGTCTTTTAGCCATACCCCCGCCACTCGGCACCTATCTTGGCCCCCAGCCCGAATTGGACGTTTTTTTTGCAGCAGTTGGCGGGCATACTAGGCCGTCCATTTCCCTGGTGTCGCCCGCCTCTATGCTTCGCGCCTTGATTCCCCTTGCCCTTGTCTGCCTGCTCCAACCGGCGTTTGCCGATGAGCGCGCACAAACCCAACAACAGTTGGACGCTACGCGTCAGGACATTACCGAGCTGAAAAAGCTGCTCGGCAAGCTCCAGGAAGAAAAATCCGGGGTGCAGAAAGACCTGCGCGGTACGGAAACCGAGATGGGCAAGCTGGAGAAGCAGGTCCAGGAGCTGCAAAAAGAATTAAAGAAGAGCGAGTCGGAACTGGAGCGACTCGACGCTGAGAAAAAAAAACTCCAGGGCGCACGCGTTGAACAGCAACGCCTGATCGCAATCCAGGCCCGTGCCGCCTACCAGAGCGGCCGCCAGGAATACCTCAAGCTGCTGCTGAACCAGCAGAATCCGGAAAAATTTGCGCGCACCCTCACCTATTACGACTACCTGAGCCAGGCGCGTCTCGCGCAACTGAAGGGTTTCAACGAGACCCTGCGCCAGCTGGCCAACGTCGAGCAGGAAATCGCCGACCAGCAATCACAGCTGCTCGACCAGAAGACCGCCCTCGACACCCAGCGCGATCAGTTGGAACAGGTGCGCAAGGAACGCCAGCAGGCCCTGGCCAAGCTCAATGACGACGTGAAGGCCCGCGACGCCAAGCTCCAGGCCCGCGAGCAGGACCAGGCCGACCTGGGCAAAGTCCTCAAAACCATCGAAGAAACCCTGGCCCGCCAGGCACGTGAGGCCGAAGAAGCGCGCCAGAAAGCGCTGATCGCCCAGCAGGAAGCCGAAAAAAAGCGTCAGCGTGAGGCCGAGCTGGCCGCCACCACGGATGCTCCGGCGCCGCGTAAACCGGCGCATGCAGCCCCTGGCCCGCTGGTTTCCAGCGCCGGCGAGAACTTCGGCGGCCCTTTTGCTTCAGCCCGCGGCAAACTTCCATGGCCAGTTGATGGTCGACTACTGGCACGCTTCGGTGAAACCCGTGGCGATGACACCCGTGCCAAGTGGGATGGGGTGATGATCAGCGCCTCCTCCGGCAGCCAGGTCCACGCCGTCCACGGTGGCCGTGTGGTGTTTGCCGATTGGCTGCGGGGCGCCGGTTTGTTGGTGATTTTGGACCACGGTAATGGCTATTTGAGCCTTTACGGCCACAATCAGACTTTACTCAAGTCGGCAGGTGATGTTGTAAAAGCCGGTGAATCCATCTCCACTGTCGGTAACAGTGGTGGCCAGGATACCCCGGCGCTGTACTTCGCTATTCGTCAGCAGGGCCGCCCGAGCGATCCTGCACAATGGTGCCGTTCCCAAGGATAGGGCCGCATCTACATTAGGAGTTCGTTCGACATGCTGCATTTGTCCCGCCTCACTTCGCTGGCCCTGACCATCGCCCTGGTGATCGGCGCGCCCCTGGCTTTCGCCGCACCGGCCGCACCGGCTGCACCTGCAGTGACCACCAAGGCGCCACTGCCGCTGGACGAGCTGCGCACCTTTGCCGAGGTCATGGACCGGATCAAGGCAGCTTATGTCGACCCCGTAGACGACAAGACCCTGCTGGAAAATGCCATCAAGGGCATGCTCAGCAACCTCGACCCGCACTCCGCCTACCTCGGCCCGGAAGATTTCGCCGAACTGCAGGAAAGCACCAGCGGTGAGTTCGGCGGCCTGGGCATTGAAGTCGGCTCCGAAGACGGCAACGTCAAGGTGGTCTCGCCCATCGACGACACCCCGGCATCCAAGGCAGGCATCCAGGCCGGTGACTTTATCGTCAAGATCAACGGCCAGCCGACCCGTGGCCAGACCATGACCGAAGCCGTCGACAAGATGCGCGGCAAGATCGGCCAGAAAATCACCCTGACCCTGGTGCGCGATGGCGGCACGCCGTTCGACGTGACGCTGACCCGCGCGACCATTGTGGTCAAGAGCGTGAAGAGCCAGCTGCTGGAGTCGGGCTACGGCTACATCCGCATCACCCAGTTCCAGGTCAAGACCGGCGACGAAGTGGCCAAGGCCCTGGCCAAGCTGCGCAAGGACAACGGCAAGAAACTCAACGGCATCGTGCTCGACCTGCGCAACAACCCGGGCGGCGTGTTGCAGGCGGCGGTGGAAGTGGTCGATCACTTCATCACCAAGGGCTTGATCGTGTACACCAAGGGCCGTATCGCCAACTCCGAGCTGCGCTTCTCGGCCACCGGCAACGACCTCAGCGAAAACGTGCCATTGGCCGTGCTGATCAACGGCGGCAGCGCCTCGGCGTCGGAAATCGTCGCCGGTGCCCTGCAAGACCAGAAACGCGGCGTGCTGATGGGCACCACCAGCTTCGGCAAAGGCTCGGTGCAAACCGTGCTGCCGCTGAACAACGACCGCGCCCTGAAGATCACCACCGCGCTGTACTACACGCCGAACGGCCGCTCGATCCAGGCCCAGGGCATCGTGCCGGACATCGAAGTGCGCAAGGCCAAGATCACCAACGAGGCCGACAGCGAGTACTACAAAGAGGCGGACCTGCAAGGTCACCTGGGCAATGGCAACGGCGGTGCCGACCAGCCAACCGGCAGCGCCGCCAAAGCCAAGCCAATGCCGCAGGACGATGACTACCAACTGGCCCAGGCGCTGAGCCTGCTCAAGGGCTTGAGCATCACCCGCAGCCGTTGATATGCGTTTTGCCCTGATCATCGCTGTGCTGTGCAGCCTGGCCGGAGTCGCTCACGCGGCGCCGGCCAGCGAATCGCACAAAGCCTACCTGACCCTCATCATCGACGACCTCGGGCAAAACCTGCCCCGGGATCGTCGTGTGCTGGCCCTGCCTGGGCCGGTGACCACGGCGATCATGCCCGACACGCCCCACGCCGCCGAATTCGCCCGCGAAGCCCACAAGGCCGGCAAGATCGTCATCCTGCACATGCCCATGGACCCAGCCACCGGCCCGTTCGCCTGGCACCCCGAGCTGCCCATCGAAGAGCTCGGCAAACGCCTGGACGCCGCGTTCAAGGCCGTGCCCTACACCGCCGGCATCAACAACCACATGGGCAGCCGCATGACGGCGCAACCGGCAGCCATGGCCTGGCTGATGGCCGAGTTGCAACGGCGCAACAAGTTCTTTGTCGACAGCCGCACCAGCGCACAAACCGTGGCCGCCGCCGAAGCACAGAAGATCGGCCTGGCCAGCGTCTCGCGGGACGTGTTCCTGGATGACGAGCGCACCGAAGCGGCCATCACCACGCAATTGCAGACCGCAATCAAGCTGGCCCACAAGCAGGGCTCGGCAGTGATGATCGGCCATCCGTACCCGCAGACCTTGGCGGTGCTGGAGCGCGAGCTGCCCAAGCTCAAGGCCCAGGGCGTCGACTGGATCGACATCAAGCTGATGATCAGCGTGCGCAGCAACCAAGCCATGGCTGGGCATGGCAAGGACGGCACCTACCGCCCCGCTAGATAAGTACCGCCCCCGTTCTCCGCGCGTCCTGAATAGTGGGTCCTTCGGCTATTGATGCAAAAGGAACCCAACCCTATGGACTCGCTGATCTTCAAAGATTTGCTGATCAACTTCACCAGCGACTTCACCCCACTGTGGAATGATCGGGGCTCCGGCGCCCAACTGTCGGTCAGCTACTGGCGGCCGATTCCTACCGAGCATTTTCATGGCTTTCACATTCTCGGGGACTTCGCCAGCAGCGATTACAACAGCATCGTGAGAAACCGCATTGTCGCGATAGTGAGCGACGCCAACGGGCCTGACGGCACTGCCCTGCGCCCGCCCGTGGACTACCAGCGCCTCTGGAGCGACACCGGCACCGGTGCGGATACGCACGGCGCCATCTGGAAACCCATCGCCCCAGAGGGCTACGTGGCGCTCGGCATGTTATGCACCCTCGGTTATGAAAAGCCGTTATTGAGCACCATGCGATGCATCAGGGCTGACCTGGTGATCGCGTCCTATGTCGGCGACATGATCTGGAACGACCGGGGCAGCGGCGGCGACAGCGACTTCAGTGCCTGGTCCGTTCAACCGCCGAAGGCCGCATCCGGGGAGTTGTACTTCTCATCCGGCACCTTCATCGGTGTGCCCAGCTACGAAAAGCCGGACATCCACATCAACGCGCACGCGCTGCGCATGCAGATGCCGCTGGAAGCTTTCACGCCTTCCCCGGTGCCAGCACTTGCCAACTTCAACAAACCACCCAGTGTCGAACCCAGCAGCGTGACCTACATCACGCGCTTGCCATGGTTCATTGTGAAAGACCCAAACCTGCAAAACCACGAGCAGCTAAGGCTGTCACCTGAATACCGCCTGGAGCGGTCTGATCGTTTTATCCTGGTCGGGTTTGGCCACAACACCAGTTCGGTGACACAAGCCTTCGATTGGACGGCCACTCACGGCGAAAGTGGCGGGCACTCCCATACGCTCTCTGACACAACCCTCGTCGAAGTGGGCTTCGAGTGGCAATTCAGCGTATTCAAGAACTCGATAAAGTTCTCCGCCAAGTTCAACAACAGCGTCACCCACACCAAGACATCCTCCATTGGCTGGAGCACAACCACGTCCCTGAAAGTGACCGCCGTAGTGCCCAGCCAAAAAGCCGTGGCGGTGTATTTGATCCAGAGTGATTACCGCCTGCTACGCCGAGATAATGGGCAAATATCCACGAGCATCAGCTATACCGACGGCAATAGCGTGTATTGGAGCGAATTCCCGCCGACGCCAGAACGTGAAGTGACTGTGAGCTGCACGCCCATCGAACAACCGCCCAGCCTAGAGTGAGCCCTCAGATACATCTAGATAAGTACCGCTTGCCCTCACCTTGCGTCCTGAATAGTGGGCACTTCGACCCACTCTTACAGGACGCTTCATGAATATCCCCCACATCGCCCTTTACGGCCTGCTGCTCGCCAGCCTGCCCAGCACGCTGATGGCCGCGCCCACTGATTTTGGTGAAGGCCTGCCGAACGCCAGCCCAGCGCGCTTGCTCACCAATGCCCGAAACGAGCACAGCCATTGGAATGGGGTCGGCCGCATCAGGAACGAGGCCCAAACCCTGTGCACCGCAACGCTTCTGGACACCCGGGGCGCCACCGGAAAGTCCGGCCCGGCGTATGTGCTCACCAGCAGCCACTGCCTGCATCGCCTCAATGGCGCAGTGCAAAAAGACCTGCCGATCAAGGGCAGCGTCAGCTTCAACTATTTCGACGACACCTTGGAGTCGATCAAGACCTACCCGCTCAAAACCTTGAAATGGGGCAGCAGCCAGGGCATGGACCTGGCGATTATCGAGTTGCAGGCCCCCTTGGCTGCATTGCTCAAGGACGGTATTGCCCCACTCAAACTCGCCGAAGAAGTACCCGCCGATGGCAACGACATCCTCGCGCTGACGGCCCCGGAATGGGACACGCTGCACCTTTCGGCATGCGTCCAGCAAAGCTCCAGGGAACTGGTGGAGCAGCCGTTCGTATGGCGGGTCACCATGAAAAACCAATGCGAAGGCGTTGAGCGCGGCAGCTTTGGCGGGCCATTGCTCGACCGGGCAACCAATACCCTGTTTGGCATTCTCAGCACCAGCACCAAGGGGCAGCCCGAAGAGCGAAAATGCCAGCGGGACGCCCCATGCGAGGTCCGTGACGGCCACCCCTCGTGGCATGCAGAAACCAATTACGGCAGCCCGACGACCTTTCTCAATAAATGCTTCACCGCCGGGGTACTGGAAGCTGACAGTGAGCACTGCGAGCTTTTCCCGACCACCACGATCACCTTCAACAACCCGGAACCGATCCAGCAATACTTCATCAAGAAATCCGGCAGCAAAGGCAAGGACATCGTGCCTCGCTGGAACCTGACCTTCACCACCAACACGCCGCTGTACCGCTACAAGGCCACACGGCGTGCCATTGACTGCGAAAACCCTGTGCACTACAGCACGCCGATCAACGCCGACAAGGCGCATATCACCGACGCCATAGGCCCACAGACTGGCATGCACATGCTCTGCATCGTTGGGGTCGAATCCGCCGAGCAACAGGTCACCAATGGCATGATGCGCAATGCCTTGACGCTGGCAGTTGAGCTCGCCGAACCGGGTCCTGCACGTACGCCTAACCTGACCATCAGCCTGGACCGGCTTGGCCTCGGTGCTTATACCGTGATCTGGAACCTGGCGCCGCCGTTCATGCAGCGATACACCTATAAATATGGGCCGGCGGCAACTACCGATTGCCTTCGTCCTGCAGGCTTCTTGCCGATTCCCACCCCGCCAGCGAGCGAGGACGACGAGGAGCCCATCGAGCTGGTGTATCCACTCAATGACTTCCCCGCCATGCCGCCGGAGAAATTCGCCCAAGTGATCAACGTCAGAAACACCCCCATCAAGATCTGTACCTATGCATTCGACCAGGCAGACCAGCCCTCGACCCTGCGGGTCGATTTGCTTAAACCGCGCTGAATACGCCCTAAATAGCTACTGCCTGCCGCTGCCTGGCGTCATCGATAGTGAGCCTTCCAACCCTCTGGAGAGTTCACCGATGAACCCACTGCAATTCAAAGACCTGCTCATCAGCTTTACCAGCGAGTTCCTGCCGCTATGGAACGACAAGGGATCGGGCGCCCACACCGCCATAGGCCTGTGGCGGCCCAGCAACGCCGCCGACGCGCTGGGCCAGTTTTTCTCGCTGGGGGATGTCGCCACAAACAGCTACCGCAATATCAACCAGCGCAGGATCGTCGCTGTCGTCAGTGAAGCCGATAAGCTCAACGGCACCGCGTTGCGCCCGCCGGATGACTATGAATTGGTCTGGAAGGATACCGGCTCAGGTGCCCGCACCGATTTCTCCATCTGGCAGCCGCTGGCACCGGAAGGCTATGCGGCGATGGGCCAGGTGTGCGGCGTGGGCTACGAAAAGCCCTCGCGCAATGCCGTACGTTGTGTCCGTGCTGACCTGGTAGCGAGCGCCCAACCCGGCCAATTGATCTGGAGCGACAAAGGCAGTGGCGCGCCCAACGACTTCAGCGCCTGGACGATAACGCCACCGGACGCAGCCCCCGGAGAACTTCACCTGGCGCCAGGTACGTTTATCGGTAACGCCCGCTACACCAAACCCACCCTGCCGGCCTACACCCTGCGCCTGGCACTGGCCGCACAACTGCGCGAGCCCCTGCCGGCGCCCGCCCTCACTGGCTACGAAAGCCCCGCAGACCAGCAAATTGTGTCTACACCGCAAGTGTGCGAGCTGCCCTGGTTCAGCGTAAAAGATCCGGAGCTGAGTGCCATCGAGCAACTGCAAACCTCCCCCATCTATCGCCTGGAGCGGAACGATCGCCACCTTCTCGCCGGTTTTGGCCACAACACCGCCACCACCAGCCAACCGTTCATGTGGACAGCCACCAAGGGCGAAATCGGCGGGCACTCCAGAGCCTTGGCCTCCACCTCCTGCGTCGACTTGTGCAACGAATGGCCGCCCAGGTATCGCACCTTCGAGCTAGGCTTCTCGGCCAACCTTGAGCAGGTTTTTTCCCACACCCAACGCTCGGCCAAAGGCATGGAACCATGCCTCACCGCTGGAAATCATCACCTACGTTCCGGCGAAGAAAGCCGTCGCGGCGTACCTGATCCAAAGTGAATACCGCTTGCTGCGCCAGGACGGCAGCCAGGTTTCGGCCACCGTCAGCTACACCAACGGCGATCAGGTCTATATGAGTGAGTTTCCCGCTGCCGAACCGGCGCACAGCGAAGAACCGGCAGTGGAGCCTGTGCTAGAGGTAACCGGCCATGATCCGGTCGACAACGCCCTCACCTCGTAACTGATCAAGCGCCGCCTGCAACTTGGCGACCACCTCATCCGGCACCTGCTTGTTCAGCGCGAGGTACAACTGGGCACTGTTGAAGCGCAGTACGGTCTTCAGGCCTGTGACCCCCACCTGGCGCGCCAGGTAACGCCCGGCCGGATCGCCCGTGGCCCAGAGGTCGATCTGGCCATCCAACAGCTTTTGCGCGTTGTCCTGGTCGCGCAACACCACAAGCGGGTTGAGCCCCTGCTTTTCCAGGGTCTCGGCAATGGCATCGCCCTTGTAGGCGCCGATCTTGTAGCGACGCGCCTGTTCAAGGTCGGCCAACTGGATCTTGCTGTCAGCCTTGGCCAGTAGCACCCAATCGTCCGGGCCGATGGGGCCGACCCATTTGAACAGGGCTTCGCGGTCCGGCAGGCGAGCCATCACGAACACGCCGTAGCCGGGTTTTTCCAGGGCGAGTTTGTAGATTCGCTCCCAAGGAAAACGCAGAGTGAGGTTGTAGGAGATGCCGGCACGGTTGAAGGTTTCGCGCACGATGTCCACGGCGATGCCTTCGATGTTGTCTTCCTTGGCGAAGTTCTTGCCGTTTTTCGCCATGTTGTAGGGCGGGAAGTTTTCCGTCAGCAGCACCAGGGCGGTGCCAGACGGTGCTTCGGCGTGGGCCGACCCCGTCAGAAGGATGGACGTACTGGCAAGGGCTAGCAACAGGTGTTTGAACATGAAGGGCTACCGGAATCCATGGCAAGCGCAGAGAGTGCCGCGCACTTGCCATGGTGTCCAGCAGCGTTTAGCGCACGACGATACCGCGCGCCGCCATGTAGGCTTTTGCCTCGGGAACGGTGTATTCGCCAAAGTGGAAAATACTCGCCGCCAGTACCGCACTGGCGTGGCCTTCAATGACGCCGTCAGCCAGATGCTGCAGGTTGCCGACGCCGCCGGAAGCGATCACCGGAATCCCCAGCGCGTCGCTGATGGCACGGGTGACGCCAAGGTCGAAGCCGTTTTTCATGCCGTCCTGGTCCATGCTGGTCAGCAGGATTTCACCGGCGCCCAGGCCTTCCATCTTCATCGCCCACTCCACCGCGTCCAAGCCGGTAGGCTTGCGCCCGCCGTGGGTGAAGATCTCCCAACGCGGGGTTTCACCCGGGCCGGAGACTTTCTTGGCGTCGATGGCCACCACGATGCATTGCGAACCGAAGTGCTGCGCGGCTTCGCCGACGAACTCCGGGTTGAACACGGCGGCGGTGTTGATCGAGACCTTGTCCGCGCCGGCGTTGAGCAGGTTGCGGATGTCTTGCACGGTACGCACGCCACCGCCCACGGTCAGCGGGATAAACACCTGGCTGGCCATGCGCTCGACGGTATGCAACGTGGTGTCGCGGCCGTCGACGCTGGCGGTGATGTCGAGAAAGGTAATCTCGTCGGCACCTTGCTCATCGTAGCGACGGGCGATTTCCACCGGGTCGCCGGCGTCGCGGATGTTCTCGAACTTGACGCCCTTGACCACGCGACCATTGTCGACGTCCAGGCAAGGGATGATGCGTTTGGCCAGCGCCATGGTCAGTCCTCAGCCGTTGTAGGCGTCGCAGTAAGCCTGGGCTTCGGCGACGTCCAGGGTGCCTTCGTAGATCGCACGGCCGGTGATGGCGCCGATGATGCCGGGGGCCTTGGCGTCCAGCAGCGACTTGATGTCACCCAGGTTGTGGATGCCACCGGAAGCGATCACCGGGATCTTGGTCGCGGCGGCCAGCGCGGCGGTGAACGGTACGTTGCAGCCCTGCATCATGCCGTCTTTGGCGATGTCGGTATAAACGATGGCGGAGACGCCGTCGGCTTCGAACTGCTTGGCCAGGTCGATCACCTGCACGGTGCTGATTTCAGCCCAGCCGTCGGTGGCGACAAAACCGTCTTTAGCGTCCAGGCCCACGATCACTTTGCCCGGGAACGCACGGCAGGCTTCGGCGACGAATGCCGGGTCTTTCACGGCCTTGGTGCCGATGATCACGTAGCTCACGCCCGCCTTGACGTAGTGCTCGATGGTTTCCAGGGAACGGATACCGCCACCGATCTGGATCGGCAGGTTGGGGTAGCGCTTGGCGATGGCCGTGACCACTTCGCCGTTGACCGGCTGGCCTTCGAAGGCGCCGTTCAAGTCCACCAGATGCAGGCGACGGCAGCCCCCTTCCACCCATTTGGCAGCCATGCTCACCGGGTCATCGGAGAACACGGTGGAGTCTTCCATACGGCCTTGGCGCAGACGGACGCAGGCGCCGTCCTTGAGATCGATAGCGGGGATAATCAGCATCTGGCAAACCTTATTCGATATTCAGCAATGCTTGGGAAATCAGGGTTTCTCAAGCGACCACAGGTCGCTTTCGATGCTTTCGAACCTTTCTTTAAGGAGCGTCTGTGCATCGAAAATCGCCCGGTTGTAATAGTGCGGCGCCACTTCATTGGTAAACAGTTCGAGGATCTCGGCGACCTCGAACGAGCCAAGCTTGAGCTCGAAGCGATCTTCCATGAACCGCTTGATCTTGAGGGTAGCCTCACTCTCCTGTTCGGGCGTGAGGTTCAAGAGCGGCAGCTTCGGCTTCTTGGCCATTTACCAGCGCCCGTTCCAGGCGGCGAAGTTCTGCAGCAACTGCAGGCCATGGGTATGGCTCTTCTCCGGGTGGAACTGCACGGCAAAGCGCGAACCTTCGGCCAGCGCGGCGGCGAAATCGACACCGTAGTGCCCGCCCCCCACCACCTGGGCCGGGTTGCCGGCGGCGATGTAGTAGCTGTGCACGAAGTAGAAGCGCGCCAGGTCCGGAATGTCATGCCACAGGGGGTGATCCACCGTCTGGCTGACTTCGTTCCAGCCCATGTGCGGGACTTTCAGGTGGGCGCCGTCTTCGTGCAAGTCCTTGCCGAAGAACTTCACCTGGCCCGGAAACAGGCCGATGCAGTCCACGCCGTCGTTCTCTTCACTGCGGTCGAGCAAGGCTTGCATGCCCACGCAGATGCCGAGGAACGGACGGTCCTGGCTGACTTCACGCACCAGGCTGTCAAAGCCCAGGCGGCGGATCTCGGCCATGCAATCGCGAATCGCGCCAACGCCGGGGAATACCACCCGGTCGGCTTCGCGAATCACGTCTGCATCGCTGGTGATCAGCACCTTGCCGGCACCTACGTGTTCGAGGGCCTTGGCCACCGAGTGCAGGTTACCCATGCCGTAATCGATAACCGCGACCGTCTGCATTACAGGACGCCCTTGGTCGAGGGCATTTGCCCGGCCATGCGGTCATCCAGCTCCACGGCCATGCGCAGGGCGCGGCCGAAAGCCTTGAACACGGTTTCGATCTGGTGGTGGGTGTTGGTGCCACGCAGGTTGTCGATGTGCAGGCTGACCAGGGCGTGGTTGACGAAACCCTGGAAAAATTCCTGGAACAGGTCGACGTCAAAGCCGCCCACGGTGGCGCGGGTGTAGGGCACGTGCATCTGCAGGCCTGGGCGGCCGGAGAAGTCGATGACCACACGCGACAGCGCTTCGTCCAGCGGGACATAGGCGTGGCCGTAGCGACGGATGCCTTTTTTGTCGCCGATGGCCTTGGCAAACGCCTGGCCGAGGGTGATACCGACATCCTCCACGGTGTGGTGGTCGTCGATATGCAGGTCGCCCTTGCTGACGATATCCAGGTCGATCAGCCCGTGACGGGCGATCTGGTCCAGCATGTGCTCAAGAAAAGGTACACCGATATCAAATCGGGCCTTTCCGGTGCCATCCAGGTTGATCGAGGCTTTGATCTGGGTTTCCAGAGTGTCGCGCTCGACGGACGCCTTACGTTCGGCCATCACCAGCTCCGCAAAATCATTGGGCGAAAAAGGCAGCCATTATAGGGGCGCGGGCGCTAAACAGAAACATCGGAGGGGATAAGACTGATGGAGTGTCGGGGATAGACATGTGCATACAACTGTGGGAGCTGGCTTGCCTGCGATGCAGGCACCTCGGTCACTCAGACAGACCGAGGTGATGCTATCGCGGGCAAGCCCGCTCCCACAGGGTTTTTGCGGTGTTAGTGGAACAGTACCGCCGTCTTCTGCAGGGTCACCCACACACCCCACGCCAACGGAATACCCACCACCAGCCAGGCGGCAATCGCCAATGGCACAGTACCTGGCGCGGCTTTCCACTCCAGGGACGTGCTGGCGTCGGCGCCTTTGTCATGCCCCAGCGCTTGCTCGGCGGCCAGTTCGGCGTCGGTCATGAAGTACTTGTCGGCCACCGGACGCACCAGCAGGTTGCAGATGAACCCCAGCACCAGCAGGCCAGCGAGGATGTACAAGGTGATGTCATAGGCCGCAGCGCGTTCAACGCCGATGCTCAACTGATACTCACGCAGATAGTTCACCAACACCGGGCCCAAGACGCCCGCCGCTGCCCAGGCGGTCAGCAGGCGACCGTGGATCGCACCGACCATCTGCGTACCGAACAGGTCGGCCAGGTAAGCCGGAACCGTGGCAAAACCACCGCCGTACATCGACAGGATGATGCAGAACGCCGCCACGAACAGCGACACGTTGCCCAGGTGACCGAGGTTCGGGATCAGCGCGTACAGGGCAAAACCCAGGGCGAAGAACACGAAGTAGGTGTTTTTACGGCCCAGGTAGTCGGAGAACGACGCCCAGAAGAATCGCCCACCGATATTGAACAGGCTCAACAGACCGGTGAAGCCCGCCGCGATCGCCGCGATGGACGCCAGTTGACCGGCATCCAGCTGGCCAAACGGCACATCCACGCCCAGCAGCTTGCCGCCGAACACTTCCTGCAGCAGGGGCGACGCCATGCCGAGGATGCCGATACCGGCAGACACGTTCAGGCACAGCACCAGCCACACCAGGCGGAATTGCGGAGTTTTCCAGGCCACGTTCACGTGCACGTGACGGTGGGTGATCATCGCGTTGCTGGCTTTTTTCGCCGGCGCGGTCCAGCCCTCAGGCTTCCAGCCGGTTGGCGGAACGCGGTAGGACAAGGCGCCGCCGATCATGAACACGAAGTAGATCGCCGCCATCACCAGGAAGCTCTGCCATACGCCCACGCTGTCCGGCGTGGCGAAGTGGCCCATCAATGCCGCTGCCAACGGGGCGCCCACCATGGCGCCGCCGCCGAAGCCCATGATTGCCATGCCGGTGGCCATGCCGCGCTTGTCCGGGAACCACTTGATCAGGGTCGACACGGGCGAGATGTAGCCCAGGCCCAGGCCGATACCGCCAATGACCCCGGAGCCGATCCACATCAGCCAGATCTGGTGGGTGTAGATGCCCAACGCCGAGATCAGCAGGCCGCCACACCAGCACAGCGCCGATACAACGCCGGCCTTGCGCGGCCCGGCATGTTCCAGCCAGCCGCCCCAGATCGCTGCCGAGCAGCCCAGGAAGATGAAGAACAGGGTGTAGATCCAGCCCAGCATGGAGATGGGCCAGTCACACTGGGACGAGAAGATTTGCGCGATAAAACTCATGTCTGGCGCGCAGGCCAGCGGCTTGGTGACGCCCAGCGCTTTCGACAACGGCAGCCAGAACACCGAGAAACCGTAGGCCATGCCGATGCACAGGTGGATGGCCAACGCGGCCGGCGGAACCAGCCAGCGGTTGAAGCCGGGCTTGGCGATGATGCGCTCCTTGGACAGGAACGCAGGCTGTGCGGCAGTTGAAGCTGCCGCAGTGCTAGTGCTCATTGGTGTTTCCCCCAGTTATTAGTATGTGTTCGTCAGGCGCTCTCTCCCTCGGCCTTGCACGCAGAGCGTTGGCCGTTGTTGTTGAGTAAAGCTCCATTTGAGCGCGACGCTATGTCGCAGAAGGCAGACGAACCGGCGAAGATTAGCACCTGTGGATGACAGAAAAACCAAACTGACATCACCTTTTTCGGGATATCTGTTTTGTTTGACGCCAAATTCCCGTTTTGCTGGGCCTGGATACAATGTAACGATGAGGGAACTGACGTACGGTTACGGGCGTTATACTCTTCGGCTAAATTTTGAAATCGACATACAAGGACTCGCCCATGAAAGCGTTCGGCAAAATCCTGGGTCTGGTACTTCTCGGGCTGTTGCTGATCATTGTGGCGCTGGGCTTTGCCCTGACCCACCTCTTCGATCCCAACGACTATAAAGACGAGATTCGCCAGATTGCCCGCGACAAGGCCCACATCGAGCTGACGCTCAATGGCGACATCGGCTGGAGCCTGTTCCCCTGGCTCGGCCTCGAATTGCACGAAGCCAGCGTGGCCACCCTGACCACCCCGACGCAACCGTTCGCCGACCTGCAAATGCTCGGCCTGTCGGTCCGCGTGCTGCCGCTGCTGCGCCGCGAAGTGCAGATGAGCGACGTGCGTGTCGAAGGCCTGAACCTGCGCCTCAACCGCGACAAGCAGGGCCACGGCAACTGGGAAGATATCGGCAAGAACGCGCCTGTCGCGTCCACCGAAACACCCGCGCCAGCCGCCACGCCGGCCGAGCCCGCTGCCGAGGCCAAGCCGGAGAAGCCGCCACAGCCGATCCGCCTGGACATCGACAGCCTGACCATCAACAACGCCCGCGTCGAATACAACGACGAGCAGACCGGCAAGCAATTCAGCGCCGAAAGCATCCAGCTGAGTTCCGGCGCGATCCACGACGGTGCGAGCATCCCCGTGAAGCTCACCGCGTTCTTCGGCAGCAACCAGCCGGTGATGCGCGTCAAGACCGAGCTCAACGGCAACCTGCGCATCCAGCGTGCGCTCAAGCGCTACCAGTTCGAAGACATGCGCCTGAGCGGCGAAGCCACCGGCGAGCCACTGCAAGGCAAGACCGTGACCTTCTCCACCCAGGGGCAGTTGTTGGTGGATCTGGCAGCGAACGTCGCCGAATGGACCAACTTGAAGCTGTCGGCCAACCAGTTGCGCGCCTTGGGCGAGTTGAAGGTCAACGACCTCGACAAGACTCCGCAACTGAGCGGCGCCCTGTCCATCGCCCAGTTTGACCTGGCCAAGTTCCTCGACAGCGTCGGCCAGCCGTTGCCGCCGATGGCCGAGGGCAGCCTGAGCAAGGTCGAGCTGGTCAGCCGCCTCAGCGGCACACCGACCCGCGTGGCCCTGGACGACCTGAACCTGAAGGTCGACGGCAGCACGTTCACCGGTCGCATTGCCGTGGATGACTTCGCCAAGCAGTCGCTGCGCGTGCAACTCAAGGGCGATAGCTTCAACGCCGACAACTACTTGCCGGCCAAGTCCGAAGCCGCCAAAGGCGCCTCCGCCGCGCGCCAGGCCGAAGTGCAGAGCAGCGAAGCCGGGGCCATGGCCGCCGGCGGCACCACGCCGCTGCCGGACGCACCCACCAAGGGCGCCTGGAGCACCGACAAGCTGCTGCCACTGACGCGCCTGCGCACCTTGGACGTGGATGCCGACCTGGCCTTCGGCCAACTGACCCTGAGCAAGCTGCCGATCCAGAACGCCGTGCTCAAGGCCACTGGCATCGACGGCCAACTCAAGCTCAACACCTTGAGCGGCGGCCTCTACAACGGCACCTTCCAGGCCAACGGCAGCCTCGACGTACGCCAGGATACCCCGCTGCTGGCGCTGCAAAGCCAGATCAGGCAAGTGCCGGTCGAACGCATCCTGCAAGCCCAGGGGCAAACGCCACCGGTGAAGGGCCAGATCACCCTCGACAGCAACCTCAGCGGCCGCGGCAACAGCCAGAAAGCCCTGATCGACAGCCTCAACGGCACCGCCAGCTTTGTGATCAACAACGGCGTGCTGCTCAACGCCAACCTTGAGCAACAGCTGTGCACCGGCATCGCCCTGCTCAACCGCAAGACCTTGAGCAGCACGCCACAGGGCAAGGACACGCCGTTCCAGGAACTGCGCGGCAACCTGACCTTCCGCAACGGCGTGGCCAGCAACCCGGACCTGAAAGTGCGCATCCCGGGCCTGACGGTCAACGGCAACGGTGACATCGACCTGCGCGTGCTGGGCATGGACTACCGCGTGGGCATCCTCGTCGAAGGCGACCAACGCGCCGTGCCAGACCCGGCCTGCCAGGTGGGCAGCAACTTCCAGGGCATCGAAGTGCCGCTGCGCTGCCGTGGCCCGCTGGAACTGGGCGCCAAGGCCTGCCGCCTGGACAAGGACGGCCTCGGCCAGGTCGCGATCAAGGCGGCGGGCAACAAGCTCAGCGACAAACTTGAAGAGAAGCTCGACAAGGTCAACCCGCAGCTCAAAGACGCGCTCAAAGGCCTGTTCAAACGATGAGAAACGAGCAGTTTTCAACGGCGGTGCTGGACTGGTACGACCGCCACGGTCGCCATGACCTGCCCTGGCAACAGGGCATCACGCCTTACCGGGTGTGGGTCTCGGAGATCATGTTGCAACAGACCCAGGTGAGCACCGTGCTCAATTACTTCGACCGTTTCATGGCCTCGCTGCCGACGGTCGAAGCCCTGGCCGCCGCACCGGAAGACGAAGTGCTGCACTTGTGGACCGGCCTGGGTTACTACACCCGCGCACGCAACCTGCAAAAGACCGCGAAGATTGTCGTGGCCGACTACGGCGGCGAGTTTCCCCGGGACGTGGAAAAACTCACCGAGCTGCCGGGCATCGGCCTGTCCACCGCTGGCGCAATCGCGAGCCTGAGCATGGGCCTGCGCGCGCCGATCCTCGATGGCAACGTCAAACGCGTGCTGGCGCGCTTTACCGCGCAAGAGGGCTACCCGGGCGAGCCCAAGGTGGCCAAGCAGCTGTGGGCCACCGCAGAGCGCTTCACGCCCCATGATCGCGTCAACGCCTACACCCAGGCGATGATGGACATGGGCGCCACCCTCTGCACCCGCAGCAAACCCAGCTGCCTGCTGTGCCCGCTGGAAAAAGGCTGCGAAGCCCACATGCTCGGCCTGGAGACGCGTTACCCGATCCCCAAGCCGCGCAAGACCATCCCGCAGAAGCGCACGCTGATGCCGATGCTGGCGAATGCCGAGGGCGCGATCCTGCTTTACCGCCGCCCATCGACAGGGCTATGGGGTGGGCTGTGGAGCTTGCCGGAGCTGGACGACCTGCAAGACCTCGAACACCTCGCCCACCAGCACGCGCTGGAACTGGGCAAGCCACAGGCACTGCCGGGGCTGATCCACACCTTCAGCCACTTCCAGCTGGCCATCGAGCCCTGGCTGGTGCAGGTCGAGGAATCCGCCCATCACGTGGCCGAGGCCGACTGGCTCTGGTATAACCTCGCCACCCCGCCGCGCCTGGGCCTTGCCGCCCCGGTCAAGAAACTGCTGAAGCGCGCGGCCGACGTTTTGAATGCAGGAGTGTCGTCATGACCCGCACCGTAATGTGCCGCAAGTACAAAGAAGAACTGCCAGGCCTGGAACGTCCTCCGTATCCGGGCGCCAAGGGCCAGGACATTTTCGAGCACGTCTCTGCCAACGCCTGGGGCGACTGGCTGAAACACCAGACCCTGCTGATCAACGAAAAACGCCTGAACATGATGAACGCCGAAGACCGCAAATACCTGGCGGGCGAAATGGACAAGTTCTTTTCCGGCGAGGATTACGCCAAGGCCGACGGCTACGTGCCGCCTGCTCAATAATTGATCAAAAACCGGGGTCGGCACGTAAGCGACGGTAATAATTAAATATTTTTTGAAAACTTGCTTGACGACCCCCTGAAAAACCCGTTTAATGCGCCCCGTTGCCCAGATAGCTCAGTCGGTAGAGCAGGGGATTGAAAATCCCCGTGTCGGCGGTTCGATTCCGTCTCTGGGCACCACTAATTAGTTTTAGGTGGTGCGAACATCATCTGAAACACACAAGAAACCCGCCTAGTGCGGGTTTTTTGTTGTCTGCGATTTTGTGCAGAAATTTCACTTATCCGAGTGGCGATTTAGAGATAGTGAATTTATCTGCAGCGGCCTCGAAGCTGATTCCACAAGGGCTACGCCACTTACTTTTTGAGATAACGCTTCGCCCAGTTAGAGAAATCCTCCAGCATCGTCACCTAAGCAAAAACACCATCAACGGATTGTCATTCAACCGCCCACTGAACACCGGCGCCTGATGCTCCAGCGGCGTCCCCGCCAGCAACGCCGTTTCCTTGCGCGCCACGATCACCCATGCAGGCCGTGGCAACGCGCCCAGCCGCTCCACCTCGCCGGCACTGACAAACAGCGGCTGCTCATCGTGGTCCAGGTTCATCATGTAACGCACCGCCCAGGTATCACGACCCAGATTGAGAAACACCAACGGCCCCGGCTGTGTGACGCGAAGTGCCTCTACCTGGCCAACAAAGGTGCGGGTGTCGAATTGCAGATCTTTGGCGCGATCGACCACGGTCACCAGCACCAACCATTGCGCGACCAAGGCGATTGCACTGAGCCACACCAGCCGATGCCAGGCGATCACTGCCGCCACCTGCAAAATCAACAACGCGCCAATCAACAGCGGCAACGAAACGTCCGGCCAGTATCCGTGCTTCTGCCATCCATGCCGACAGACAAAGACTACAACCACGCACAACGTCGGTAGCGCCGCGACAAGCCCTTCGTAGCACCTGCGCACGCCAACGAGCCAACCTTGCGCCTGGAGCAGCCCATAGGCGGCGACAGCAGCAAACAGCGGCACCATGGGCAAGATGTAATAAGCACGCTTGAAGTGCGGCACCGATAGCCCGAGCAGGATCATCAGGCCGCATGCTCCCAGCCGTACAACCAATTGCACATCGTCACTCACAAACCGCTCAGACCAGCGATGGCGCAGCGCGACCAACGTTGCCAGCGCCAGCGGCACAACCGGGAAGTAGCGGTACACACTCAACTGGAAGTAGAAATAGAACGGCTCGCCACTTTCATCGAGTCGCCCGCCGACCTGCATCTTGAACACCTCATCGGCAAAGGCATCACCGCCGCTGATCCGCGCCAGCTTCACCAGCAGCCACCAGCACGCGGCCAACAACAGCAGGCCAAC
This sequence comes from Pseudomonas sp. FP453, assembly GCF_030687495.1. NCBI lineage: Bacteria > Pseudomonadati > Pseudomonadota > Gammaproteobacteria > Pseudomonadales > Pseudomonadaceae > Pseudomonas > Pseudomonas sp. FP453. Next base: position 365,531 of record NZ_CP117435.1, on the reverse strand, counting down.
CGCGCCGTGGATCAGCACCTGCCTGACCCGCTGCCCGGGGCGACTCAACGCCCAGTACACGCACACCACCCCACAGATTTCGATCAACCCCAACGGCCCACGAATGGCAAAGCCGAGAATAAACAAGGGGAACACTGCCAGTTGGCGCCACCGCGATCCCAGGCGCTCGCCGGTGTGCAGCAGGTAGAAACTGCCTACACACAACAGCGACACCATCTGATCCAGGCACACCGAGCGCGACTTATCGAGCAACTGCGCGGTGAGCAGCGTCAGCAGCACCGTCAGCAGTGCCCATTGGCGACTCGACGGGACTAGGAGGCGATAGATCAAGGCAACCACGCCTGCGGACGCCAGCGCTGTAGGCAGGATATTCGCCAGGTGGTTGGGCGCACCGAACAGCCGGGCAAAAACAAAACTGAAGAAGGTCGCGGTGCCAGGATAGTCCGCGTAAGGCTGGCCATAGGTCGTCGGGAAAAAACTCACACCGTGGCGAAACATTTCTTGCAGGAACAGCGCCCAGCGCCCGTCAAAGCCCTGGGGCTGCTGATCCCAGATGCCCAAGGTAAACAGCAATAAGGCCAGCAGGAAAATGCCCATGGACTCCAGGCGAAAACGGTTGCGGTGATCCATCGGTTGACCTGTCAGGTGAAGGGCGCCGACCTATGTTGCCGACCCTCCTGCTGAATAGCGCCTGAACAGACACACACTTACCGCCGCGCGGGCCACACCAACGCCGGGATCAGGCGGATGTAGATCAACTCACCCACCAGCTCGATCAAGGTTTGCAGGATCACCACCGTCGCCGCCAACCCGCGTACATCCTCAGGCAGCGCCAATGCCAAAGGCAGTACCACCAACGAGTTGCGCGTCGATGCGCTGAACGTCACCGCGCGCGCCGTCGCCGCAGGCAGCGCGAACAGGCGCGCGGCCAACATACCCATCAGCGGCGCCAACACCAGGAAGCCCACATACACAGGGATCACCCGGCACCAACAGGCCGATATCACGCACCACCGAGGTGATTTGCGACGCGATCACCACGAACAGCACCAACGCCATCGCCGGCACCGGCAGCCAGGCCCAGGCGTTGCTCCACGCGCTGACGACCGAGGATCGCCGTGCCAGGGAGGTGGTCAGCACCGCCAGGATCATCGGCAGCACAATCAACAGCACGAACGCCTCGACAAACGGCCCCGCCGCCACCGCCACGCCCGATTGCGCCCCCAGCATCAAACCCAGGTACACCGGCAACAGCACCAGTTGCAGCAACAACAGCACCGGCGTCGCCGCCAACATCAGCCGCGAATCGCCCTTGCCGATATGGGTAAACACCACCACGTAGTCGATGCACGGCGTGAGCAACACCAGCAACGCCCCCCACCAGCAACGCTGGGCGCTCCACCAGGCCACGGGTCAACGCCCACACCAGCAAGGGCACCAAGATGAAGTTGCCCAGCAGCAAGGCCGAGAGGAAACGCTTGTTGGCCAAGCCTTGGCGCAAGTCCAGAAACGGGATTTGCAGGAACATCGCGTACATCAGCACGGCGATGGCAGGCGTGACCAGCATGCCCAGGCCGCTGGCTGATGAGGGCACGAGCAAGCCGAAGGCCGCGGCCAGGAGGACAGCGACGAAGTAGAGGGGGATCTGATGGTGTTCGAGAGTGTCGCGGGTCATGACATCGCCCTAGCTGATCGCAAAGGCAACAAGCCTATGGATCTATTGGCGAGAGGTCGAGTGGTAAGGCTTGAGCTTGTCAGAGGGATATTCCTGACGGGTGTGTAGCACCGCCAGTACCTCGATTTGCTCCAGCACTCGATAAACCACCAGATAATTGGGATGAACAACCATTTCCCGCGTGCCGATCAAGCGACCACACTTGAATCCGTAGGGCATTGAAGACAGCCCCTCAGTGGCCGCCACAATGTTTCGGTGAAGGGTCGCAGCGGCAACGGGGTTGTACTGCTCAATATAATCAATGATATCGGTCAGGGCGGCGATAGCCTCAGGCCGCCACTTAACGAGCAGCACGGCGAGCCTTGCGCCTCTCTTCCAGCATCCTCTCGACTTCGGCCATGGCCTCATCATGCGGAATGCTCGGGCGAGGATCATCAATCGACGCCTGCACCTTGGCCCGAAACCAACGGTCGTAGCTGGCAGCCTGCTCTTCTGTTTCAAACTCTGAAACGATGGGAGAAAGTGGGATGCTCATAGAGACCTCCGAGTTAGGTGCCTGCCAGTCTAATCGGTCCATGGTCGGGTGTCGTTCCTCTCGGATGTATGGCTCTATCAGTGAGCGCCGAGATTAGTGAACCCACCAAAGGCAGGACAAGTACTGGCAAACTGGCCAACTGTTACTAAAAAAATAAAAACGATTAAAGGCAGAACCCCAATGAATTTGAATGACGCCTCTTCGCGAATGCCCGATGTGACACGCATGCCAAGTCAAAGCACCCCATTCAAAGAACCCACCGCCGACAACCACCTCCTCGGCGGCTTCACCTGGCGCCACCCGCGCACCGACCTCGAACGCCCCATCGTCATCATCAACGCCGCCACTTCCCTGCGCTGTCGCTATTACTCGCGCTTCGCCGACTACCTGTTTGCCAACGGCCTTGACGTCATCACCTACGACTACCGTGGCATCGGCGAATCCCGCAGCGGCTCGCTGCGCAGCTTCAAGGCGTCCTGGTCGGATTGGGGCACGCTGGACTTCGAGGCGATCCTGCGGCGCGCTCAACGGGAGTTTCCCGGGCAGCCAATCGACGTGGTGGGCCACAGCTTCGGCGGCTGTGCGGCAGGCCTTGGCGCCTCGGGCGCGGTGATCCGGCGCATCGTTACCGTCGGCGCACAGTTTGCCTATTGGCGCGACTACGCAACGCGTGGGCGCTGGCAGATGGTTGCCAAATGGCATGTGCTGATGCCGTTGCTAACCGCCCTCTGCGGATACTTCCCCGGCAAGCGCCTGGGCTGGCTGGAAGACACGCCCGCGGGCGTGGTGCGGGACTGGAGCACGCCGACGCCCCGCTATGAAACGAGGCCCAGCGGACGAGACCTGGGTGAGCTGCCGTTCAGCCGGGTGAAGGCGCAGCTCCTGGCCATCAGCCTCACTGATGATCCGTTCGGCACCGTGGCAGCCATCGAGCGGCTGCTCGGCTACTTCGCCAACAGCGAGCGCACCCACCTGCGGATTGCGCCCGAGGACATCGGCGAAAAACAGGTCGGGCATTTCGCCTTTTTCCGTAGCGAGTATCAGGACCGATTGTGGCCGATAGCATTGGCGTGGCTGCGAAACGGCCAATTACCGACAGATACCCTTGGGATTTGCGCCAAGCTGCGCTTCAATACCCCACTCTGAACCCTAGGACGTCACACCCATGGCCTCGCCAAACAAGCAGCAAAAACGCGCCCAACGGGCCAAGACCAAGGCCAAGCAAAACCGCACCCAGCGCGCCGTCGCGAGCAAGCCGGACGCGTTTGCCGGCGATGACAGCCGCATTGACCTTGAGTCAGTGGATTTGACCGAGCTGTTCGTCGAGATGCGCGCCGCGGGCGAGACCAGCCAGCAGGCATTGTGCGCAGCGTTCCTGTCGCACCCATTGCTGGCGCTGGTGTTGGAGCAGGAAGGCGAAGAGGAAGCTACTGACTTTATCCTGGCGGCACTGATCGAGTATCGGCAGTGGGCCACGGATAGCGATGATGAAGCGACTGCGCTGGCGTGGATCGAATCGCCAGAGTTCCAGGCGGATTACCTGGCGGCGTCCCAGGCCCTGACCAGCTCGGCAGACTGACGCAACACCCAATGTGGGAGCTGGCTTGTGTGGGAGCTGGCTTGCCTGCGATAGCATCACCTCGGTGTCACTGTAAGACCGAGGTGCCTGCATCGCGGGCAAGCCCGCTCCCACATTTTTGAACGCATTCCGTCAGTTGAGTACTGCGGCGCCTACCTTTTGCGCCTTGCGACGACTGGACACCATCAGCCCCGCCGCCACCACCAGCAAACTCAACACACCCGTCGCAATAATCTCGACCCGATGGGCTTCCTGGAACAGCATGATGGTCAACGTACCGACGATAAACACCATCACCGCGTAGGTCAGGCCCGGGAACAGCCACATCTTGAAGACAATCTTCTCACCCGCCGCCGTACGCTTCTGGCGCATGCGCAGTTGCGACACCGCGATCACCAGGTACACCAGCAGCGCAATTGCGCCGGAGCTGGCCAGCAGGAATTCCAACACGGCAGCCGGAGCCACGTAGTTGGCGAACACTGCGAGGAACGCCGCGCCGGTGGACAGCATCACCGCCCAATAAGGCGTGCCGCTCTTGTTGGTGCGCTTGGCCACAGCCGGTGCGTCACCGCGACGACCCAGGGAGAACAGCATGCGCGACGCGGTGTACAACGCCGAGTTCAGGCAGCTGGTCACGGCAACCAACACCACGATATCAACGATCATCTTGGCGTTCGGGATGCCCATGCGTTCCAGCACGGTCTGGTAGGAACCTACGGCCGCGAGGGTCGGATCGTTCCATGGCACCAGGGACACCACGATGAAGATCGACAACAGGTAGAACAAACCAATCCGCCAGATCACCGAGTTGGTGGCCTTGGTGATTTGCTGGCCAGGGTTCTTCGATTCGGCGGCAGCGATGGTGACGATCTCGGTGCCCATGAACGAGAACATGGTGGTGAGGATCGCGGCCAATACCGCGCCCATGCCGTTGGGCATGAAGCCTTGGGTGTCGAACAGGTGCGAAACGCCGCTGACCTGGCTGGTCGGCAGGAAGCCGAAGATCGCGGCCAGGCCGAGGATCACAAAGCCCACGATGGCCACGACCTTGATCAGCGCAAACCAGAACTCGAACTCGCCGTAGTTCTTCACGCTGAACAAGTTGGTCGCGGTCAGCAGCAAGGTGATGACCAGCGTGAACGCCCAGATGGCGATATCCGGGAACCAGGCGTGCAGGATGGTCGCGGCGGCGTTGGCTTCCAGCGGGATCACCAGGACCCAGAACCACCAGTACAACCAGCCGATGGTGAAACCGGCCCAGTGACCGATGGCGCGGTCGGCGTACGTCGAGAACGAACCGGTGTCCGGTGACGCCACGGCCATTTCGGCCAGCATGCGCATCACCAATACCACCAGCGTACCGGCGGCGGCGTAGGCCAGCAGCACCGCAGGGCCGGCGGCAGCAATCGCGTGGCCGGAGCCAACAAACAAACCGGCACCAATGACGCCGGCAATCGACAGCATGGTGACGTGACGCGGTTTGAGCCCCTGTTCGAGGTCATTGGAGCTTTGCGTACTACTCATTGACACACCTTTGCGAGGAATTGCGAAAACGGTCCGCCCGGCCTGTGCTCTTTCTCGTGAAAAGAAACCAACAGGGCGTTCTTTATTTTTTACGCAAGATTTGCGCCAAAATGTTACAAGCCCGCAATTGACGCGGGCTGTAGGACAATCCAGCAGCCATCGCAACCCATTGAGAACAATGAAATTCCGCTATAGCGTTACCGTGCGACTCACTTTTAAACGAAAGCACGCACCAAAAACACACACAAAAAGTACGTGACGCGCCATAACGGGGCTGATATGCACCGTTTGCCCGATTGACCCTTCCAACCCCCGGCCAAAGCTGGCACCATCGCGCCCTTTTTTACGCGAAGCCTGCCGGTTTACAGGTTCAAACGGCTGTTCGGTTGTAGATGGCGCGACACGCTGCTGTGCCGATGCGACACCCTGCCGCAGACCACCTGTTAACCGTCCGCAGCGCTGTTGGCTGTCATTCAAACGCTATGCTAGCTTGGCGCCTCGCCAGGAAGGCGGCCCAACAGCAAGCACGCAACGAACACAATGAGGACCGCACATGGCCGAGGCCACGCCCGCGCTTGAAATCCGCAACTTGCATAAACGCTATGGTGAGCTGGAGGTACTCAAAGGTATCTCGCTGACCGCTCGCGACGGCGATGTGATCTCGATCCTGGGTTCCTCCGGTTCCGGCAAGTCCACATTCCTGCGCTGCATCAACCTGCTGGAAAACCCGCACCAGGGCCAGATCCTGGTCGCCGGCGAAGAGCTCAAGCTCAAGGCTGCGAAAAACGGCGAGCTGATGGCCGCCGACGGCAAGCAGATCAACCGCCTGCGCAGCGAAATCGGTTTTGTGTTTCAAAACTTTAACCTGTGGCCGCACATGAGCATCCTCGACAACATCATCGAGGCCCCGCGCCGTGTGCTCGGCCAGAGCAAGGCCGAAGCCATCGAAGTGGCCGAAGCCCTGCTGGCCAAGGTCGGCATCAGCGACAAACGCCACGCCTACCCCGCGCAATTGTCCGGTGGCCAGCAACAACGGGCCGCCATCGCGCGCACCCTGGCGATGCAGCCTAAAGTCATCCTGTTCGACGAGCCCACATCGGCCCTTGACCCGGAAATGGTTCAGGAAGTACTTAATGTGATCCGCGCACTGGCCGAAGAAGGCCGCACCATGCTGCTGGTCACCCATGAAATGGGCTTCGCCCGTCAGGTGTCCAGTGAAGTGGTGTTCCTGCACCAGGGCCTGGTCGAAGAGCAAGGATCGCCACAGCAGGTATTTGAAAACCCGCTTTCGGCGCGCTGCAAACAATTCATGTCCAGCAACCGCTAACGGAGCAACATGCATGCAGAACTATAAAAAATTCCTTCTGGCTGCGGCCGTCTCGATGGCGTTCAGCGCCACGGCCATGGCAGAAACCTTGAAGATGGGGATCGAAGCGGCTTACCCGCCCTTCAACAATAAAGATGCCAGCGGCAACGTCGTGGGCTTCGACAAGGACATCGGCGACGCCCTGTGCGCCAAGATGAAAGTCGAGAAGTGCGAAGTGTACGTGTCCGACTGGGACGGCATCATCCCGGCCCTGAACGCCAAGAAGTTCGACTTCCTGGTGTCCTCGCTGTCCATCACCGATGAACGCAAGCAGGCCGTCGACTTCACCGACCCGTACTACTCCAACAAGCTGCAGTTCATCGCGCCGAAAGCCACCAAGGACTTCAAGACCGACGCCGGTTACCTGAAGGGCAAGATCATCGGCGCCCAACGCGCGACCTTGGCCGGTACCTACCTGGAAGACGAGCTGCCGGACACCACCGCCAAGCTCTACGACACCCAGGAAAACGCCTACCTCGACCTGATCTCCGGCCGCCTCGACGGCATGCTCGCCGACAAGTACGTGCAGTACGAATGGCTCAAGAGCAAAGACGGTTCCGCCTACGAGTTCAAGGGCGACCCGGTTGTAGAAAGCGACAAGATCGGCATCGCCGTCCGCAAGGGCGATCCGCTGCGCGAGCGCCTAAACAAAGCCTTGGCAGAGATCAAGGCAGACGGCACCTACAAGAAGATCAACGACAAGTACTTCCCTTTCAGCATCGAATGATCTGAACGGTATGCCCGACGCGCTCACCCGGGCGCGTCGGCTTTTAGCAATGCCTTGCGATATGAAAACACCATGAATTTCGATCTCTACGGATTCGGCCCCGCGCTCGCCGCTGGCGCGCTGATGACCGTCAAACTGGCGCTCACGGCCCTGTGCCTGGGGCTGGTGCTCGGCCTGGCCGGCGCCCTGGCCAAGACGTCCCCGTACAAGCCGCTGCAATGGCTTGGCGGCGCGTACTCGACCCTCGTTCGCGGCATTCCCGAACTGCTGTGGGTGCTGCTGATCTATTTCGGCACGGTCAACCTGATGCGTGCCCTCGGCGAGTTCTTCGGCAACCCCGACCTGTCCCTCAGCGCCTTTGCCGCCGGGGTCATCGCCCTGGGCCTGTGCTTTGGCGCCTACGCCACCGAAGTGTTCCGTGGCGCGATCCTCGCCATTCCCAAGGGCCACCGCGAAGCCGGTGTGGCGTTGGGCCTGTCGAAGTTTCGCATCTTCACCCGCCTGATCATGCCGCAGATGTGGCGCATCGCCCTGCCGGGCCTGGGCAACCTGTTCATGATCCTGATGAAGGACACCGCGCTGGTCTCGGTGATCGGCCTGGAAGAAATCATGCGCCACGCGCAAATCGGCGTGACCGTGACCAAGCAGCCCTTCACCTTCTTCATGGTCGCGGCCTTCATGTACCTGGGCCTCACCGTCCTGGCGATGACCGCCATGCATTTCCTGGAAAAACGCGCCGCCCGCGGCTTTGCAAGGAGCACCCAATGAGCGGCGACTACAGCTGGCTGGCGCATTTCGACCTGGGCCTGAACTGGGCCGTGATCATCAAGTGGCTGCCCAAGCTGGCCCAGGGCGCGATCCTGACCCTGGAGCTGGTGGCCATCGCCGTGATCGCCGGCCTGCTGCTGGCGATTCCGCTGGGTATCGCCCGCTCCTCGCGACGCTGGTACGTGAGCGCCCTGCCCTACGCCTACATCTTCTTTTTCCGGGGCACGCCGCTGCTGGTGCAGTTGTTCCTGGTCTACTACGGCCTGGCGCAGTTCGATGCGGTGCGCGAGAGCTTCATGTGGCCGTACCTGCGCGATCCGTTCTGGTGTGCCACCGCCACCATGACCCTGCACACCGCCGCCTATATCGCCGAGATCCTGCGCGGCGCGATCCAGGCGATCCCGCCCGGTGAGATCGAAGCGGCGCGCGCCCTGGGCATGTCCAAGCCGAAGACGCTGTTCTACATCATCCTGCCGCGCGCCTCGCGCATCGGCCTGCCGGCGTACAGCAACGAAGTGATCCTGATGCTCAAGGCCAGCGCCCTGGCCAGTACCGTGACCTTGCTCGAACTGACCGGCATGGCCCGTACGATCATCGCCCGCACCTACTTGCCGGTGGAGATCTTCTTTGCCGCTGGCCTGTTCTACCTGCTGATGGCCTACATCCTGGTGCGCGGCTTCAAGCTGCTGGAACGCTGGCTGCGCGTCGATGCGTGCCAGGGACGTTGAAGCGCGCTTTGAAGCGCTGGATACATTCCTGATCGAACACCAAGGGCTGTGGCGACCACGGCCCTTCACCCACCGGCAATTACCCTGGGAAGCCGAACACCCCGCGCTCTCCCAGTGGCTGCGCCAACGTTCGTTGGCCGACGCCGAAACCGCCCACAACCATCCCCATGACTTACCCGCGCCCGCACCTTTTCCACAGCTGGCCAGCCAGGCGTTGGCGCTCGGTGCTGTGGATAAGTTACCGACCATGCCCCTTGAGCCCGCCCGCCATCGCCTGAATGTCGATGTGCCCGGGCGCAAATGGCAACAGATCGAAGCCTTCGGCGCGGCGCTGGGATTTGCCGCAACGCCGACACACTGGCTGGACTGGTGCGCCGGCAAGGGCCACCTCGGCCGCCGCCTGCTGCAAACCGGGCAACACCTGACCTGCCTGGAATATGACCCCGCCCTGATCGCCGCCGGCCAGGCCTTGAGCGAACACCACGGCCTGCCCGTGACCCATCGCCTGCAAGATGTGATGGCCGACGTCACGCTCAGCGCCGAGCACACGCTCGTTGCCCTGCACGCCTGCGGTGACCTGCACGTGCGCCTGCTGCAACTGGCCAGCAGCGCCGGCTGCAAGCAACTGGCCCTGGCGCCCTGCTGCTACAACCGCATCGGCGCAGAGCGTTATCAAGCACTGTCCAGCGCAGGCCAGGCGTCGGCATTGCAGCTGTCAATCGACGACCTTGGCCTGCCCCTCAGCGAAACCGTCACCGCCGGCGCCCGCGTGCGCCGCCAACGCGACATCTCCATGGCGCGGCGCCTGGGCTTCGATCACCTGCAACGGCAACTGCGCGGCTGTGACGACTACTTGCCCACCCCTTCACTGCCCAGTGCCTGGCTGGATAAACCCTTCGCCGACTACTGCCGGGAACTGGCGGCGCTCAAAGGGTTATCCACAGGCAGGCAGGATTGGCTGGCGCTGGAGGCGCACGGCTGGCGGCGACTTGCCGAGGTCAGAAACCTGGAATTGCTGCGTGGTCTGTTTCGGCGCCCGTTGGAGCTATGGCTGGTGCTGGATCGGGCACTGTTTCTGCGCGAAAACGGCTACAGGGTCGATGTCGGCAGCTTTTGCGAAGCGGCATTGACGCCGCGCAACTTGATGGTGCTTGCCGAGCGCGATTAGAGGGCAAGATTGTCGCACCCAATCCTGTGGATAACTCTGTTGATGAATTCTTTACAGCGCCTGTAGCCGTCTGCGTTAGCGGCCAAAAGCCAGGCTGATCATTTTTTGTTCACAAAATAAAACACACGTAAAACAGGTAGTTGCGACGTGTTGAGAACAGATCCACAGAATCGCTGTTTAACCCCGTCAGCAACCAACCAATTGTGCATAAGCATTTGGCATCTTGCCTATAACGCGCCCGCTCAAGGCGTGTTTTTTGCCCTGGTCAGCACCCGGCACAGCTCGTTGATATCGTCGCTGGCGAGGCTCTGGCCCACGTTATCCAGCGGGTCTGAACCAAAGGCCAGGGCTTCGCTGAAGGACAGATCGCGGTGCACGACATCCAGCAGCTGTTCACCCAGGCGCAGCTTGAACGCTTCGACCATGTCCAGGCTGAACGCCGAATGCTCATCCAACTGGTTGATCACGAAGTGACAACGCGGCGGGTGATGGCGCTCACGGTAAGGCGCCAACAAGGCCTCCATCTGGTCCAGCGTGCCGAGGCAGGCGGCGTCCGGCTGGACCACCACCAGCACGATGTCGGCGACGTTCAGTGCTTGGTGCAGGTACGCATTGTTGCCAGCGGGGGTATCGATGATCACCGTCTGGCGCTCGCTCAAGCCCAGCACCGACAGGCGCTGCGCCAGCCATGTCGGCTCGCGGGTGAGCCAGCGCTGGAGGTTTTCCTGCTGCTGCACATCGGTGTCGCCAAAGGGCATCACCTGGCAACCGGCAAACCCCGCTTGCAAGACACTCTGCCATTGCGCATTGATCAAGCTGGTGCGGCCGATACCCGGTAGCTCATGGCCCACACCAAAGTGCTGGCGCAGGGCGTTCTGCGGGTCGAGGTCCAATGCCACCACCGACTCGCCCAGGCGCTGCAAACCGCTGCTCAGAGCCGTGACCAGGGTACTGCGGCCCACGCCACCATTGACGGAAACCACGGCCAGCACCTTCGGGTGCGGCGCATTCGAATCAAAAGGCAGGGTGTGTTCGTAGGCATAAGGCGTGTTGGCGCTGAAGCGCGAACCGTCCTTCGCATTCACGCGAGTGCCATCATCGAAGGGGATGGTGCCGAAAAAGTGCAGTCGAGCGTTGCGCCCTTCCGGGTCGCGGGACACGCCCTTGCCGAACAAGGCAAACAGATCATCAGTGCGGCTCATGGCCGGAGCTCCTTCACGGCGCGTTTAAAGACGTGGGAGGTCGGCAAGAAAACAAGGGGCTTACCGCAGTCTTTTTGTAGGCGCTGTCGTTGGGCCATTTTGTGACAGAGATCAGGGGGTGTCATTATTTTGGTGATATTCTCAGCCTTCTTTCGGACGAGCGGAAAACAGCCAATTTACTGACGTTTAAATCCCGTTATTTCTGGCCCCGTGATTTCACCGTGCCATTGTTTTTTACCCGCTATCACCGCACCATTGCCGCACCTTCCAGGCTGCAAGCTCGGGTATAGCTGTGGCGATACGCTTTAAAATCCCCCGGATTCTGTTCGGTTTTGCCATCACGCTGATGCTGGGTGGCGGGCTGCTGGGCGATTTGCATGCCGATTGGGATTTCAGCCAGATCAGCCGTCGCGCCGAGGCGCTCTATGGCCCACTCGGCGCCGGGCGCCAACGCATCGATGCCTGGCAAAACCTGCTGTCGACGCAAAAGCAAATCGGCGAGCTTGAGCAACTCAAAGTGGTCAACCTGTTCTTCAACCGGCAGATGAAGTACGAAGAAGATATCGACCTGTGGCACGAGATTGATTACTGGGCGACCCCCATTCAATCCCTGTGGAAAGGCGCCGGTGACTGCGAAGACTACGCCATCGCCAAATACTTCAGCCTGCGTAACCTCGGCATCCCGGCCGACAAGCTGCGCATTACCTACGTAAAGGCCTTGCGCCAGAACCGCGCGCACATGGTGCTGACCTACTACGCCAGCCCCGAAGCCATGCCGTTGGTCCTGGACAGCCTGATGGACCCGATCCTGCCCGCCAGCCAGCGCACCGACCTGCTGCCGGTCTACGCGTTCAACGGTGAAGGGTTGTGGCTGACCGGGGCGGCGGGCAACAAGAAAGTCGGTGACACCAAGCGCCTGTCGCGCTGGCAGGATGTCTTGAAGAAAATGACCGCCGAAGGGTTTCCGGCCAGTTCGGATAATTAACAGGAGCTACGATGTCACTGTTCAAACAATTGCTGATCGCTATCTGTGTGTTTCTCGTGGTCGCCTTCAGCGGTAGCTTCGTGGTCAGCCTGGAAAGCTCGCGTACCCAGTACGTCAACCAGCTGCGCTCCCACGCCCAGGACGCGGCCACCGCGCTGGCGCTGTCGCTGACGCCGAACATCGACGACCCGGCGATGACCGAACTGATGGTCAGCTCGATCTTTGACAGTGGCTACTACGCCAGCATCCGCGTGATCGACCTGAGCAATGACCAGGTGCTGGTGGAACGCTCTGCCGAGCCCGACGCCAATGGCGTGCCGGCCTGGTTCGTGAAGATGATCGGCCTCGCGCCGGCCGGCGGCGATGCCATCGTCAGCCGTGGCTGGCAGCAGGCGGCGCGCGTGGAGGTGGTGAGCCACCCAATGTTCGCCCTGGCCAAACTCTGGCAAAGCGCCCTGGGCAGCCTCGGCTGGCTGCTGCTGTGCGGGGCGGCGAGTGCGATCCTCGGGGCCTTGCTGCTGCGGCGTCAGCTCAGGCCGCTGGACTATATGGTCGAGCAATCCCACGCCATTGCCCGGCGTGAATTCCTCAGCCTGCCCGACCTGCCGCGCACCCCGGAATTGCGCCGCGTGGTGCAAGCCATGAACCAGATGGTGGAGAAGCTCAAGGCACTGTTCCACGAGCAGACCGAACGCAGCGAGAAACTGCGCGTGGAGTCCTACCAGGACAGCCTGACGGGCCTGGCCAACCGGCGTTATTTCGAGATGCAGCTCAGCTCCCGCGTCAGCAACCTGGAAGAGCCCAGCTCCGGCTACCTGCTGATACTGCGCGTCAACGACCTCGGCGGCCTCAACCAGCGCCTCGGCGGGCAACGCACCGACCAGTTGCTGCAAGCCGTCAGCCAGCAACTGGTGCGCACCTGCGCCAAATACCCGGAAACCCACAACCTGATCACCCGCAGCCGTGGTGGTGAATTCGCGGTGCTCGCGCCAGGCCTGGTGCGTGACGAAGCCCGGCAATTGGCCCAGGAGCTGGAAACCACCCTGCAAAGCCTGCACGAAACCGGCGCCACCGACATGCCCACCGTGGCCTATATCGGCCTGGCCCCGTACAACCCCGGCGACGCCTCGGCCGACCTGCTGATGCTGGCCGACCAGGCCCTGGCCCAGGCGGAAGCCAGCAGCGGCCAGACCTGGGTGTGCCTGGAGCACCAGACCGCCGGCACCGTCAGCGATGACCCGCACAGCTGGCATACCCTGCTCGACCACGCCCTGAAGCAAGGGCGTTTCCGCCTGTTCTTCCAGCCGGTGGTGAGCAGCAGCGATACCCAGCGAGTGCTGCATTACAAGGTGTTGTCGCGCCTGCTCGACAACGAGGACCAGACCATCGCGGCCGGTCACTTCCTGCCGTGGCTGGAGCGCTTCGGCTGGACCGCGCGCCTCGACCAAGTGATGCTCGATCTGGTCATCAAGCAATTGGCCCAGCACAACCAGTCAGTGGCCCTGAACCTTTCCGCCGCCACGTTGAACGACCCGCAGGCCATGGAGCAGATCTTCGAACGACTGGCCCAGCACCCGGCACTGGGGCCGCGCCTGATCCTGGAAATCGGTGAAGAGCAAGTGCCCGAGCAAACCCAGCTTGAGGTGATGCTGCGGCGCATGCGCAGCCTCGGCTACAGCCTTGGCCTGCAGCGTTTCGGTGGGCGTTTCAGCATGATCGGCAACCTGGCGAACCTGGGCCTGGCCTACCTCAAGATCGACGGCAGTTACATCCGCGCCATTGACCAGGAAAGCCACAAGCGCATCTTTATCGAAGCCATCCAACGGGCCGCCCACAGCATTGACCTGCCGTTGATTGCCGAGCGCGTGGAAACCGAGGGTGAGTTGCGGGTAATCCGCGAGATGGGCGTCGAAGGGGTACAAGGCCAACTGGTCGGTGAACCGGCGCCCTGGAAGTAAAACATCGAAGCCTCATGCCTCCTTGACGCGGATGCCGTAAAGGAGGTGTGGCGTGTTCAGATCAGGCCGGTTTCATCGTCATTGATCAGTTCACTCAAGCCGCCCAGCGCCGCCCGGGCCTGGGTCCGCTCCAGAAACTTGGCCTGTGCCGCCGGCGGCAAGTCGGTGATGCGGATCACGCCTTTGGATGTCAGCACCTGGATCAAGTCGTCGAGCACTCGAATCATCTCAAGGTCACTGTTCTTGAGCTGCTTGAGGCTGTCTTCGATCTCATCGCCGGCAAACCACGCCTGGATCTCGTGATGGTCCGCCGGTAGCGTCTCGGTGGCTTCCGCGTAGGCCTGCGCCTCGACGCGTACCAAAGCGTTGTTTTGATCGCGTTGCACGTAGAACATCAGCGTTCTCCCAATAAAAAATCCCTGCAGGCGCCGCGCACGACGCCCACAGAGATTACACACATTTCCCCGAAGCCGATGCCACTGGGGCGCCAATCCCGAAAGATTGCCGCCCCGGTGGTGATCAGTCGTGGTGCTTGACGGTCAGGTCGCCACCGGCGATCAGGTTGTTGATCGCGCTGCTGCCGTTGCCCCAGTTCGCGCCATCGACCTTGATCGTCACATCGGCCGTACCGCCACTGGTGGTAAACGAACCGCTGCTGCTCACGCTCAGCGTCGAGTTGCCCGACGAGTCGGTGGTCAGCTTCAGATACTTATCCAAGTTGCTGTCGGTATTGCCTTGCAGCAAGTCGGACAGGTCCAGCTTGTCGCCTTCGCTGTGCTTGAAGTCAGTGATGCGATCAAAGCCGCCGCTGGTGTTGGTATCGCCTTTGAGCCAGACGAAGGTATCGGCACCTGCGCCGCCGGTCAGGATGTCATTGCCCTTGCCGCCCACCAGGATGTCGTTGCCGGCACCGCCATTGAGGGTGTCGTTGCCGCCCTGGCCGAACAGGATGTCGTTGCCTGCGCCACCCAGCAGGGTGTCGGCGCCATCGTTGGTACCGTAGATGTTCGACGCGTTGGCCAAGGCCCCGACGTCCTGCACATGCTCAGTGATGTACTGGTGCAAGGTGCGATCGTCAATCAGGTCAGGCGTAGTCGACAGCTTCTCGGCAGCGAAGGCCTTGAGTGCCGCATTGCCTTCCTGGCCTTTGTAGCTGATCAGGTCGCCGAACAGGATGTCGTTGCCCGAACCACCGGAAACGTTGTCCGCGCCGGCATCGGCGGTGTGGCCGGTGATGGCGTCTGCCAGCTTCTCGGTGTCGATGGTGGAAACCACCTTGTCGGTATCGAACTGCTTGAGCACGGTGCTATCGATGCTCGAACCCAGACCGATCGCCTCGACCACGACTTTGTCGGGCACCGAGTTGACCAGATCGCTGTAGGCCGTCTTGGCGTTTGCCAGTGCGGTGCTGGAGTTGTTGTAGACCGCAGCAACGTCGAAGCCGCCATTGCTGTTGGCCACAACCGTACCTTCATAGTTCGAGTAGCCGCGGCTGTCGTAGGAGTAAACCTTACCGCTGCTATCGACAATCATCCGCCAGTTGCCATTGATCACGGCGTAGACCGGACTGCTCTGGCCCAGGACGTAATTGGAGTTGTTCACCATGCTGTCAAAGTAAACGCTGGAGCCCTTGTTGCCGCCGCTATAGCCCAGGTACGGGTTGCCCTGCACGTCGGTGTACACGTTCGGCGAACCGTCGGTGATGAAGTACGTGAGGTTTTTCGCACCGGCGTTGCTGGTGGCGTCGCTGCTCTTGAACCAATCCGAGGCCGCTTTGAACGCGTCCTGGTAGTTGGTCATGTCGCTGGAATTGGACACCATCTGGTTCAACACGGCCTGCAAGGCAGCCTTGGCGGCGGTCTTGTCGGCCAGGTTGACCGAGACTTCAGACTGGACGCGGGTGTCGAAGTCCACCAGCAGCACTTTCACAACGCCCGAGTCTTTAGTCGCGGCATTGGCAATCAAGGTATCGAAGATGCTCGAGAGCTGATCCTTGATCGACTTCATGGCGGTCGAACCGATACTGCCCGAGGTGTCGACGAGGAACGCGATGTTGTAGTTGGTACCCGGCGTGGTGATACCGCCTTTGTCGCCGACCACAATGTTGTTCGCCGAGCTGGAACCCAGGTCGATGGTATCGGCACCCGCGCCGCCTTCCAGGTTCAGGGTGTAAACCTGCGACTTGACCGTGATGGTGCTGGTGGCAACCGACGAGCTCAAGCTGTCGGAACCGGCGCTGTCCTTCACGGAGATGTCGATGAGACGATCACCGGTGGTTGGGTACTTGCTGGTGCTGGAGTACTGGAACGACTCCAGCAGCGCCTTGTAAGTGGCCGAATCCGCTACGCCCGAGAGCGTCAGCACGATCTTGCCGCTGACGTCGGTACCGACGCTGGTTAAGGTCACGCCTTTGTAAGTACCGCCCACCGCAATCAGGCTGGAGCTGAGCTGATCGCCCGAGCTGGCGTTTTTCAGGGTGATGGTCGCACTTTGCATCTGCGTGCTGTCGACGTCGGCAATGCCCACGCTGGCAGTGATCGCAACGCCGGCGTCGGAGCGCTCGGTGTACGAGGTGCTGTAGCCGGTGGCGAGAGCGCCGTCTGCGGTGCTGAGGTCCAGCACTGGGGCGTCGTTGACCGGGGTGATCACGATGCTCACCTTGCCGCTCGACGTCACGGTTTCACCGGTGCTCTGCTCGGTGGAGGTTGCCTTCACGGTCAGGTCGAAGGTCCCGGTGGAATCCTTGACCGGCGTGACCGTCAGGGTTTTCAGGTTCCAGGTGCTGACATCGTAGAGCGTGCCCGTGCCGGTCGAGGTGTAGGTATGACCGGTGGTGCCGTCGGTGATCACGGTGCCTTTCGGCAGGCCGCTGATTTCCACCTTGTGCAACTCCGAACCGTCGTTATCGGCAAACGTCGCGGTAATCGGGCTGACCTTGATGACGGTGTCTTCCAGGCCGCTGTTATAGACATACCCGGTGTAGTAACCCTCGCCATTGACCACATGGCTGTCGCCCAGCACCGCACCGGCGGCTTTCAACGCCTCGATGCTGGTGTAGGTCTGGATGCCGCTGCTGCCCAACGACACCGAAGGGGCGTTGTTGATCGACACATTGACGTTGTAGTTGCCCGCGCCAGCCTGATTGTAGTGGTAGATATCGAGGGTGTAGTAGCCCGACTCGGTCGGCGTGTAGGCCGAGCCGGTGATCGCGCTGCCGCTGCTCCAGGTTTCGGTCGCAACCAGCTTGCCGCCCACGGTGATTGCCAGGCTGTCGTCGGCCGTACCGGTGAAGGTATAGCTCTTGCCCGCTTCCAGGTAGATCAGGCCCGAGACCTTGGTCGCGGTGGTGGCCGTCACATTGTCGTTGGCCACGGTGTGGATCACACCGGTGGACACAGCGCTGGCTGCGGTTTTGGCGTCGATGACCTTGATCAGGTCGTCGGATTTGACTACGCCGTTACCGTTGGTGCCCAACGCAGTCGGCAGGTTGCCGCCCGTCCAGGTCTGGATAACCAGGCCCTGCGCCGCAGCGCCGGCCTGAGTCACCGTCACAACCCCCGCATCCGCCAGCGGATGGATATCCACGGTGATGGTTTTGGTCTCGCTGTTGGTGTTGCCGTCGGTGGCCTGGAACTTCAGCTCGGTGTAGTGACCTTGCTTGTTGCCCACGCCGGTGCCGCCGAAGCTGCTGTCACCGGACTCGTTCTCCGCCGGGCTGTAACGCACGTTGTGGTTATCGAAGTCCGCCTGGCTGAAGGCCTTGCCGGCCGACGTGGCGGTTGCCAGATCGGCCGTGGTGAGCTTCACCCACACGCCGTTGACGTTGTACTCGATGGAACCGGCAGGCAGCGCGGTGAACACCACTTTCGGGTTCGCCGAGTCTTCATCCTTGACGCCGAAGGTGGCCCAGGTCAGTTCGACCGGGGTGTCTTCGTTGCTCTGGATGCTGCCGTTGGTGGCGGTTGGGGTGTCGTCGACCAAGGTCACCGTCGGCTGCGCAACGTTATGCGAGTTCAGGCCTTCTGGGTCGGTAACGGTCAGGTCGATCTTCGGCAGCTGGTTGCCGGCGTTGACGAAATCAGCACCTTTCTGGGTCAACACCACGTTGTTGCCGGAGATGCTGTAGTAGCCGCTCGCGTTGGTGGTGCCGGTGAAGGTGATGGTCAGGCCCGAACGTGGGGTTTCTTCGTCGGTCGCAACGAAGGTACCGGCCACGGTGCCGACCTTGGCGGTGTCTTCAACGATGGTGGTCGGCGTGATGGTGATCACTGGCACGTCGTTGTGCAGGTTAACCACTGGCTGAGCGTTGTTGTTGGAGCTCAGGCCTTCTGGGTCAGCGACAGTCAGGTCGATCTTCGGCAGCTGGTTGCCGGCGTTGACGAAGTCGGCGCCTGCTTTGGTCAGCACAACGTTGTTGCCAGAGATCGCGTAGTAACCGGCAGCGTTGCTAGTGCCAGTGAAGGTGATCGTCAGGCCAGCACGTGGGGTTTCTTCGTCGGTCGCGACAAAGGTACCGGCGACGGTGCCCGTGGTGACCGAGTTCTCTTCCAGAGTGTTGGCGGTGACGGTGATGACCGGCACGTCGTTGTGCACGTTGACCACTGGTTGGTCGGAACCTTTGGAGTTCAGGCCTTCAGGATCAGTAACGGTCAGATCGATTTTCGGCAGCTGGTTGCCGGCGTTGACGAAGTCGGCGCCTGCTTTGGTCAGCACTACGTTGTTGCCAGAGAGCGCGTAGTAACCGGCAGCGTTGCTAGTGCCAGTGAAGGTGATCGTCAGGCCAGCACGTGGAGTCTCTTCGTCGGTCGCAACGAAGGTACCGGCGACGGTGCCTGTAGTGACCGAGTTTTCTTCCAGGGTGTTGGCAGTAACGGTGATGACCGGCACATCGTTATGCACGTTAACTACTGGCTGGTCGGAACCTTTGGAGTTCAGACCTTCAGGATCAGTAACGGTCAGGTCGATTTTCGGCAGCTGGTTGCCAGCGTTGACGAAGTCAGCACCTGCTTTGGTCAGCACGACGTTGTTGCCAGAGATGCTGTAGTAGCCAGCCGCGTTGCTGTTGCCCGTGAAGGTGATCGTCAGGCCAGCACGTGGGGTTTCTTCGTCGGTCGCGACAAAGGTACCGGCGACGGTGCCCGTGGTGACCGAGTTCTCTTCCAGAGTGTTGGCGGTGACGGTGATGACCGGCACGTCGTTGTGCACGTTGACCACTGGTTGGTCGGAACCTTTGGAGTTCAGGCCTTCAGGGTCGGTGACGGTCAGGTCGATTTTCGGCAGCTGGTTGCCGGCGTTGACGAAGTCGGCGCCTGCTTTGGTCAGCACAACGTTGTTGCCGGAGATGGCGTAGTAGCCAGCGCCGTTGGTGCCTGGAGTGAAGGTGATCGTCAGGCCAGCGCGCGGAGTTTCTTCGTCGGTCGCAACGAAGGTACCGGCGACGGTGCCCGTGGTGACCGAGTTCTCTTCCAGGGTGTTGGCGGTGACGGTGATGACCGGCACGTCGTTGTGCACGTTGACCACTGGTTGGTCGGAACCTTTGGAGTTCAGGCCTTCAGGATCAGTAACGGTCAGGTCGATTTTCGGCAGCTGGTTACCGGCGTTGACGAAGTCGGCACCTGCTTTGGTCAGCACAACGTTGTTGCCGGAGATGGCGTAGTAGCCAGCGCCGTTGGTGCCTGGAGTGAAGGTGATCGTCAGGCCAGCGCGCGGAGTTTCTTCGTCGGTCGCGACAAAGGTACCGGCGACGGTGCCTGTAGTGACCGAGTTCTCTTCAAGGGTGTTGGCGGTAACGGTGATGACCGGCACGTCGTTGTGCACGTTGACCACTGGTTGGTCGGAACCTTTGGAGTTCAGGCCTTCTGGGTCAGTAACCGTCAGATCGATTTTCGGCAGCTGGTTGCCGGCGTTGACGAAGTCAGCACCTGCTTTGGTCAGCACTACGTTGTTGCCAGAGATCGCGTAGTAACCGGCAGCGTTGCTAGTGCCAGTGAAGGTGATCGTCAGGCCAGCACGTGGGGTTTCTTCGTCAGTCGCAACGAAGGTACCGGCGACGGTGCCTGTAGTGACCGAGTTCTCTTCAAGGGTGTTGGCGGTAACGGTGATGACCGGCACGTCGTTGTGCACGTTGACCACTGGCTGGTCGGAACCTTTGGAGTTCAGACCTTCAGGATCAGTAACGGTCAGGTCGATTTTCGGCAGCTGGTTGCCAGCGTTGACGAAGTCAGCACCTGCTTTGGTCAGCACGACGTTGTTGCCAGAGATGCTGTAGTAGCCAGCCGCGTTGCTGTTGCCCGTGAAGGTGATCGTCAGGCCAGCACGTGGGGTTTCTTCGTCGGTTGCAACGAAGGTACCGGCGACGGTGCCCGTGGTGACCGAGTTCTCTTCCAGGGTGTTGGCGACAACGGTGATGACCGGCACGTCGTTATGCAGGTTGACCACTGGCTGCGCGTTGTTGCTGGAGTTCAGGCCTTCTGGGTCGGTGACGGTCAGGTCGATTTTCGGCAGCTGGTTACCGGCGTTGACGAAGTCGGCACCTGCTTTGGTCAGCACAACGTTGTTGCCGGAGATGGCGTAGTAGCCAGCGCCGTTGGTGCCTGGAGTGAAGGTGATCGTCAGGCCAGCGCGCGGAGTTTCTTCGTCGGTCGCGACAAAGGTACCGGCGACGGTGCCTGTAGTGACCGAGTTCTCTTCAAGGGTGTTGGCGGTAACGGTGATGACCGGCACGTCGTTGTGCACGTTGACCACTGGTTGGTCGGAACCTTTGGAGTTCAGGCCTTCTGGGTCAGTAACCGTCAGATCGATTTTCGGCAGCTGGTTGCCGGCGTTGACGAAGTCAGCACCTGCTTTGGTCAGCACTACGTTGTTGCCAGAGATCGCGTAGTAACCGGCAGCGTTGCTAGTGCCAGTGAAGGTGATCGTCAGGCCAGCACGTGGGGTTTCTTCGTCAGTCGCAACGAAGGTACCGGCGACGGTGCCTGTAGTGACCGAGTTCTCTTCAAGGGTGTTGGCGGTAACGGTGATGACCGGCACGTCGTTGTGCACGTTGACCACTGGCTGGTCGGAACCTTTGGAGTTCAGACCTTCAGGATCAGTAACGGTCAGGTCGATTTTCGGCAGCTGGTTGCCAGCGTTGACGAAGTCAGCACCTGCTTTGGTCAGCACGACGTTGCGGTTGCCAGAGATGCTGTAGTAGCCAGCCGCGTTGCTGTTGCCCGTGAAGGTGATCGTCAGGCCAGCACGTGGGGTTTCTTCGTCGGTTGCAACGAAGGTACCGGCGACGGTGCCTGTAGTGACCGAGTTCTCTTCCAGAGTATTAGCTGTAACGGTGATGACTGGCACGTCGTTGTGCACGTTAACAGTCGGTTGGCCTTCGCCATTCGAGTGAGCGCCCGCTGGATCAGTAACGGTCAGGTCAATCTTCGGCAGCTGGTTACCAGCGTTGACGAAGTCCGCGCCTGCCTTAGTCAGCACAACATTGTTGCCGTCGATGGCGTAGTAACCATCAGTGTTGGTGCCCGGAGTGAAGGTGATGGTCAGCCCCGAACGTGGGGTCTCTTCGTCAGTCGCGGTGAAGGTACCGGCGACAGTACCAACGGCAGCCGAGTTTTCTTCAATCGTGGCCGGAGCAACGGTGATCACAGGCACGTCGTTAACCAGGTTAACGGTCGGCTGGCCTTCGCCATTCGAGTGAGCGCCTGCTGGATCAGTAACGGTCAGGTCAATCTTCGGCAGCTGGTTACCAGCGTTGACGAAGTCCGCGCCTGCCTTAGTCAGCACAACATTGTTGCCGTCGATGGCGTAGTAACCATCAGTGTTGGTGCCCGGAGTGAAGGTGATGGTCAGCCCCGAACGTGGGGTCTCTTCGTCAGTCGCGGTGAAGGTACCGGCGACAGTACCAACGGCAGCCGAGTTTTCTTCAATCGTGGCCGGAGCAACGGTGATCACAGGCACGTCGTTAACCAGGTTAACAGTCGGCTGGCCTTCGCCATTCGAGTGAGCGCCTGCTGGATCAGTAACGGTCAGGTCAATCTTCGGCAGCTGGTTACCAGCGTTGACGAAGTCCGCGCCTGCCTTAGTCAGCACAACATTGTTGCCGTCGATGGCGTAGTAACATCAGTGTGGTGCCCGGAGTGAAGGTGATGGTCAGCCCCGAACGTGGGGTCTCTTCGTCAGTCGCGGTGAAGGTACCGGCGACAGTACCAACGGCAGCCGAGTTTTCTTCAATCGTGGCCGGAGCAACGGTGATCACAGGCACGTCGTTAACCAGGTTAACAGTCGGCTGGCCTTCGCCATTCGAGTGAGCGCCCGCTGGATCAGTAACGGTCAGGTCAATCTTCGGCAGCTGGTTGCCGGCGTTGACGAAGTCCGCACCCGCCTTGGTCAGCACAACATTGTTGCCGTCGATGGCGTAGTAGCCAGCCGAGTTGCTGCCTGGAGTGAAGGTGATGGTCAGACCCGAACGAGGAGTCTCTTCATCAGTCGCAGTGAAAGTACCGGCGACGGTACCTACAGCGGCGGAGTTCTCTTCAATCGTGGCCGGAGCAACGGTGATGACCGGTACGTCGTTAACCAGGTTAACAGTCGGTTGGCCTTCGCCATTCGAGTGAGCGCCCGCTGGATCAGTAACGGTCAGGTCAATCTTCGGCAGCTGGTTACCAGCGTTGACGAAATCAGCACCTGCTTTGGTCAACACAACATTGTTGCCGTCGATGGCGTAGTAGCCAGCCGAGTTGCTGTTGCCAGTGAAGGTGATGGTCAGACCCGAACGAGGAGTCTCTTCGTCAGTCGCAGTGAAGGTACCGGCGACGGTGCCTACAGCGGCGGAGTTCTCTTCGATGGTAGCCGGAGCAACGGTGATGACCGGCACGTCGTTAACCAGGTTAACAGTCGGCTGGCCTTCGCCATTCGAGTGAGCGCCTGCTGGATCAGTAACGGTCAGGTCAATCTTCGGCAGCTGGTTACCAGCGTTGACGAAGTCCGCACCCGCCTTGGTCAACACAACATTGTTGCCGTCGATGGCGTAGTAGCCAGCCGAGTTGCTGTTGCCAGTGAAGGTGATGGTCAGACCCGAACGAGGAGTCTCTTCGTCAGTCGCAGTGAAGGTACCGGCGACGGTGCCTACAGCGGCGGAGTTCTCTTCGATGGTAGCCGGAGCAACGGTGATGACCGGCACGTCGTTAACCAGGTTAACAGTCGGTTGGCCTTCGCCATTCGAGTGAGCGCCCGCTGGATCAGTAACGGTCAGGTCAATCTTCGGCAGCTGGTTACCAGCGTTGACGAAATCAGCACCCGCCTTGGTCAGCACAACATTGTTGCCGTCGATGGCGTAGTAGCCAGCCGAGTTGCTGTCTGGAGTGAAGGTGATGGTCAGACCCGAACGAGGAGTCTCTTCATCAGTCGCGGTGAAGGTACCGGCGACAGTACCTACAGCGGCCGAGTTCTCTTCAATCGTGGCCGGAGCAACAGTGATAACCGGCACATCGTTAACCAACGTCACATCCGGCGTGGCCGCATCATGCGCGCTGCCTTTGTCGGCATCGGTCACGGTCAGATCAATCGCCGGCAGTTTGTTGCCAGCGTTGACGAAGTTCGCACCCGCCAGGGTCAGCACCACGGCATTGCCAACGAGGGTGTAGTAGCCATCTTTGTTGCTGTCGCCGGTGAAGGTGACTTTCAGCTGGGCAACCGGGGTTTCCACATCGCTGACGGTGAAGTTACCGGCAACGGTGCCTTCCGCCACTTGGCCTTCCACCAGGGCGTTGGCAACCACTTCGATGACGGGCAGGTCGTTGACCGAAATCACGTTGATCGGCAGCGTGATCGACTCGGACTTAGGCAACGCATCGCCATCCTGCGCCGTAGCGGTCACGGTCAGGTTGACCACGCCGTAGGCGTTTGCCACCGGGTTGTAGACCAGTGTGGCTCGGCTCCAGTCGCTGATGTCGACGCTTTGATTGCCGGCCGTCGCGGTGAAGGTGTGGCCCGCGCCATCGGAAATGGTCGCGCCTGCCGGGATGCCGCTGATTTCCAGCTTGAGCGTCTCGGAGCCATCCTTGTCGGTGGCGTAGGCGTCAATCGCCGACAGCTTGATTGCGTGGTCTTCCAGGCCGGTGTTCAGCACCTGGGTCACGCTGATGTTGTCCAGCACGCCGCCGTAGGAGTTGTTGGTATCGCCGGCCGGGGCCTTGAATTCGAGCTTGGCATCACCGTCGGCAGTGACCGGCACCACGAAGGTGTAGGTCTTCATGCCCACGACGGTGGTGTCCAGGGTGCCGACTTTGACGCCGCCCCAGAATACGTCGATCACCGAATCGTTCTCGTGACCGAGACGCGGCGAGTAGTCGACCGAGATGCTGTAAGCGGTGCCGCTTTCAGCCTTGATGATGGTGTACAGGCTGGAGTCGTCGCCGGCGTTTTTCTCCAGCTCGATGACCTGGCTGTTGCCCGGGGTCTCGACGCCGTAGATGCTGCTTTGGCCGATTTCGACCTTGCCGTCGCTGTTGCCGGTCATCCACTGGGTGGCAGGACCGGTGCCGGCTGCATTGTTGGCATTGCCGACGGCGACGGTGCCCCACGAACCGTTGAGGTTCGCGCTGTCGAAGTTGATCGCGCTGACGACGCCGCCACCGAGCAGGCCCAGGTGCGGGGTGTCGGTGACCGGTGCAATGGTCACAGGCGCGGTGGTGACGTCGCTGGCTTTACCGGCATTGTCGACCGCCGTGAAGGTGACCGCCGTTGTGCCGCTCCAGTCAGCCGTTGGGTTGAAGTAGACCAACGCCTTGCCGTCAGCGCCCGCAGGCACCGAGTCACCGACCTTGAGTTCGGTGGTCATGCTTTCGTCGCTGTACAGCTTGCCGTTCTCCGGCAAGGTGGTGATGACGAACTTGGCAACGGTGCCGTCCACATCGGCGCCGCTCAGTACGATCGTGGCCGCGTGGTCTTCGTCTGCGCCGGTAGAGCTACCGGTTGCAGTCGGCGCATCGTTGAACAGCTCGACAGTCACCTTGCCATTCGCAGTGCTGGTTTCTGGCGGCTCTCGGTCGAGGTTACCGCCACCGTTATCGGTGACAGAGATGCTCACGGTGCGATCAGTACCGGCCGGGTTGTTGCCCGGGGCCTGGAAGGTGATCGCTTCAACCAGCTTGATGAAGTCGGCGGCGCTGCTGCCGGCCGGCAAGTTGCTGGTCAGGGTGTAGACGATCTTGCCATCGGCGGCGCTGCCGCTTTCGGTGATGGTGATACCGGCAACGGCGAGGGCCTTGAGCACGTCGGCGTTGGTGAGCAGGTCGCCAGACACCAGGTGATCAACGGTGACCACCACTTTGCTGAAGGTTTGGTTGTCGACGTCGGTGATGCTCAGTTTTTCAACCAGTGCCACGGCGCCTTTTTGCTCGACAAACTTGGTGCTGTCGAAGCTGATCACCGGCGCATCGTTGACCGGCACCACGTAGATCACGGAGGTCACTGGCGCCGAATCCGCCTGGCCGTCGTTCACGGTGATGGTCAGGTTGCGGTTGACCGGGCTCGGGTCTTCGCTTTCGCTGGCGAAGTGCACCGAACGCAGGACTTCCTGGTATTCAGCCTTGGTGGCTTCGCCGGACAGGGTCAGCACACCGGTGGTCTTGTCGTAGCTGACGGTGATCTTGGTGTTGCTGACATCCGCGATCAGCACGTCGTCGGTCAGGTGGTTGACCAGCGTGACCTTGGCGCTTTGCAGGGTGGTGTTGTCGACGTCGGTGATGGTCAGGTTCGCCGCGACGTAGCCGCCTGGCTTGCCTTCGATGTAGGTGTCGCCGAACGCGTTGGTCGATTCGTTGCCCAGTACTGGCGCGTCGTTGACGGCTGTAACCACCACGCTGATCTTGCCGGTGGTGACTTCTTCAACGCCGGTGCTCTGCTCTTTGGCGGTGGCTTTCACGGTCAGGTCGAAGCTGGCGGTCGAGTCCTTGAACGGGGTAACGCTCAGGGTGCCCAGGTTCCAGGTGCTCACGTCGTACAGCGTGTTTGCGCCGGTCGAGGTGATGGTATGGGTGCCGTCGGTCAGCACGGTGCCTTCCGGCAGGCCGCTGATTTCGACCTTGTGGGATTCCGAGCCGTCGGTGTCGACAAACTTGACGTCAATCGGCGCGATCTTGATCGCGGTGTCTTCCAGGCCGTGGTTGTAGACGTTGCCGGTGTAATAGCCTTCGCCATTCACCACGTGGCTATCGCCCAGCACCATGCCGGCGTCTTTCAACGCTTCGATACTGGTGTAGGTCTGCACGCCGCTGCTGCCCAGCGATACCGACGGGCCGTTGTTGACCGACACGTTGACGTTGTAGTTGCCCGGGCCGTTCTGGTTGTAGTGGTAGATGTCGAGGGTGTAGTAACCCGACTCGGTCGGCGTGAAGGCCGAGCCATTGATACCGCTGCCTTGGCTCCAGGTCTCGGAAGCAACCAGCTTGCCGCCCACGGTGATTGCCAGGCTGTCGTCGGCTGTACCGGTGAAGGTGTAGCTCTTGCCGGCTTCCAGGTAGACCAGGCCGGACACTTTGGTCGCGGTGCCTTCGGCCACGTTGCCGTTGTTGACATCGCTGGTCACGCCCGTGGTGGCTGCGCTACCGGCGGCTTGGCCGTTGATCACCTTGATCAGGGTGTTGGAGTCGGTCACGCCTTGGCCGTTGGTGCCCAGGGCACCCGGCAGGTTGCCGCCGGTCCAGGTCTGAATGGTCAGACCGGTTGGCACTTGGCCGATGGTCAACACCGGCACATCCGTCACCGGGTGGATATCCACGGTGATGGTTTTGGTGTCGCTGTAGGAGTTGCCGTCGGTGGCCTGGAATTTCAGCTCGGTGTAGTCACCTTGCTTGTTGCCCACGCCAGTGCCGCCGAAGGTGTCATCGCCGGATTCGTTTTCCGCCGGGCTGTAACGCACGTTGTGCGCATCGAAATCAGCCTGGGTGAAGACCTTGCCTGCCGAGGTGTCGGTTTTCAGGTCGGCCGTGGTGAGCTTGACCCACTCGCCGTCGACTTTGTACTCGATGGAACCGGCCGGCAGGCTGGTGAACACCACGCCTGGGCTGGTGGTGTCTTCATCCTGAACGCCGAAGGTCGCCCAGGTCAGTTCGATCGGGGTGTCTTCGTTGCCTTCGATGTGGTTGTCGATGGCGGTCGGGGTGTCGTCAACCAGGGTGACGGTTGGTTGGCCAGTGCCGTTGGAGTGCAGGCCTTGTGGGTCGGTGACGGTCAGGTCGATTTTTGGCAGCTGGTTGCCGGCGTTGACGAAGTCCGCACCTTTTTGGGTCAGCACGACGTTGTTGCCGGAGAGGCTGTAGTAGCCGTCGGCGTTGCTGTTGCCCGTGAAGTCGATAGTCAGGCCATCACGTGGGGTTTCTTCGTCGGTCGCGGTGAAGGTACCGGCGACGGTGCCTGCGCTGGCGGTGTCCTCAACAATGGTGTTGGCCGCAATTTCGATTACCGGCGCATCGTTGTGCAGGTTGACCACTGGTTGGTCGGAACCCTTGGAGTTCAGGCCTTCTGGGTCGGTGACGGTCAGGTCGATTTTTGGCAGCTGGTTACCAGCGTTGACGAAGTTCGCGCCTGCTTGGGTCAGCACAACGTTGTTACCAACGATGGCGTAGTAGCCAGCTTCGTTGCTGCCCGGCGTGAAGCTGATGGTCAGGCCGTCACGTGGAGTCTCTTCGTCTTTGGCAACGAAGGTACCGGCGACGGTGCCTTCTACGGCCGAGTTCTCTTCCAGGGTGTTGGCGACAACGGTGATCACCGGCACGTCGTTGTGCAGGTTGACCACTGGTTGGTCGGAACCTTTGGAGTTCAGGCCTTCTGGGTCGGTAACAGTCAGGTCGATCTTCGGCAGCTGGTTGCCAGCATTGACGAAGTCAGCACCTTCTTTGGTCAGCACAACGTTGTTGCCAACGATGGCGTAGTAGCCAGCTTCGTTGCTGCCCGGCGTGAAGCTGATGGTCAGGCCATCACGTGGAGTCTCTTCGTCTTTGGCAACGAAGGTACCGGCGACGGTACCCTCAACGGCCGAGTTTTCTTCCAGGGTGTTGGCGACAACAGTGATCACCGGCACATCGTTGTGCAGGTTGACCACTGGTTGATCGGAACCCTTGGAGTTCAGGCCTTCTGGATCGGTAACGGTCAGGTCAATCTTCGGCAGCTGGTTGCCAGCATTGACGAAGTCAGCACCTTCTTTGGTCAGCACAACGTTGTTGCCAACGATGGCGTAGTAACCCTGCGTGTTGGTGCCCGGCGTGAAGCTGATGGTCAGGCCGTCACGTGGAGTCTCTTCGTCTTTGGCAACGAAGGTACCGGCGACGGTGCCTTCTACGGCCGAGTTTTCTTCCAGGGTGTTGGCGACGACAACGGTGATCACCGGCACGTCGTTGTGCAGGTTAACCACTGGTTGGTCGGAACCTTTGGAGTTCAGACCTTCAGGATCAGTAACGGTCAGGTCGATCTTCGGCAGCTGGTTGCCAGCATTGACGAAGTCAGCACTTCTTTGGTCAGCACAACGTTGTTGCCAACGATGGCGTAGTAGCCCGCGTCGTTGCTGCCCGGCGTGAAGCTGATGGTCAGGCCATCCGTGGGGTTCTTCATCTTTGGCAACGAAGGTACCGGCGACGGTGCTTCTACGGCCGAGTTTTCTTCCAGGGTGTTAGCAACAACAGTGATCACCGGCACATCGTTATGCAGGTTGACCACTGGCTGGTCGGAACCTTTGGAGTTCAGACCTTCAGGATCAGTAACGGTCAGGTCGATCTTCGGCAGCTGGTTGCCAGCATTGACGAAGTCAGCACCTTCTTTGGTCAGCACAACGTTGTTGCCAACGATGGCGTAGTAACCCTGCGTGTTGGTGCCCGGCGTGAAGCTGATGGTCAGGCCGTCACGTGGAGTCTCTTCGTCTTTGGCAACGAAGGTACCGGCGACGGTGCCTTCTACGGCCGAGTTTTCTTCCAGGGTGTTGGCGACAACGGTGATCACCGGCACGTCGTTGTGCAGGTTAACCACTGGTTGGTCGGAACCTTTGGAGTTCAGACCTTCAGGATCAGTAACGGTCAGGTCGATCTTCGGCAGCTGGTTGCCAGCATTGACGAAGTCAGCACCTTCTTTGGTCAGCACAACGTTGTTGCCAACGATGGCGTAGTAGCCCGCGTCGTTGCTGCCCGGCGTGAAGCTGATGGTCAGGCCATCACGTGGGGTTTCTTCATCTTTGGCAACGAAGGTACCGGCGACGGTGCCTTCTACGGCCGAGTTTTCTTCCAGGGTGTTAGCAACAACAGTGATCACCGGCACATCGTTATGCAGGTTGACCACTGGCTGGTCGGAACCTTTGGAGTTCAGACCTTCAGGATCAGTAACGGTCAGGTCGATCTTCGGCAGCTGGTTGCCAGCATTGACGAAGTCAGCACCTTCTTTGGTCAGCACAACGTTGTTGCCAACGATGGCGTAGTAACCCTGCGTGTTGCTGCCCGGCGTAAAGCTGATGGTCAGGCCATCACGTGGCGTCTCTTCGTCTTTGGCAACGAAGGTACCGGCGACGGTGCCTTCTACGGCCGAGTTTTCTTCCAGGGTGTTGGCGACAACAGTGATCACCGGCACATCGTTGTGCAGGTTAACCACTGGTTGGTCGGAACCCTTGGAGTTCAGGCCTTCTGGGTCGGTAACAGTCAGGTCGATCTTCGGCAGCTGGTTGCCAGCATTGACGAAGTCAGCACCTTCTTTGGTCAGCACAACGTTGTTGCCAACGATGGCGTAGTAACCCTGCGTGTTGCTGCCCGGCGTAAAGCTGATGGTCAGGCCATCACGTGGAGTCTCTTCGTCTTTGGCGACGAACGTACCGGCGACGGTGCCTTCTACGGCCGAGTTCTCTTCCAGGGTGTTGGCGACAACGGTGATCACCGGCACGTCGTTGTGCAGGTTGACCACTGGTTGGTCGGAACCTTTGGAGTTCAGGCCTTCTGGGTCGGTAACGGTCAGGTCAATCTTCGGCAGTTGATTGCCAGCGTTAACGAAGTTCGCGCCCGCTTGGGTCAGCACGACGTTGTTGCCAACGATGGCGTAGTAGCCCGCGTCGTTGGTGCCTGGCGTGAAGCTGATAGTCAGGCCGTCGCGTGGGGTCTCTTCGTCTTTGGCAACGAAGGTACCGGCGACGGTGCCTTCTACGGCCGAGTTCTCTTCCAGGGTGTTGGCGACAACGGTGATCACCGGCACGTCGTTATGCAGGTTGACCACTGGCTGGTCGGAACCTTTGGAGTTCAGGCCTTCTGGATCGGTAACGGTCAGGTCGATTTTTGGCAGCTGGTTACCCGCGTTAACGAAGTTCGCGCCCGCTTGGGTCAGCACGACGTTGTTACCAACGATGGCGTAGTAGCCAGCTTCGTTGCTGCCCGGCGTGAAGCTGATGGTCAGGCCGTCACGTGGAGTCTCTTCGTCTTTGGCAACGAAGGTACCGGCGACGGTGCCTTCTACGGCCGAGTTCTCTTCCAGGGTGTTCGCAACAACAGTGATCACCGGCACATCGTTATGCAGGTTAACCACTGGCTGGTCGGAACCCTTGGAGTTCAGGCCTTCTGGGTCGGTAACGGTCAGGTCAATCTTCGGCAGTTGATTGCCAGCGTTAACGAAGTTCGCGCCCGCTTGGGTCAGCACGACGTTGTTACCAACGATGGCGTAGTAGCCAGCTTCGTTGCTGCCCGGCGTGAAGCTGATGGTCAGGCCATCACGTGGGGTTTCTTCATCTTTGGCAACGAAAGTACCAGCGACGGTACCCTCAACGGCCGAGTTTTCTTCCAGGGTGTTCGCGACAACGGTGATCACCGGCACATCGTTGTGCAGGTTAACCACTGGTTGGTCGGAACCTTTGGAGTTCAGGCCTTCTGGGTCGGTGACAGTCAGGTCGATTTTTGGCAGTTGATTGCCAGCGTTGACGAAGTTCGCGCCCGCCTGGGTCAGCACCACGTTGTTACCAACGATGGCGTAGTAGCCCGCGTCGTTGCTGCCCGGAGTGAAGCTGATGGTCAGGCCGTCGCGCGGCGTCTCTTCGTCTTTGGCAACGAAGGTACCGGCGACGGTGCCTTCTACGGCCGAGTTCTCTTCCAGGGTGTTGGCGACAACAGTGATCACCGGCACATCGTTGTGCAGGTTAACCACTGGTTGGTCGGAACCCTTGGAGTTCAGGCCTTCTGGGTCGGTAACGGTCAGGTCAATCTTCGGCAGTTGATTGCCAGCGTTAACGAAGTTCGCGCCCGCTTGGGTCAGCACGACGTTGTTGCCAACAATGGCGTAGTAGCCAGCGTCGTTGGTGCCTGGAGTGAAGCTGATGGTCAGGCCATCGCGCGGCGTCTCTTCGTCTTTCGCAACGAAGGTACCGGCGACGGTGCCTTCTACGGCCGAGTTCTCTTCCAGGGTGTTAGCGACAACAGTGATCACCGGCACATCGTTATGCAGGTTGACCACTGGCTGGTCGGAACCTTTGGAGTTCAGGCCTTCTGGGTCGGTGACAGTCAGGTCGATTTTTGGCAGTTGATTGCCAGCGTTGACGAAGTTCGCGCCCGCTTGGGTCAGCACGACGTTGTTGCCAACAATGGCGTAGTAGCCAGCGTCGTTGGTGCCTGGAGTGAAGCTGATGGTCAGGCCGTCGCGTGGGGTCTCTTCGTCTTTGGCAACGAAGGTACCGGCGACGGTGCCTTCTACGGCCGAGTTCTCTTCCAGGGTGTTGGCGACAACGGTGATCACCGGCACATCGTTGTGCAGGTTAACCACTGGTTGGTCGGAACCTTTGGAGTTCAGGCCTTCTGGGTCGGTAACGGTCAGGTCAATCTTCGGCAGCTGGTTGCCAGCATTGACGAAGTCAGCACCTTCTTTGGTCAGCACAACGTTGTTGCCAACGATGGCGTAGTAACCCTGCGTGTTGCTGCCCGGCGTAAAGCTGATGGTCAGGCCATCACGTGGGGTTTCTTCATCTTTGGCAACGAAGGTACCGGCGACGGTGCCTTCTACGGCCGAGTTTTCTTCCAGGGTGTTGGCGACAACAGTGATCACCGGCACATCGTTTTGCAGGGTGACGACGGGCTGGTCAGAACCGGTGGAGTTCGCGCCCTGAGGGTCAGTAACCGTCAAGTCGATCTTCGGCAGCTGGTTACCAGCGTTAACGAAGTTCGCGCCCGCCTGGGTCAGCACAACGTTGTTACCAACGATGGCGTAGTAGCCCGCGTCGTTGGTGCCCGGCGTGAAGCTGATGGTCAGGCCATCGCGCGGCGTCTCTTCGTCTTTCGCAACGAAGGTACCGGCGACGGTGCCCGCTGTAGCGGTGTCTTCAACGATGGTATTGGCAACCACCTCAATCACCGGCACATCGTTTTGCAGTGTGACGGTAGGTTGAGCGGCGCCGTTGGAGTTCAGACCTTCTGGGTCGGTGACAGTCAGGTCGATCTGCGGCAGTTGATTACCGGCATTCACAAAGTCCGCGCCCTTCTGGGTCAGCACGACATTGTTATCGACGATGGCGTAGTAGCCATCCTTATTGCTGTCGCCCGTAAACACGACCTTCAGCTGGGCAGCTGGCGTTTCTGCATCGCGGGCCACAAAGGTGCCCGCCACAGTGCCGGCGACGGCGGTGTTTTCGACCAGGGTGTTGCCCGTCACTTCGATCACCGGCGCATCGTTCACCGGTGTCACCGTCACATTCAGCGTGCTGCTGGAGCCGGTGTTGGTGGTGTAGCCAATGGTTGGCACTTCACCGTTGTAATCCTTGACCGGGGTAAAGGTGTAGGCGCCATCGGCACCAATGGTGATGCTACCCACGCCTTCGATAGTGGCCGTTTGGCCGGCGTTATAGGTGTTGCCGCCCACCTGGAAGGTGGCCACGCTCAACACGTTGTCGATGTCGCTGTCGTTGCTCAGCACGTTGCCAGTGGCGACGCCATCTTCGGCGATTGTGTTGGTATCCGGCGCCAATACGCTCGGATCATCCACAGCAACAACGGTCGAAGTCGCTGGCGCAGGGTTGATCGCCAGGTCTTCGTAGTTGCCACCAGTCGCGCCGGTGATCGTGACACTGACGGCAAGGTCTTTGCCATCCGCCAGGTTGGCAGGCGTGTCGACGCTGACCGTGCCGGAGGATTTACCGGCCTCGATGGTGATGGTGGTGTTGTTGGACAGCTTGATGACGACGTCGGTCTGCGCCGGGTTGTTCACGGTCGCGGTATAGACGATCTGGCCGCCTTCATTCACCGACGGGGTCGCGGTCAGTGTGACGGTGGTGGTGTCGATGGTGTCGTTGATCTGGGTAACCGCTGGCGCCGGGTCAGTGGTGATGATCAGGTTGCCGCCGCCGGCGGTGCCGGTGATGGTCGCGGAGATCGACGAGGCGTCCAGGTAAGGCGTGTCGTTACCCGCGAACGTGACGTTCAGCGCGCCCGAGGTCTGGCCGGCAGCGATCACCACGGAGAGGCCGTTGGACAAGGTAACGGTCAGGTCGCTGGTCGGCGCCTGGGTGATGAATACGGTGTAGACCACAACGCCACCGGCTTCGGTGATGCTCGGCGTGGCGGTCAGGGTGATGGTGACGCTGCGCGCATCGGGGCCATTGGTGTCGGTGGCGCCGGTTTGGGTGGTGCCCACTGCGTCACCGGCATTCAAGCCGGTCGTCGGGTAGCCAATGGTGGGGTCAACCACGCCTGCGGTGGCTTCCAGCACGACAAAGCTGTGGCCGCCGCCAGCCGCGCCGTCGGCGCCGGCAGACGTCGGGCCGGCTGCGGTGGCTTCGAGGTCTTGGGTCGGGTCGGCACCGGCAGCGATGGCTTGCTGCAGTTCGGCAACGGACGGTGCGGCTTGAGCGGTGGCGGCGCTGAGGTCGGTGACGGAGTCAGGAGCGTTTGCGCTCCACTGAGTGTCACGGCCCAGGTCGATGGTACGGCCATCAGCCAGTTCCAGGGACACGGCGCCCGCTGCGCCCGTATCAACCTGCTCACCGGCGAACAGACGATCCCCTTCTACAAGCAGGCGACGAATCCCTTCCGGGGATACCGCAAACACTTGACCGACAATGCTTTTGACGACCGCAACGCTGCTCATAAAAGACTCTCCGTGTATTACCGTTCGGGGTATCCATCATGGAGACCGGCCTCATTACCTATGCCGATTCGATAGCTGGAGTACTTAACTAAGTGTGGAATATTTGGCGTCAATAATTTGTTGTTTAATTCAGCAAATTACTTTTCCGTCAAGGTATTGACCTATTTGGCGCCATCCTAAACAATCCGCCCGGTAATGTCACATTGATATTTAATCGGCTCGCGACTTTCTGTTTGGACTACCAGGTTCCTATGACAAGCAGTCATTTCGGTTGCCAATTCCAATGCAATTTTTCACGTTTGTTGCGTTTTTAAGGCAACCAATCCCAGGGAAACACCAGAATGCGTTTGCACCTTCTTAAAGCCGTGCCGTTTGCTCTAGCCGCCAGTTTCGTCCAGGCCCAGACCCTGCCGGAAGCGATGCAAGACGCGGTGCAGAACCATCCTGAGATCCAGGCTGCCATCAATGCGCGCATTGCCGCTGACTACCAAGTCCGCGAAGCCCAGGGCGGCTACCTGCCTAAAGTGGACCTGTTGGGTGGTTATGGCCGCGAAAGCTCCGACAACACCTCGACCCGCGCCGCCAGCAACAGCCATGACTGGAAAACCCTGAACCGCGGCGAGTCGACCATCCGCCTGCAACAAAATTTGTTCCAGGGTTTTGGCACCGTTAATGAAGTCGGCCGCCAACAAGCCACCGCCAACTCCCGTGGCTATGCACTGCTGAATACCTCCGAGCGCACCGCGCTGACCGTCGCCCAGGTGTATCTGGATGTCCTGACCCGTCGCGAGATGGTGCAACTGGCAGAAGACAACCTGAAAAGCCATGAACGGATTTTTGACCAGATCAAACTGCGCACCAGCCGTGGCGTCGGAAGAATGGCGGACATGGACCAGGCCGAAGCCCGTCTGGCCCAGGCGCAAAACAACCTGATCACCGAGCAGACCAACCTGGCGGACGCCAACACCAACTTCTTCAGCGTTGTCGGCAAAGAACCCGATCAACTTGAAAAGCCGTTGGGCGTTGTGACCGCACTGCCTGCCAGCCTGGATGAAGCCCGTCGCCAGATGATCGCCGACAGCCCGGTGCTGCGCTCGGCCGAATCCGACATCGCCGCTGCCGAAAAGCAGTACGAAGCCGCCAAGTCGACCTTCTACCCGCGTTTTGATGCCGTGCTGCAACGCTCCGCCAACAACAACGTCGGCGGCGACGAAGGCCATGACAATGGTTATTCCGCGATGCTGAACATGCAGTTCAACCTGTACAACGGCGGTAGCGACAAGGCCAGCCTGCAATCCAAGGCGTCCCAGGCCACCCAGGCGCTGGATATCCGCAACAACGCCCTGCGCCAGTTGAATGAAGAATTGGGCCTGGCGTGGAACGCCTACAACAACGCCACCCAACAGGTGCCGATCGCGCAGCAATACGTGGACCGCAGCACCAAAGTTCGCACCTCGTACCAGCAGCAGTTCAGCCTCGGTGAGCGTACACTGCTCGACTTGCTCGACAGCGAGAACGAACTGTTCACCGCTCAGCAGCGTTTGGCCCAGATCAAAAGCCTGCATATCTACACGCAGTACCGTATCAAGGCCGACATGGGCCAACTGCTGAAAAGTCAGGGCGTGGTTGCTCCGATGGCATCAGTTGTGCAAAACGATATTAAACCGTCGGTAAACCTGCCAGGGATGAACTGATTCTTGACGGCGTTGAACCACAAAACCGCTTAAGAGAGAGTCAGCTTGGATCCTGAAATTGGTGTGGCGCAACTCAACCATGACCCGCGCACTCAGCATGACGACCCATTGCTAGATGGGTTGTTGGCTCTCTGCTCCCTGCATTACAAGCCCGCCAGTCGGGCCATGCTGACCACCGGCTTGCCGCTGGCAGGCCAGCGCATGAGCGCCGACCTGCTGCCGCGCGCAGCAGCGCGGGCGGGTTTGCAGGGGCGGTTGCTGCAACGCAAGCTGGAACAGATCCCCTCCATCGCATTGCCGGCCTTGTTGCTATTAAAGGAAGGGCGCAGTGCGGTGCTGCTGGGCTGGGAGGGCGATACCGCCCGCCTGCTGCTCAGCGAAAGTGACGGTGGCGAAGTCCACGTCAGCCGTGAAGTGCTGAGCCAGGATTACAGCGGTCGGGTTTTCTTCGCCCAGCCGCAGCATAAATTTGACGTAACCAGCGGCACCCTGATCCCACGCGCTCGCTCGTGGTTCAAAGACACCCTCAAGCGTTCACGCTGGCTATACGCCGACGCCATCGCCGCGAGCCTGGTGATCAACCTGATCGCCCTGGCCGCGCCGTTGTTCGTGATGAACGTGTATGACCGCGTCGTGCCGAACCAGGCCACCGCCACCCTGTGGGTGCTGGCCATCGGTATCTGCGGCGCCTATCTGTTCGACCTGTTGCTCAAGAGCATGCGCAGCCTGTGCCTGGACTTGGCGGGCAAGAAAACCGACCTGATCATTTCGGCGACGCTGTTCGAGCGCATCGTCGGCATGTCGATGAAAATGCGCCCGGCGCGTGTCGGCAGCTACGCCTCGAACATCCACGAGTTCCAGGGGATGCGTGACTTTCTCACGTCCCTGACCCTCGCCAGCCTGATCGATCTGCCGTTTACCTTGATCATCCTCGGCGTGATCGCGCTGTTGGGCGGCCACCTGGTGTGGATCCCCATCGTCGCCTTCCCGCTCGCCCTGGGCATCGGCCACTTCCTGCAAAAACCGCTGACCGCGACACTTGAGCGCACCATGGCCCTGGGCGCCGAGCGCCAGTCGAGCCTGATCGAGACCCTCGCCGGGCTGGATGCGGTGAAGGTCAACAACGCCGAAAGCGAACGCCAATACCAGTGGGAACAAACCATTGGCACCCTCAGCCGCCTGGAGCTGCGGGTCAAGGTGCTGTCGGGCCTGGCGATGAACATCACGCTGCTGATCCAGCAAGTGGCCGGCGTGGCGATGATCATCTTTGGTGTGTACCAGATCATCGACGGCACCCTGAGCATGGGCGGCCTGGTGGCCTGCTACATGCTCAGCGGCCGCGCACTCGGCCCGTTGGCGCAGTTGTCGGGCCTGCTGACGCGCTACCAGCAAGCCAAGGTGACGATGGTCTCGGTGGACCAGATGATGGAGCTGCCGCAGGAACGCAACTTCGACGAACGCCCCCTCAGCCGCAAGACGCTGCAAGGCGCGATGACCTTCCGCGAAGTCAATTTCACCTACCCGGACCAGCAGAACCCGGCCCTGCGCGGGATCAACCTGAACGTCCGCCCGGGCGAAAAAATCGGCATCATCGGCCGCAGCGGCTCGGGCAAAAGCTCGCTGGCCAAGCTGCTGGTGGGCCTGTACCAGCCGGACTCGGGGTCGTTGCTGGTGGACGGTGTAGACATCCGCCAGATCGACGTCAGCGAGCTGCGCCACAACATCGGCTACGTTGCCCAGGACATCCAGCTGCTGGCCGGCACCCTGCGCGACAACCTGGTCTCGGGTGCGCGCTACGTGGACGATGAAATGGTGCTGCAAGCCGCCGAACTGGCTGGCGTGCATGAATTCGCCAGGCTGCACCCGCAAGGCTACGAGTTGCAAGTCGGCGAGCGCGGACAGAACCTCTCCGGCGGCCAACGCCAGAACGTCGCCCTGGCCCGTGCGTTGCTGCTCAACCCGCCGATCCTGCTGCTGGACGAACCGACCAGCGCCATGGACAACACCGGTGAAGAGCGCCTGAAACAGCGCTTGCAAGCCGTCATCGAAAACAAGACGGTGATTCTGGTCACCCACCGCGCCTCGCTGTTGAGCCTGGTGGATCGCCTGCTGGTGATCGACCGTGGCCAGATACTCGCGGACGGTCCAAAAGCGGCCGTCATGGAAGCGCTGAAAAAGGGGCAGATCAGTGTTGCTTAAGTCCGGCCCAGGCCGTTGGAAAGATGTGATCTTCCGCTACTTCAAAGGCAGCGATTCGCTGGATGACCAGCCCCTGCCCGAAGTCGAAAAAGCCCTGATCGACGACGCCCCGCGCATCGTGCGCCTGACCATCTGGGGCGTGATCGGGTTTTTCGTGTTCATGCTGCTCTGGGCGCACTTCGCGATCATCGACGAAGTGACCAAGGGCGAAGGCAAGGCGATCCCGTCGTCGCGCATCCAGAAGATCCAGAACCTGGAGGGCGGCATCGTCGCCCAGATCTATGTGCACGAAGGCCAGATCGTCGAAGCCGGCGCGCCACTGATCCGCCTGGACGACACGCGCTTTGCCTCCAACGTCGGCGAAACCGAAGCCGAGCGCGTGTCCATGGAACTGCGTGTGGAACGCCTCAGCGCGGAAGTCGACGACCGCCAGCTGAAGATCACCGACGCTGCGCGCAAAGCCGTGCCCAACCAGGTGTCGAACGAAGAATCGCTGTACGCCAGCCGCCGCCAGCAACTGGCCGACGAAATTGGCGGGCTGCAACAACAACTGCTGCAACGCCAGCAGGAGCTGCGTGAATTCAGCTCCAAACAGGACCAGTACCGCAACAGCCTGAACCTGCTGCGCCAGGAGATCGGCATGTCCGAACCGCTGGTCGCACAGGGCGCCATTTCGCCGGTGGAAGTCCTGCGCCTCAAGCGCTCGGAAGTGGAAACCCGCGGCATGCTCGACGGCACCACCCTGGCCATCCCCCGCGCCCAGGCGGCGATCAACGAAGTGCAGCGCAAAGTCGACGAAACCCGCGGCAAGTTCCGCAGCGAAGCCCTCGCCCAGCTGAACGAAGCGCGCACCATGCTAAGCAAGGCGCAAGCCACCTCCAAGGGCCTGGAAGACCGTGTCAGCCGCACCATGGTCACCTCGCCCGTGCGCGGCATCGTCAAGCAGATGCTGGTCAACACCGTCGGCGGCGTGATCCAGCCTGGCAGCGACATGGCCGAAGTGGTGCCACTGGACGACACGATCCTGGTCGAAGCCAAGATCCGCCCACAAGACATCGCCTTCCTGCACCCCGGCCAGGAAGCCATGATCAAATTCACCGCCTACGACTACACCATCTACGGCGGCCTCAAAGGCAAGCTCGAACAGATCGGCGCCGACACCGTGATGGATGAAGAGAAGAAAAACACCTTCTACATCATCAAACTGCGCACCGACCGCAGCCACCTGGGCACGGACGAGAAGCCACTGCTGATCATCCCAGGCATGGTGGCTTCGGTGGACATCATCACCGGCAAGAAAAGCATCTTGAGCTACCTGCTCAAACCGATCATCAAGTCCCGGGCTGAGGCGATGCACGAGCGTTGATTGCGGGGAAATAAGGGGCGGTGATGCGAAAACTTGGGTTTTCGCAAAAATAGTCAGATTTCAGGGGTTTACAGAACCTTGGCAGTCGCTATAATCGTCGCCCAACACGCCGGTATAGCTCAGTTGGTAGAGCAACTGACTTGTAATCAGTAGGTCCCGGGTTCGACTCCTGGTGCCGGCACCATATCTCGAAGCCCCGCAATGCGGGGCTTTGTGGTTTCTGGGGTTTAGAAAATCACGCCACCTAAAACCACCAAAAACCCCCTTCCGTCCAACATACGTCCAATTTCATTTTTTGGACGCTCTCCCCCTGCCAACTTTTCTTCTTCCTCTTCTTCTCAAAAATACCCGCCAACGGATTCAACGAAACCACCTCCGCCATATGCCCAGGACTGAAATGCGCATATTTCTGAGTCATGGCCAGAGTGGCGTGCCCAAGCCCCCGCTGTAGGGTCAGGATGTCACCGCCGTTCATCATGAAGTGCATGGCGAAGGTATCGGGAAATGGGGACTGTCCCCATTCCCCCAGAAGAACGAGTACACAAATGCACCAACCCATCCTTGGCAGTCTGTTCGCAGGCATCGGAGGCTTTGATGTCGGATTTTAAAACGCCGGACTTCTCTAGTTGAATACGCTCCAGCAACTTGAGACAGGCAGATAGATGATTCAACCGAAGCGCCCCCCAATGCATTTACCTCAACATCCCACCAACGGCTCGCGAGCAACAGCTCAATCAACGCTGGCTCAAACCTAAACCTGACAACTTTTGCGGGGAAGCCTACAACGATGGAATAAAACAGTACGTCCTTCACCACAACTGCCCGCCCCGCAATCACAGCACCCGTTCCGACCCTCACACCCTCCAAGATCATCGCATCACTGCCAATCCAAACATCATGGCCAATCACAGCCATTTCAGTTTAGGCGCGGTAGCGCAATGGCGTGTCGGTGTATTGGAAAGGCCGAGAGGTTACCCATTGACGGATATCAGGCGGATCTAAAAATGGATGAAGCGATTTCACGACTATTGCTCCGCATTGCCTCCAGCAAATCTCAGTCTCGCATTCGTTGGAATGTGAACCCGCTACCCGCTAAAAAAGCCCTGGGAAAGCCCACGATTTTAAAACTGTAAATGGCTTGTTCCACACATAAATTGGAACAACCAATCATGTCAACCCGTCGTAAAATCTTTGGTTTCTTGACTGATGCAATGAGCCTTCTCAAAGCCTTGATGCTCGTTCAAACCATGCTTTCCCCTACTCAACCGATCGTCCCGACGAACGTATTTATTTTCTTGGAGTGCAAACCATGCGTGCATCACGAGGTAGCGCCGCCGATTGAACTCCCAAAAACATGGGCTTTATAAAATGAA
The DNA here is from genome assembly GCF_030687495.1 of Pseudomonas sp. FP453. Lineage (NCBI taxonomy): Bacteria > Pseudomonadati > Pseudomonadota > Gammaproteobacteria > Pseudomonadales > Pseudomonadaceae > Pseudomonas > Pseudomonas sp. FP453. Next base: position 324,605 of record NZ_CP117435.1, on the reverse strand, counting down.
TTCGCTGTGGATGACGAACTGAGGCAAATGGGGACTGTCCCCATTTCGCAAACTCGGGCGATTGCAAACTGTTTTTTGTGAAGATCGAATCAATCGCCCTTGGCGTAGCAGCAACAGCCTCGGTTAGTGCAATGCTCGGTTTCATTGCTGTAACACCCCTACGCATCATAGCGTTTGCTGCTCTGATTGCAGCCACAGGTGCGCGATTAACGGCAAGCTAGCCGCCGACCTAAACGCACTCATTAAGGCGCAGTAACAAATCGCGCTGCCTATACGGCAGCGCTATTTTTTCATGTAAAACAACATCAAAAATAACACTCCTAACGGAATGGCAAATGCAAAATAAAACGAATACAAAAGCGCGTGACCGCCATTTGCAGCAGCCGTCCTTGATGGACCCGTCTCCCAAATCCCCTTTTTCGTATAACGGAACACAGCATCTTCTACCAGGCGCTTTGAGAAGGGGAACAAAAATGCATTTACGCCAGACACGACAAAAAATACAACGGCATCATCACTTGACCTAAAAACGAATACACATATAAAAAACAGCACAACCCCAATGACTAAATTCTTGAAAAAGTAACTTTTTTCCATATTTACCAATCCTTGTCCAAAACGCTTAACGTGTAATTAAACGCAATAAATTTAGCCCTCTGTTCCCGCAAGGCTACTACACTCATCGAAGATCTGGCCAGATTTCCATCGTGCGCCGAACGAACCACTATTTGGCCGCGATGCATAACAGGAAATGGAGACAGTCCCCACTTCTAACTTTATGCAGAATTATGAATTGGCAATAATCATTATGACGTATCCATAAAGACGAATAATTTTTACGGGAAACAAACCACGCGCGAACCATGCCCTATTCCCATTTTTCGCCAGTTCAGTCACACGCCCTCACGAATTCACATACCCCATTCCTGAGTGCCAGCATTGAGTAAACCCAAGCTTATAGACAGGCTACCCCCTCCCCGGTTAGTGCTTTCATTGCCAATGAGCGCCCCTTCGACGTTTGACGGTAGCGATAGCCCAACCGTTGTCATCATCCGTCCACTAGTCAGCCCCGTACGCAGTGATTAAATTCCCTGGCCGTTAGGGTGAAAAAACCGGCCCTTGTGCCGGTTTTTTCGTTTCTGAGGGTTGAGTCTTGCGTACGGTTCACCAGCCCTTAAGCCAGCCTATTGGTAAATCCGCTGGTTGCACGAGCCCGGCATTCAAAATCGTGCTTTGTACGCTCTACCCCTTGCATAAAACCCCACCATCACAATAATGAGAGCCATTACCATTTACTCCCCAATGGCCCGCTCATGTCGTCCCTCGATCACTCCGCGCTTCATCAGCTCTACAGCGAACACAACAGTTGGCTAAAAGGCTGGTTGCGCGTGCGTCTGGGCAATGCGGCGGATGCGTCCGATCTGGCGCAGGACACTTTCATACGCGTCATGACGGCCCGCAACGCGGCACCCATCCGTGAACCTCGCGGTTACCTGAGTGCGATTGCCCGTTCGTTGTTGATCGATAAATCCCGTCGGCGAGCGATTGAGCAGGCGTATCTGTTCGCGTTGGCGCAACAGCCGGAACCGGTGGCGGTGTCGCCGGAGGTGCGGTTGTCGATCATTGAGATGTTGCTGGGGATCGACAGCCTGCTCGATGAATTGGGTACGCGTACGCGGGAGATTTTCCTCGCGGTGCAGCTCGAAGGCCTGACCTACGTGGCGGCCGCCGAGCGGTTCGACGTGTCGGTGACGACGGTGAAGAATCATCTGATCCGCGCCATGACTCAATGCCTGTTGCTGGTCGAACCCTGATGGCTGCGCCGCTGGATCTGAAGACCCTGGAAGCCGCCGCCACCTGGTATGTGCAGCTGAATGACGGCGCAGCCGACGAGGCGCGCACCCGCGCCTGGCAGACGTGGCTGCACGCCAGCCCGCAGCATGCGGCGGCCTGGGCGCGGGTGGAGGCGCTGCAACAGCAGTGGGCGCGAATGCCGCAGCGGGCGGCGCTTTCCGGGTTGGGGGCGGCGCAGCAACAACGACGCGATGTGTTGAAGATCCTCGGCATGCTGATGGCCGTGGGCGCAGGCTCATGGCTGGCGGTGGAGCAGGTGCCGTATCGCTCGATGCTCGCCGGGCAACGCACCCGCTCCGGTGAGCGGCGTTCGCTGCAACTGGACGATGGCACGCGGTTGGAGATGAATGTCGATACGTCGCTGGATATCCAGTTCGACGGCCAGCAACGGCTGATCCAGTTGTACCAGGGCGAGATTCTTGTGCAGACCGCCAAGGACCCCGCCCAGCGGCCGTTCAGCGTGACCACCAGCGATGGCAACGTGCGCGCACTCGGCACCCGATTCAGCGTGCGCCAATGGGGCGATCACACCGAAGTGGGCGTCGAACAGGCCGCTGTCGAAGTCCGCCCACGCCGCAATGACACGCAACGACTCACCCTGGAAGCCGGCCAACACGTCAGCTTCGACCGCGATGCCATCGGCCGTCCTCGCCCTTTACCGCAGGGCTCAACCGCCTGGGTCCAGGGCATGCTGAGCGTGGACGACTGGCGTCTCGGGGATTTCATCACCCAGTTGGGCCGCTACCGCCCCGGCGTGTTGCGCTGTGCGCCTCAGGTACAGAACCTGAGCATCTCCGGCGCGTTTCGGATTGACGACACTGACACCGTCCTACAAAACCTGGGCAAATCCCTACCAGTAAAAGTGACTTACCTCACACGCTACTGGGTCAGCATCGAAGCCCTTTAAATAAAACCGCAGGAAACCTTGCTGATTTCGATTCTCATCCGTCAATGACACAAGCCGCGCACACAGCGGCTCTCTGCCAAGACTACGCAAGGACAATCGAATGCTCCCGCTTCCTCTTACCGCCAAGACGGCCATGGCCCGTGCCGTGCGTCTGGCGCTGTTTGGTTTGACCCTGGCCAGCCTGCCCGCGCTGGCGCTGCAAGCCACTCCCGCAAACGCCCAGAGCCAGGCCGCGTACGAGATTGCACCGGGCTCGCTAGGCAACGCACTGACCCAATTCGGCGTGCAGGCGGGCGTGACGATTTCGTTCGATACTCAGCAGACGCGCAACCTCACCAGCGAAGGGCTCAAGGGCGCGTACACCGTTGAAGAGGGCCTCGCACGCCTGCTGGCCAACAGCGGCCTGGCAGCGCAACGCCAGAGCAACGGCGGTTATGTGTTGGTCGCCAGTACCGGCGACGGCCCCCTGCAACTGCGCGCCACCGAAGTCACCACCAACCAGCTGGGCACCGTGACTGAAGGTAGCGGCTCCTACACACCCGGCACCATCGCCACCGCGACCAAACTGGTGCTGACGCCACGGGAGACGCCGCAGTCGATCTCCGTGGTGACCCGCCAGGCCATGGACGACTTCAGCCTCAAGTCCCTCGACGACGTGATGCGCCACACGCCGGGCATCACCGTCGCGGCTTACGACAGTGAGCGCACGTCCTACTACTCCCGTGGCTTTGCCATTCGCAACTTCCAGTACGACGGCATCCCGATCCTGCAGGACGCGCAATACTCCTCCGGCCACACCCTCACCGACACGGTGATCTACGACCGCGTCGAGATCCTCAAGGGCGCCACCGGCCTGCTCACCGGCGCCGGCGGCCTGGGGGGCACCATCAATATGGTGCGCAAGAAACCCACCTCGGAATTCAAGGGCTACATCGACCTGGGCGCGGGTTCCTGGGACAACTATCGCTCGGAAGTGGACGTCAGCGGCCCGCTGACCGAGTCGGGCAACGTGCGGGGGCGCGCCGTCGCGGCCTATCAGGACAAGCACTCGTTCCTCGACCACTACCAGCGCCAGACCGCGGTGTACTACGGCATCCTGGAATTCGACCTGTCCCCCGACACGCTGCTGACCGTCGGCGCCGACTACCAGGACAGCGACCCGCAGGGCTCCAGCTGGTCCGGTTCGGCAGCACTGTACGATTCGGCCGGCAACCGTATCAGCACACCGCGTTCGTTCAACAACGGCGCCAAGTTCAGCTCGTGGGCGCAGTACACGCGCACCGGCTTCGCCACCCTCGAACACGAATTCGCCAACGGCTGGGTGGGCAAGGCGCAATACAACCACCAGATCAACGGCTACGACGCGCCGCTCTCCGCCCTGCTGAGCCCGAACGCGACCACCGGCAAAGCCATGATGCTGACCCGCGCCTACTACGGTGAAACCACCAGCGACACCGGCGACCTGTACGCCACCGGCCCGTTCAGCCTGTTTGGCCGCGAACATGAACTGGTGGTCGGCACCTCGGTGTCGCGCTCGCGCTGGACCGGCAAGGACTACACCGCCGCCGTCCACGTCAACGGCAACAGCCACGACTACTTCCCCTGGGATGGCGACGCCGCAGAACCAGGCCGTGGCCCGATGACGAATTACAACGACGAAACCACGCGCCAGAGCGCCGGCTACGTTACCGCCCGCTTCAACGTGACGGACGCCATGCACCTGATGCTCGGCACCCGGGTCAACAACTTCGAAGTCACCGGCACCAGCCAGGTCAAGGACACCGGCAAGGTCGTGCCTTACGCCGGCCTCACCTACGACCTCAACGACTACCTCTCGGCGTACGCCAGCTACACCGAGATCTACCTGCCGCAGCGCGAATACCGCGACCTCAATAACAAACCGGTGGAGCCGGATGAAGGCCAGAACTACGAGATCGGGCTCAAGGGTGAATTCTTCGATGGCCGCTTGAACGCCAGCCTCGCCTACTTTGAAATCCACGAGGACAACCGTGCGGTCAGCGACGACAGCTATGTCTCCGAAACCATCCCCGGGCTGTACGGCGCCTATAAAGGCGTGGAATCCAAGACCAAGGGCTACGAAGCGGAAATCTCCGGCGAGCTGGCACCCGGCTGGCAATTGCAGGCGGGCTACACCCACAAGATCATGCGCGACAAGCAGGGCGAGAAGCTGTCCACCTGGGAACCGGAAGACCAGTTCAACCTCTACACCAGCTACAAGCTGACCGGTGCGCTGGACAAGCTCACCCTGGGCAGCGGCGTGCGCTGGCAGGGCACGGGCTGGAAACTGCTGACCAACAACTACACCACCGGCAGCCAGGACAACTTCTCCCAGGAACCGCTGTGGCTGCTGGACCTGATGGCCCGCTACCAGATCACCGACAACGTCTCGGCCACGCTCAACGTCAACAACGTCTTCGACAAGACCTACTACACCAACATCGGCTTCTATAACTCGGCCTACTACGGCGACCCCCGTAACGTGATGCTCAGCACGCGCTGGAATTTCTGACCGCTACACCCCTCGGCCGCAGTCTGGCCGAGGGGTTTGGATTGGTCCAGCGTAATGGCACTTAGCCATTTTTCCAATTGACACCCCCTCCCCGCTCCGCTAAAAACCCTGTCTTGCTTGTGCTTTTTATCGAGACACGGATGTTGTCGAACCCCCCGCTGTTCAAATACCGCCGCTATTGGCTGGCCGCATTTATCGTGCTGCTGGCGATCCTCGACCCGTTCGGCCTGGCCAGTTCCAGTGACAAGGCCTCGTCCCAGTGGCTCAGCCGTCTGTTCGCCAGCAGTTACCCAAGCACCGGCCAGCAGCAGGTGGCCGTGATCCTGATCGACGACGCCTACCTGATGCGCAACCAGACCTCCTGGCCGATGCCCTACGGCGAGCAGAGCAAGCTGTTCAAGCGCTTGCTCGCGTACAAGCCCAAGGCGGTGTTTGTGGATCTGCTCTACAGCCACGACCACTCGTTCGGCGACCCGGCGCGGGGCAGCCAATTATTGGCGAACGTGTTCGAACGTTATCAGCGCCAGGGCATTCCATTGTGGTTGGCCAATACCGGCGTGGTGCGCGGCGAAGCGGGCCAGGCCAATACCCTGGCGCCGTTTGTCGAGGTGAGCCGACCGGGCCTGGTGGCGTGGGAAGGCGTGGACGACAAGTACCCGCTGGCAGTGAACACCCCGACCGGGCTGATGGAAACGCCGGCCCTGGCGATGTATCGACACTTCTGTTCCACCCAACCGTGTAAACAGCCGCCGGTGGATGCGCAAGTCGCCGCCGCTATGCAACCCATCGCCGTGCAATGGGGCCTGAAACTCGCACCGGAACAAGCACGCATCGCCGACATCGGCCATTGCGCGCCGGCGCGGCATTTTTTGCTGGAAGCGGTGGCGCAGTTGTTCCAGGCGGTGTTCTGGAAGCTCGACGATTCGGCCCAGGCGCGCTGCCCCTACACGCTGACCTTGTCGGCCAGCGACCTCGAAGTCAGCGACCCGCAAGACCAAGAACTGATCGCCGAATTGTTGCGCGACCGCCTGGTATTGGTCGGCGCCAACATCACCTCCACCGGCGACCTCGTGGAGTCGCCGGTCCACGGCCAACTCCCCGGCGTGTACCTGCACGCCATGGCCCTCGATAACCTGATCAACGACGGCATGGCCTACGACCACGAGCCCGCCAACCTGCCCGGCCTGCCCTTCCATTGGCTGGACTTTGTCGAGATCGGCCTGCTCGCCTTGATCGCCTTGCTCAAGGCCCTGCACGCGCGGCGGCTGGCGGGCTATCGCACCTGGAGCCGTTGGCGGCGCCAGGAAATCTGGTTTTTCACGTCGCCATGCCCATCGTGGCTGTTGGTGATGTCGGTGCTCATCGCGCTGAGTGTGCTGCTGAGCCTGAACCACATCACCCCGGTCAACGTGCTGGGCATTGTATTGCTGTCGTTGGTGCTGTTCAGCGAACGGATCGAAGCCTGGTTCGACCGCGATCGCTGAAGGCGCCGTTGTATTTTTTGACTCAAGGAACCCAAGGATGAACAAACACCTGATCGTATTGCTCGCTGCCCTCTTCACTCAAGGCGCCTGGGCCGAAACCCACAACATCATGGCCTTCCTCGCCGACCCGGTGGCGGTGCTGGATGAGCAGGGCAAACAACAGCGCGAGCTGCCGAAAAAAGACACGCCCAGCCAACCCGTGCCGGTGTTGCAGTACAACAAGGCGCTCGACCTGGTACAGGTGGAACTGGCCGGCCAGAAGGTCTGGCTGGACACCATGGACCTGCGCATCGTGCCGCCGCTCAATATCGTCGAGCTGCCTTGCCAGGGCCTGACCAAGAGCCAGACCAAAGACAGCCGCAACAACTCCACCATCGGTTTTGGTGCGGGCTGCAATCAATAAAGGAGCGTGGCGGTGAAGGGATATCTATTGCTGGCCAGCGCACTGCTGAGCGGTTGCGCGACATTGAAGGGGGCGGACCAGGCCTTCATGAACCTGGTGGGCCCTTCGACCCAATCCAGGGTGCAGGGCCACTACGTGGACAACACCGACGTGCGCCAGTACTACAAGCTCGACCCGCAACGCCAGAGCCAGCAACGCTTGAGCTACGACGGCCGCGCGGTGCCGGCAGCTGAAGCGCGCCAGCAGAACCTGGTGGATATCCCGATGTTGCAGGTGTACTTGCAGGGCATCGTCACGCGCCTGTCCAAAGGCTGGCCGGGTGAGTTGCCGACCTTGCAGGTGAAGATCACCGACAGCTACGGCTTCGGGCCTTCAGCGGACCCGTACGGCAACCTGTTCGTGCCCCTGGGCATGCTCGATAACGTCGGCAGCGAAGATGAAATCGCCGCGATGCTCGGCCACGAGATGAGCCACGTGCTGCTGCATCACCATGACCGCATGGCCGCCTTCCAGCAGCAGAAAGAGATGTTCACCACGGTCGCGTCCACGGTCGCCCTGGCCACCATGGCCGCCGATACCGGCATCGACCGCAGCTCCGGCACCATGAAAGTGTTCAGCAAAGACCCGGCCGGCACGCAGAAAACCATCGGCAACACGGTGCTGTACACCACGTTGGCCAACACCTTTTCCGACCACGTGTGGAGCACCGCCTGGGGCCGCAGCCAGGAAGACCAGGCCGACTTGCTCGGCACCGACCTGATGATCCGCGCCGGCTACGCGCCCCGCGCCGCCACTCATAGCCTGGAGCGCTTGAATGACTTCCAGGGCAAGCAAAAACCGTTGCTCACCGGCTTTCTCACCGCGCGCAAGAACGCCATGCAGGACTCGTTGCAGCAGTTCAACCTCAACCAGTTCACCAAAGAGCTGGACGTGCTGGTCAAGGACGGCCTGACCACCGGCATCACCGCGACCACTCAGTATTTCAACCGCTCGCACATGTCGGCGATGGACCGCGACACCGAGCTGCGCCAGTACTTGCAGCGCGAATACCGCCAGGAACGCCGCGCCCGGGTCAGCCCGCAAAGCTGGACGACGATGAAGAACACGCCGCAGGTGGCGAAGGCCATGCAGGGCTATAAAGACGCCTACTTCGCCATCGACGCCCTGGAGAAAAACAAGGTGTCCGATGCCGATGGTTTTGTGCGCAAGGCGCTGGCCTCGCCGGTCAAGGACCAACCGGGCATCCGTCGCACCGCCTACACCGTGCGCCTGGCCCAGGGCCGAAGCAGCGAGGCGATCAAGGAGTTGCAGGCGATCAAGGACTGGTCGCTGGCCGGCCCTTCGACCTATGACCTGATGATCAGCTACCACCTCAAGCGCGGCGATGGGCAATCGGCGCTGGCGATGATCGACAAGGCCGAGCGCCACCTCGGTTCGGAAGAGCTGTTCATCACCGAGAAGCTGCTGGCCAATCAACAAATGCAGAACGCGCAACAGGTGCAAAGCGTGCTGCGCAAGTGCGAGCAGTACCCGACGCGCAAGGAGAACTGCAAGAAACTGGCGCCGGTGAAGGCCTGACGGGTATCCCTTAAACGCGGTTCTTCGGTATAACCGGAAAATTTCCCGCGTTGTGAACGGACTCCCATGAACGCCCTGAAACTGATCTGCCTGCTGGTTGTTTTCCCCATGCTCCTGGCCGCCCTTGGCGGCTGGGAGCTTCAGCGGGCTGACCGCGCCGCCACGGCGCTGGTTGAATTGCGCCTCAACCTCGCGAACTACAAACAACCCCTGCAAGCGGTAGCCGCCAGACAACCCGCATCGGCAATCCCCCCACCCGAGGGCCTCATCACCGTTCAAGAGGCCATCGCGCGGGTGGAAAAAACCGAAGCCGAGCTGCCCACCGCCCACCGCATCAACCGCGTCCTGCACGCACTGGCGCCATGGGTGATCGGCCTCGGGTCGCTCGCGGCCCTCATCGGCCTGGCCGCACTCGCTGGCACACACTGGGCCGGGCACCGCGCGCAGCAGTCGCGGCAGACGTTGTTGCAGGTGTTCTCCCTCGGCAGTCGCCTGTTGCCCTACGTGCTGGTGAGCCATGTGGTGGCGATGGCCGCGACGGTGGCGCTGGTGCTGCTCTTCGAGGGCCTGGCGTTGTGGCATGTCGGCCGGCTTGGCAGCGGCGAGATGAAGCTGATGGGCATCCTGGGGGTCGTCGCTGCGTTTTGCCTGTATTCGATCTGGCTGTTGCTCAAGCAACTGCGCCCCATGCTGGCGATGTTCGAACCCACGCCGCTGGAGATGTTCGGGCAGCGCGTCACGCCGGAACAGGCGCCGGGCCTGTGGCGCCACGTCGATGAGCTGGCGGCCAAGTTGGGCGCGTTGCCGCCGGAGCATATCGTGGTGAGCCTGACCCAGGGCTTCTACGTGACCTCCAGCGATGCCCTGGTGATGCCCGCCGAAACCCCGTTGCGCGGGCGCACCCTGCATCTCCCGTTGCTGTACCTGGGGCTGCTGGACCGTGAGGAAATCGGCGCAGTGATCGGCCATGAGCTGGCGCACTTTGCCGGCGACGACACCGCCTACAGCCTGCGCTTCTTGCCGATCTACGACGGGGTCCACCGCAGCCTCTGCGGGTTGCTCGAAACCATGGCGGCCAGCGACCCGATCCAGGGCCGCCTGATGCGCCCGTCGTTCATGCTCGGTGAGTTTTTCATGCAGCGCTTTGATCATGCGGTGAACCATTGGAGCCGCGAGCGCGAATTGCTCGCGGATGCCGCCGGCGCACGGCTGGTGGGCAATGGGGCTGCCGCTTCGGCATTGTTGCGGGTCTCGGTGTTGCAGGCGCCGATCGACGACGCGCTGATGACCGCGTGCGAAAACGCCGCTGAACGCGACTTGCCCGCTGCCGTGCTCAACGCGCTGCAAGGCGCTGAGCTGCACCTGCCAGCCGAGGCGCTGGACATTCATCAGCCACACCCAACCGATTCCCATCCGTCCAATGGCGAGCGCTTGCAGGCCCTGCACGTACCGCTGGAAGACGCGATGCACAGCGCCACCCGCGCCGTGGACGCCGACGCCGCGAACGGGCAGATCGATGCCTGCTTCAACGCGCCGCACACACTGCGCGAGCAATTGACGCAGGACTTGATCGCGGTGGCGGCATCCGAAGACTCGGCGCACACCCACCTGCTGGAAACCCTGGCGGCTTCGGCCGCAGGCGAGCGTGAATTGCACGAAGGCGGCCCGTGGCGCGGCACGTTGATGGCGCTGTCGGGCCTGCCCTTCGTGCTGGCGGGCCTGTTTGCCATAAGCCGCCCCTGGCTTGCCCCGGAGCGCATGAAGGGCACGCCGCTGTCGGCGCTCGGCGCAGGCGCGTGCCTTGGAATGATTGGCCTGGCCCTGTTGTGGCTGGGCATCCGCCGCTTCAAGCGCGCACCGCAGACCGCCTTGCGCCTCACGCCCGAGCATTTTGTATTCAACAATTTGGCGCAGCCGCTGCCCATCGCGCATATCGACGAGATCACGCTGCAGTTCGTCCAGGGGATCTGGGTGACGATCCAACTGACACCCGAGGCGCCTTTGCCCGAAACGCGCAAGACCGCATTCGGCGTGCCCGGTGTACGGGTCAACAAGAAGAAGCGCCAGGTGCTGCTGCTGATGGCGCAGCTGTGCATCGACGGAAAAAAAATCGAGCCCTATGAAGGACTGTCGGTGATGCTCGACTACAAGAACGCCGCACTGGCCCGCAGCATTTTGCAGCACCGCGAGGACTGATCCCGCGGCATAAAAAAACCCCGAACCAGTCGGGGTTTTTTATCGCCTGAAATCAGACGCTACAACCGATCACTTAGAAAACGTTGATCGGGTAGTCAGCGAACAGACGCAGTTCGTTACCGCCAATGTTGTAGTTGCTGGCGTTGTTCGAAACGCGCAACCACGAGGCACGAGCACGCAGGCTCAGGTCTTTGGCTGGGCCGCTCTGAACCACGTACTTGAACTGGTTGAAGATTTCGCGCTCGGTGCCATTGCCACGGTTGGTACCGTCGTCAATGTTGGTGCCGCGCACGTAAGCCACGTTGTAGCTCAGGCCAGGCACGCCGTAGGCGCTGAAGTCCAGGCCGTAGCCAACCTGCCAGGAACGCTCGTCCTTGCCGTTGAAGTCAGACCAGTAGGAGTTGGCCAACAGGATGGTGTTGCCACCGTCGCCAATGCCGCTGTTCTTGTTGTCCTGGTGGTAGCCGCTGTACAGGTAGCCGGTGTCACCGGTGCTGCGCTGGTGAGCGACGGTGAAGCTGTGTGCGCCAACAGCCCAAGTAGCCGCCAGGCTCCAGATTTTGTTGTCGCGGGCGTCTTGATCGCCTTGGGTCAGCTGGGCGAAATCTTTGTCCAGCTTGGTTTTGTAGCCGTTGAAGTCAAAGGTCAGCGACTGCTTCTCTGGCAGGGCCAGCACGTAGTTCACGTTGACGTATTGCTTCTTCAGCACGTCCTGCATATCGGAAGCGTACAGCGCGGCCGACAGGCTTTCGGTGAACTTGTAGCTACCGCCGACGTAGTCGATGCTTTTCAGGTGGCCGCTGTCGCTGCCTTCGGCGCTTTTACGGCCTTGCTTGGTGAAATGACCAGCGTCCAGTTGCAGGCCGGCGATTTCTTTGGAAACGATCGAGGTGCCCTCGTAGGTTTCCGCCAGCAGACGGCCACTGTCGTAGGCCAGGACCGGTACGTTCGGCAGTTGCTGACCGTATTTCAGTACGGTGTTGGAGATACGCGCCTTAACAGCTGCGCCGCCCTTGGCCAGGTCGTTGGCGGCCGCGCCGCTGTCGCCTTGCTTGAAGAAGTCGATGCCGCCGCCGCCGCTGCGACCTTTACCACCGTCCAGACGGATAGCGTATTGGCCCAGTACGTCCACACCCACACCCACGGTGCCTTGGGTGAAACCGGACTCGAACTTGCCGATGAAGCCTTGGCCCCATTCAGCTTTGTCCTGGTTGTGGTTTTTGTAGTCACGGCTGATGTAAGCGTTACGTGCCGCGATGTTCAGGTGGCTGTCTTCAACGAAACCCTTGGATTGTTCCTGGTCGTTGGCCATTGCTGTCGATGCGCTCAAAATCCCCAGAGCGATCAGACTCATCCGTTGCTTCAACATTTCTTATATTCCTTATTACTGGTTGAGTACGCGCTATGACACCAGGCTCCGTATTGCTTTCTGGTATCGACTTTTCCCGGAAAAAAGAAGACCCGCGGACGACTGAACTGCCGCGGGCCTTTTTTTATTGGATGAGTCATGGCTGTTAGCCACAGGCGTTGGGCGCAATCCTAGTCGCGCCCGGAACTATGTGTCAATTTCGCGAATCGTCTGTATTTAGGCGAAATAATTCTAAGCAACGGCCTACAGCGCTTCTGAAAACGACAAAAAACCCTATCAACCGGGTCGTTAAACACATTCTGTAACACATTTCAAAGCCGATACATTTGGGAATCCATCACGAGCGTTAATGCAAAGCATTACCATTAACGCGCAATTCTCCTCCCAAACAATTCGGATACATTTCCCCATGCCTGCCCCACGCCTGACGCCCATCACACTTGGGCTCTCCGTTCTGCTGTCTGCTGGTTTTGCCTGTGCTGCCACCACCTTGCCCACTACGTCGATCAGCGCCGAAGCTGACGAAGACGACCCACGCATCAAGGAAACCAGCACCGCCACGCGCACAGCCACCCCGGTGCGTTATGTGCCCCAGGCCATCGACTCGGTGAAGACGGAAAGCCTGCGGTCCTACGGCACCAATGACCTGGGCCAGGCGTTGAGCGGCATTCCCAACGTCAGCAGCGGCGCCGATACGCGCTTCGACAGCCTGCGCATTCGCGGTTTCGACGCGAGCAACGACTTCTACCTCGACGGCATCCGCGACGACAGCCAATACGTCCGAGACCTGCATAACATCGAGCGCATCGAAGTGCTCAAGGGCCCAGCCGCAGTACTCTACGGGCGAGGCGGTCAGGGAGGGATCGTCAACCGCGTGAGCAAACTGCCCACCGCCGGGCATAAATCCAGCATCGAAGCCCAGGGCGGCAGCAATGATTTGCGCAGCCTGTACGCCGACTTGAGCACTGACCCCAGCGACACCATCAGCCTGCGCCTGAACATGGGCAACCAGGACAACAACAGCTTCCGTCATGGCGTCAGCGGCAACCGCCAACTGTTCGCACCGTCCATGAGCTGGCAGCTCACGCCCGACCTGAACTGGCTGGTGCAATACGAATACAGCCGCTACAACCGCACGCCCGATCGCGGCATCCCCGGCGTCAACGGTCGCCCGGCCGATGTGAGCCGCAGCACCACCTACGGCGACAGCCGCGACTACATCGACGACAAGTCCCAGTCGCTGCGCTCCAAGCTCGCCTATGAGCTCAACGACAACTGGCAACTGCGCCAGACGCTCGGTCTGTTCAAACTCGACAGCGATTTCGACAACACGTATCAAGTCGCTTACGTGCCCGCGACCAACAGCGTCACGCGCCAGCGCTGGCAGCAGGACCTGCGCACCTTCAACATCACCAACAACGTCGAACTGGAAGGCAGCTTCAGCACCTTCGGCCTGGAGCATCGCCTGCTCACCGGCGTCGAAATGGGCAGCCAACGCCGCGATCCGAAGCTCTACAACGGCGGCACGAGCGTGCCGCGCCTCGACCTCAACCAGCCCAATCGCCACTTGAGCCACACCGGGCGCATGAGCCTATCGAGCAACAACCACACCGAAGTCGAAAGCCGTGCCGTCTACGTGCAGGACCAACTGCGCCTGAACGATCAATGGCAAGTCCTCGCCGGCTTGCGCTACGACCGCTTTGAAGTCGACACCAAGAACAAAATCAACAACCTCCAGCAAAACGTCGACAGCCATAACGCCAGCCCACGCATCGGCCTGGTGTGGACGCCCCTGGAAAACCACTCGTTCTACGCCTCGTGGAGCAAGACGTTCTCCCCAGCGGGCGGCGGCCTGATCGGCATCACCCCGAGCGCCACCAGCGGCGCCAACGACTTGAGCCCCGAGCTGACCAAGCAAAAGGAAATCGGCGTCAAAAGCGACTGGCTCGACGACCGCCTGAGCACCACCCTGGCCGTGTACGAACTGGAACTCTACAACCGCCGCACCGCCGACCCACTGGACCGCACCATTACGCTGCTCAGCGGCCTGCAACGCTCACGCGGCGTCGAGTTGACCGCCACCGGCAAGATCGTCGGCAACTGGTATGTACGCGGGGGGATTGGCCTGCAGGACGCCACGGTGGTGAAGGACAACAACGGCTTTGAAGGCAAGCGCGTCAACGACGTGGCCAAGCGCAATGGCAGCCTGTTCATCACCTGGAAACCAGAGATGGGCTGGTACGCGGAAACCGGCTTGACCCTGGTGGGCGACCGTTACGCCGACAGCCTCAACACCGTGGTGCTGCCGGGCTACGGCCGTTGGGATGCGTTGGCCGGGTTCCGTCAGAAGGAATGGGATGTGCGCGCGGCACTGAACAATATCGCCGACAAGAACTACTACGCGTCGGCGACCAGCGTGGCGCAGATTCAGCCAGGCGAGCCGCGTAGCCTCGTCGTAACCGGCACCTACAGCTTCTAAACCCAAACACAGAACCAATGTGGGAGCTGGCTTGCCTGCGATAGCGGTGGGTCAGCACCTGATGTGGGGCTGACACACCGCTATCGCAGGCAAGCCAGCTCCCACATTTCTGGATTGCAGTGTTCTTTAGTTCTGCAGCAAATCGCACAACACGTGCACTTCATCCTCACTAAACAAACCCACCGGATACCGCTCGCTCAACACGCTGCGCAAATCAGGCAGCCTGCTCTTCCGTGAGCCGTTTTCCTTCAACCAGAGCCCCAGTGCTTGGATCGCGTCGCCGTTGACCCGCATCGGGTGAAACGTGCGCGTGTACATCAGGTTGATTTGAGGACTCATTTCAGCGCTCTCTCCTACTGCTTGAGCGGCTAACTTACTCAAGGTTTATGACAGAACTGCTGAGTCATAAACCTCGATCACTGTCGCAACAGCGATACAAGAGCTATGCCAACCCCCAGTTTTTGTAGGCATTTACCCACAAAAAAGCCCGCGACCTTGCTGGGCCGCGGGCTTGCCATGAGTACCGGAATTGCTCAGTGCCCGGTCACCCTCATGCTGCTGTTACAACTGCACTCACTTTTTCTGCGGGGCCGGCTGTTGTTGGGTCAGGCAATGGATATTGCCGCCGCCCAGTAACAGTTCGCGGCCCGGCACCATCACCACTTCGTGCTGCGGGAACAGATCCTGGAGGATCTTCTTCGCCGGGCCGTCCATCGGGTCATCGAAGCTCGGCGCGATGATGCCGCCGTTGACGATCAGGAAGTTCACGTAGGAACCGGCCAAACGTACGGTCGGATTACGCTCCTGCGAACCGTCCACCGGGTCGACACCGGCGCATTCTTCCTCGGTGGCGTACAGCGGCCCCGGGATCGGCATTTTATGCACGGTGAACGCGCGGCCCTGGGCGTCGGTGCTGCTGTGCAGCACGTCCATGGCGGCGTGGCAGCGCGCGTAGTTCGGGTCTTGCACGTCGTCGGTCCAGGCCAGCAGCACTTCGCCGGGGCGCACGTAGCAGCAGAAGTTATCCACATGGCCGTCGGTTTCGTCGTTGAACAGGCCGTCCGGCAGCCAGATGATCTTATCCACAGCCAGGTTGGCGCTGAGCACCGCCTCGATCGCCGCGCGGTCCAGGTGCGGGTTGCGATTGCGGTTGAGCAGGCACTCTTCGGTGGTGATCAGCGTGCCTTCGCCGTCAACGTGGATCGAGCCGCCTTCCAGCACGAAGCCTTCGGTGCGGTAGCGCGGCGCGCGTTCGATTTCGAGGATCTTGCCACCCACCTGCGAGTCGCGGTTCCACGGCGCGTACAGGCCGCCGTCAAACCCGCCCCAGGCGTTGAAATCCCAGTTCACGCCGCGCACTTCGCCGCTGCCATTGATCACGAAGGTCGGCCCGGTGTCGCGCACCCAGGCGTCGTCGCTGGACATTTCCACCACGCGGATATTCGGCCCATCCAGGCGCGCACGCGCATTTTCGTACTGGCCCGCAGACACCGCCACGGTCACCGGTTCGAAACGCGCAATGGCCTTGGCCACCGCCACATGCGCTGCCTGCGCCGGCTTGCCGCCCAGGCGCCAGTTGTCCGGGCGCTCGGGCCAGATCATCCAGGCCTGGGTCTGTGGCGCCCATTCGGCAGGCATATGGAAGCCATCGGCGCGGGGTGTGCTGTGCAGGGTGGTCATGGCGATCAAGACTCCGAATGGGGGTAAAGGCCGACTTTATAACGGATAAAAATCGGCTTTAAAAGCGCTCAAGGATCATCGGCGATAAATATGACATTAAATAGCCGATAAGAATCGATTAACTACAATTGCTCGCCAAGCACCTTCGACAGCATGTCCACGAAGAAATCCACACTGCGCCGGGACGTGACCATCGGCGGCTTGATCTTGAGGATGTTCAGATAATCCCCCGTCGGCTGCATGAAAATGCCCAGCTCGCGCAGGCGATCACACAACAGCGCGGTTTCTTCGGTCGCGGGCTCCAGCGTCTGCCGGTCGCGGACCAACTCCAGGCCCAGATAGAAGCCGGAACCGTGAACCGCGCCGACCAATGGATGCAGGTCGATCAGTTCTGCCAACCGCGCCTTGAAATGCCCGCCAACCACCTGGGCGTTTTCCCACAGTTTTTCTTCGGCCATCACGTCCAGCACCGCCATGCCGATCCGGCAACTGACCGGGCTGCCCCCCGACGACGAGAAGAAATACCCCTCGGCCTCCAGCGCCTCGGCGATGTCGCGCCGGGTAATCACCGCGCCCAGCGGCTGGCCGTTGCCCATGCCCTTGGCCATGGTGATGATGTCCGGCACCACGCCCTGTTCTTCAAAGCCCCAGAAAAAGTGGCCCATGCGCCCGTAACCGACCTGCACCTCGTCGGCGATGCACACGCCGCCCCTGGCGCGCACCAGCCCGTACACCTGCTGCAAATAGCCCGGCGGCAACGAGATGCCCCCGGCGTTGCCGTACACCGGCTCGCAGATAAAGCCGGCCAGTTGGCGTTTACTCGCGGCGATTTTCGCCAGGTTGTGTTCCACGCTTCGTACGTAATCCGGCGCACTGTCCGGCCCACGGAACTCGCCGCGATAGGTATTCGGCGCGGTCACCGGATGCACCCAATCCGGGCGACTGCTCAGCGCCTGGGGGTTGTCGGCAATCGAGGTGGACACCGCATCCGCCGCCACCGACCAGCCGTGATACGCCTCCAGCACGCTGAGCATGTCGCGCCCGCCGCTGTAGGCCCAGGCCAGGCGAATCGCCAGGTCATTGGCTTCAGTGCCGCTGTTGACCAGGAACACCCGGTCCATGCCTTCGGGCGCCAGCGCCAGCAAGCGCTCGGAAAATTCCGCAATCGCCGCGTAGTGGAAACGCGAGTTGGTATTGAGCAGCGACCACTGCCGCGCCGCCACCGCCGCCATGCGCGGGTGACCATGGCCGAGCACCGCGACGTTGTTGAGCATGTCCAGGTAGGAGCGGCCCTGCATATCGATCAAATGGTTGCGCCAGCCGCGTTCGATGCGCGGCGGGTCGACGTAATAGTGTTTTTGCGAGCGCGCGAAGCTGGCGTCGCGCCGGGCCAGCAGGGCCTCGGGGTCCAGCTCGGGTTCGGCGTCGCAGGCCAACCCCAGCAGCGTCGCGGGCGATGGACACAAGGCTTGCCACGCCAACGCCCGCGACGGCGTGCAGAACAGCGGCGGTTCCAGCTCGGCGCGGCACAGTTGCACGGTCAACGGCGCGTGTACTTCACCCAACACTTGGCCCTCGACCAACAGCGCGCCAGCGTTCAATACGGTGTTCACGCCCCACAAACGCAGGCTCAATTCGACGCCCTGCACGCTGACCAGGCCGTCCGCGCCGTGCTGCAACGTCCCGGCGAAGGGCACTTCCAACAGCGTGCCGTGGGGCAAATGCAGCTCGACATGCAGCGGGAACGTCGCCGGTTCAACGGCACTGTCCGGGCAGGTCTGCGACAGCCGGTACTGGCCATAACGGCTGGCGGCCAGCCCATGCACCGCCGCCGCTTCATCCAGCAAGCGGCGGTCAATCCCCGCGTGCTCCCAGTTGCCCGCCTCGAAATGCGGGCTGAGTACGCCCAGATCGATCAGGGCAAATTCGCGCCCCACCAGCCCCGGCAACAACGACGCAAAATCCTCGCTGGCCACCGCCGGCAGGTCTTCGCCGACGCTGCGCAGAATCGCCGCTTCCATCAACTCGAACGGCACCGACGTGGCCACGTGGAAGATTTCCCACTCGTGCTCGGCGTTTTTCAGCAGGTAAGCGTTATCCGGGTCCAGGCATTGCTGTTGCTCGCTGCTCAACACCAGCACCGCCGCACGCGCGACGATCAGCGGCCACAGCGCCTGTAGCTCGGCGCGCTGCAACGGCGTCACCGCGTGGCACGCCTGGATCGCCGGCAAGATCGCAAAGGGATCGCCCTCGGCGTGGTGCAGCAACGCCGCGCAGGTCACCGACAGGTCGGCAATGCGCCAGGTGTGCACCAGGTCGCCGAAATCAATCACGCCCTCGACCTGCCACTGCCGCGCGGCATCACGCTGCCAGACCACATTGTCATCGGTGATATCCATGTGCACGGCTTGCCACGGCAACTGCTCCGCCAGCGGCCGGATGCGCGCTTCGACCTGCGCGGCGACCTGTTCCAGCTCGGCGCGGTGCGGCAGCTCTGGCAAGGTCGCCAGCAAATGCGCGATCAGCTCCCGCCCATGGCGCGGGTCCCACTGCAACGTGCGCTCCAGGCCCGGATGGGCGAAATCCGCCAGGGCCAGGCTCATGCGCCCGCACAGCTCGCCAAAGCCTGCGATCACCTCGCGCCCCAGGTGCGGCCGATGGGTCAGCGGCTGGCCGTCGATGTAGTCGAGCACGCGCAGGTGCAGGGTTTGCCCGTCGAGGGTGACGGTCAGCAGTTCATCGCCGTTCAGCGCCTTGACCACTTTGGGCACGCGCACGCCTTGCAGGCTATTGAGCGCGGCGTGCTGGGCCTGCAACTCCACGGCGGCGTAGTCGCCCCGGCAGATTTTCAGAACAAATCGGCCGCGAGGGCTGTCCACCCTGTAATTGAGGTCTTGCTGGCTGCCCAATGATTGCAAGGTGCCAGCCAGGCCATAATGCTGCGCCAATAATTGCGCTGCCTGCTCGGGGCCCACTTGCGGGCAGGGTAGACTGGCGCGGTGAATCAACGTGGCGAGCAGCATCGGGGGCAACCTCGGTATTTTTATCAGGCGCTTAGTTCGCCATTGTTCAGGGGGCTTGTGCAACCCCCCGACACATCCTGCCCTACCGCGCGCGGCAACACAGGCTATGCTCCATTCGCTAAATGTCCGTCAAAAGGAAAAGGGCCCCGACATGCGCATTCTCATTACCGGTGGCGCCGGTTTTATCGGTTCTGCTCTGGTACGTCACCTGATCCAGCACACCGAGCATGAAGTGCTCAACCTCGACAAACTCACCTACGCCGGCAACCTCGAATCGCTGACTTCCATCGCGTCCAACAGCCGCTACGAGTTCGTCCAGGCCGACATCATCGACCAGGCCACCGTCAGCGCCGTGCTCGCGCGCTTCGAACCGCAGGCGATCATGCACCTGGCGGCCGAGTCCCACGTGGACCGCTCCATCGACGGCCCGTCGGATTTTATCCAGACCAATATCGTCGGCACCTACAGCCTGCTGGAAGCCGCCCGGGGTTATTGGCAGACCCTCGACCCAGCCGCGAAAAACGCATTCCGCTTCCACCACATCTCCACCGACGAGGTGTACGGCGACCTGCACGGCGTGGACGACCTCTTCACCGAAACCACGCCCTACGCCCCCAGCTCACCCTACTCCGCGAGCAAGGCGGCGTCCGACCACCTGGTGCGCGCCTGGCAGCGCACCTACGGGCTGCCGGTGCTGCTGACCAACTGTTCCAACAACTACGGGCCGTTCCATTTCCCGGAAAAACTCATCCCGCTGGTGATTCTCAACGCCCTCGCGGGCAAGCCCTTGCCGGTCTATGGTGATGGTTTGCAGGTGCGCGACTGGCTATTTGTCGAAGACCACGCGCGGGCGCTGCTCAAGGTGGTGACGCAAGGCGTGGTGGGCGAGACCTACAACATCGGCGGGCACAACGAGCAAAAGAATATCGACGTGGTGCGCAGTATCTGCGCGCTGCTGGAAGAACTGGCGCCGCAGCATCCACCCGGCGTGACGAGTTACAGCGACCTGATCACCTTCGTCAAAGACCGCCCCGGCCACGATCAGCGCTACGCCATCGATGCCAGCAAGATCCAGCGCGAACTGGGCTGGGTGCCAGCGGAAACCTTTGCAACCGGTCTACGCAAAACCGTGCAGTGGTACCTGGATAACCTGGACTGGTGCCGCAGGGTCCAAGACGGCAGTTATCAGGGTCAACGATTGGGCAACACCGACATGAGGGATCTGATCGCATGATGAAAGGAATCGTACTGGCCGGTGGCTCCGGCACGCGTCTGCACCCCATCACCCTGGGCGTGTCCAAACAGCTGTTGCCGGTGTATGACAAGCCGATGATCTACTACCCGATCTCGGTGCTGATGCTGGCCGGCATCAAGGAGATCCTGGTGATTTCCACCCCGGCCGACCTGCCGCAATACCGCAACCTGCTGGGCGACGGCAGCCAGTTCGGCGTCACGTTCAGCTACGCCGAGCAACCGACGCCGGACGGCCTGGCGCAAGCCTTCCTGATTGGCGAGCAGTTCATTGGCAGCGACCCGGTGTGCCTGATCCTCGGCGACAACATTTTCCACGGGCAAAGCTTCAGCGCGCAGTTGCACGCCGCCGTCAACCGCGGCAAAGGCGCCACGGTGTTCGGCTACTGGGTCAAAGACCCGGAGCGTTTCGGCGTGATCGACTTCGACAGCGAAGGCCGCGCCCTGTCCATCGAGGAAAAACCGGCGGTGCCCAAGTCCAGCTATGCGGTCACCGGCCTGTATTTCTACGACAACGACGTGATCGAGATCGCCAAGGCGGTCAAGCCCTCGGCCCGGGGCGAACTGGAAATCACCGACGTCAACAACGCCTACCTGCGTCGCGGCGACTTGCAGGTGGAACGCTTTGGCCGTGGCTTCGCCTGGCTCGACACCGGCACCCACGACAGCCTGCTGGATGCCTCGCAGTACGTGCAGACCATCGAGCGCCGCCAGGGCCTGAAGGTCGCGTGCCTCGAAGAAATCGCCTACACCAGCGGCTGGATCGACCGCGAACATCTGCTGGAGCGCGCCAAGTATTTCGGCAAGACCAGTTACGGCCAGTACCTCTATTCGCTGGCGGGAGACACCCCGTGAACGTGGTCGACACCGCGCTGCCCGGTGTGCTGATCCTGGAGCCCAAGGTGTTCGGTGACGAGCGCGGGTTTTTCTACGAGAGCTTCAATGCCCGCGCCTTTGCCGAGGCCACCGGGCTGCAGCGCGACTTTGTGCAGGACAACCACTCGCGCTCGCAAAAAGGCGTGTTGCGCGGCCTGCACTATCAACTCGAACACACCCAGGGAAAACTGGTGCGCGTCACCGCCGGCGAGGTGCTGGACGTGGCCGTGGACATCCGCCGCAGCTCGCCGAACTTCGGCCAGTGGGTGAGTGTGCGGCTGTCGGCGCAGAACCACCGCCAACTGTGGGTGCCGGAAGGCTTTGCCCATGGGTTTGTGGTGCTCAGCGATTTCGCCGAGTTCCTGTACAAGACCACCGACTATTACCAGCCAAGTGCCGAGCGCAGCATCCTGTGGAATGACCCGACGCTGGCCATCGACTGGCAGCTGAGCGAGGCGCCGCAGCTGTCGGCCAAGGACCAGGCGGGCAAATTGCTGATGGAAGCCGACCTGTTCCCATGAAGATCCTGATCACCGGCCAACACGGCCAAGTCTCCCAGGCACTGCAACAGCGACTCCAGGGTTTGGGCGAGCTCATCGTGCTCGGCCGCGACCAGCTTGACCTGGCCAACCCCGAGCACATCCGCCAGCAAGTCCGCGCTCACCGCCCCGGCCTGATCATCAACGCCGCCGCCCACACCGCCGTGGACCTGGCCGAAAGCGAGCCGGACGCCGCGTTCGCGATCAATGCCATAGCGCCCGGCATCCTCGCCGAAGAAGCCAAGGTCCTGGGCGTGCCGTTGATCCACTACTCCACCGATTACGTGTTCGATGGCACTAAAGCGGCGCCCTATACCGAGACCGACACACCCAACCCGCTCAGCGTCTACGGCCAAAGCAAGCTGTCCGGCGAGCAGGCGATTGCGGCGGTGGGCGGCGAATACCTGATCCTGCGCACCAGCTGGGTGTATTCCAACCACGGCAAGAACTTCCTGCTGACCATGCAGCGCCTGCTGCAAGAGAAGCCGCAGATGCGCATCGTCGCCGACCAGATCGGCGCGCCGACCTGGGCTGGCAGCATCGCCCACAGCACCCGTGCCCTGATCGAGCGCTGGCAGGCCGGCGCAGCGGGCGAATGGGGCGTCTATCACCTGACCGCCGGGGGCGAAACCTCATGGTTCGGCTTCGCACAGGCGATTGGCGAACATTTGCGCGCCGAGGGCAAGGTTTGCGCCGAACTGGAGGCGATCCCCTCCAGCGCCTACCCCACGCCCGCCCAACGCCCGCTGAACTCGCGCCTCGATTGCAGTCGCCTGCAACAGCAGTGGCACGTCAGCCAGCCGCACTGGCAGGACGCATTGCGCGAGTGTCTTGCCGCGCAGCACTAGGCATAATGCGCCTGTACCCCCAGGCGCCCGACTTCCATGACTCCAACCCTCCCGCGAAGACCCCGCTGGCGCAGCCTCGCCCTGTTGGCGTTGTGCCTGGCGCCGCTGCTATGGCCGCTGGAGCACCTGGCCGAGCGTTATTACCGCAACGAACTGGCCG